>NZ_JANLCM010000002.1:658336-987504 GCF_024979235.1 Herbiconiux aconitum
CTCAGGGGCGCTCCGAACTCCGGACCGGACGCCGGCGAGGTCCAGACCCGGATCGGGCGCTGCGTCCAGGCGTTACTGCGGCGCGGTCGCGAGCAGCACACGATCCGCACCGATGTGACGGCCACCGATATCGGCGTCCTGATGGCGGCCATGGCCCACATCATCGACACTTTCGGCGCTGCAGAGCCGCAGCTCTGGCGACGCCTGCTGCCCGTCCTTCTTGACGGCATCCGGGCGGATGCCCCCACGCCGCTCGTCGGTCGGCCTCTGGAGATGTCCGCGTTTCTCAATGGGCTCGCCGCACAGCACTGATCAGGTTATTGCGCACCCCCGCTGCGGGCAGATGTCAGAAGAAGAAGCTGGTGCTCCGGTGCGGGGGCCCCAAAGTCCTGTCAGAAGGTTGGGCGAGGGGATATCGCGATCCAATCGGCCCCTATTTCTTGGCTCTCTGATCCAGCCGAACTTTCAGGCCGTCATCCGGCGGGCCATGGTCCGTACAGCTCTGCCATCTGCTCCGAGGGCACCATCACGAAGTTCTTGTGCACAGCGGTATCGGGCAATCCCAGCTCGGCCGCGACGTCGGTGAGGTCGAGCCTCAGCGGAATCTGTCCGTCGGGAACGGATTGCGCGCCGTCGACGAAGGAGACCGAGACCCCGGAGGGCTCGTAGACGTCGAACGACCACGCCGCGTCCAGGGTTCGATCGAGGTAGTCGGGAAGATCGGCGGAGGTGGTGTCGTCGAGCGTGACGTCGACGGAGAGCGTGCGGCTGGTCGGCAACCCGTTGAAGGCGCCGCCTACCACGACCGCCTCGACTCCCTCCCACGAGGCGATCGTCGATTCGATGCGGTTGAAGCCGTCATCGGCCTGAGGTGAGACCGTACATCCGGTCAGAGTCAGGATGACGACCACGGCCGCCAGTGCCGGTCGTGCCGCGGGGGAGATCATCGTCCAAGGCTAGTGATAGTTCGACAGATGTGGAGAAGCTCTCGCGCCGCGCAGCTGCCATGACGGAGTCTTCGACTGCGGAGTCCAGGCTGAAGCCTTCGAGCCCACGGCGTCTAGAAGGGGGAACCGGCGGAACGGCGTTCGATGAGGACGGTGTCTCGCCACTGCCCGGTCCACGGGCCGTAGGTCATCAGCGCGATGCGCTCGCGCGTGCCGATCCGGCGGAACCCGGCCCGGTCGTGCAGCGCAAGGCTGGCCGTGTTCTCGGGGAAGATGCTCGACTGGATCGTCCAGATACCCGCCCTTTCCGTGGCGGCGATGAAGGCCTCGACGAGTTGGCGCCCGATGCCTCGGTTTGCGGCGGCCGGAGCGATGTACACGGAGTGCTCGACCACGCCGCGATAGACCTCGCGGGACGACACCGCCGAGGCGGCGACCCAGCCGAGAACGGTGCCGGCGTCGTCGACGGCGACCAGTCGGCCCACATCCAGCTTGCCGGAGTTGAAATGCTCCCAGCTCGGCGGTTCCGCCTCGAAGGTGGCGTTGCCCGTGGCGATCCCGGCGCGGTAGATCTCCTCGATCTCCGGCCAATCCGAGCTCTGCATCGGTCGGATGCTGAGCGCGCCGGTCATGAACGGAGGGCTTGGGCCGCCCGGTCGAGGGCATCGTCGACGACTCGGTAGTAGGCCCAGCGGCCACGCTGCTCGCGCACGGCGAGGCCGGCATCGACGAGCAGTTTCATGTGGTGCGAGACGGTCGGCTGCGACAATCCGACGGGCTCGGTGAGGTCGCAGATGCACGCCTCTCCGCCCTGGCTCGCCGCGATCAGCGAGAGCAGGCGAACCCGTGTGGGGTCACCGAGCGCCTTGAACGTGTGGGCGATGCGCTCCGCCTCATCGACGGTGAGCACCCCGCCGGTGACGGGGGTGCAGCAGGCGGCTGCGTCCGTGGTCAGCAAGGGGGAGGCGATCGTCATGCTTCAATTCTTGCACGTCGTATTGACATTCGTCGATACATCGAGCAATGTCGATGTATTGAGAGATGTCGATGTGAGGAGTTGATGGTGCAGAACGAACTTCCTGTCGCCGTGATCGGTGCCGGCCCCCAGGGGTTGGCCGCCGCCGCGCACCTGGTCGAGCGCAACCAGCCGGTGGTGGTTCTCGAGGCCGGCGAGAGCGCGGCTTCAGCGGTGTCGCAGTGGGGGCACGTGCGACTGTTCTCGGAGTGGAGCGAGCTGGTCGACAAGGCAGCGGCGCGCTTGCTCGAGCCCGCAGGCTGGGAAGCGCCCCCCATGGGCTACCCGACCGGCGCGCAGTGGATCAGCGCCTACCTCGCCCCGCTCGCCGCCGAGCTGGGCGACCGCATCCGCTACGGATCACGGGTCGTGGGCGTCTCCCGGCGCGGTCGCGACCGTCTGGTCGACGCTGGTCGGGCGGAGCAGCCTTTCACCGTGCACATCGAAGCGTCTGACGGAACCGAGTACCGGGTGGAAGCGCGTGCCGTCATCGACGCATCCGGCACCTGGTCGACTCCGAACCCGGCCGGCGCCGACGGCCTTCCTGCGCTGGGGGAGCGGGCGGTCGCGGAGCTGCTGGACTACCGCATCCCGGACTACCGGATGCGCACGCAGTACGAGGGCAAGCACAGCGTCGTCGTGGGTTCCGGTCACTCGGCCGTGACGGCCGTCATCGCCCTGGGCCGGATCGCCCGCCGCGACCCGACGACGAAGGTCACCTGGGTGCTGCGCCGCGGCACCGTCGGCAACACCTTCGGGGGAGGGTCAGCAGACGAGTTGCCCGCGCGCGGCCAACTCGGCATCACTGCGAAAGAACTCGTCGACGCGGGCCTGATCGACGTGGTGACCGGATTCCGGGTCTCGAAGATCGCTCGGGACGGCGACCTGGTGCTCCTCACGAGCGAAGACGGCCGCACCCTTCCAGCGGCCGATCACGTCGCCGTACTGACCGGGTTCCGGCCCGATCTGTCGTTCCTGTCGGAGCTGCGGCTGGAGCTGGATGCGACCCTGCAGGCTCCGGTGCGGATCGCGGCCGAGGTCGACCCCAACATCCATTCCTGCGGCTCCGTAGCCGCGACCGGCGCGGCCGACCTCGCCCAGCCCGAGCCCGATTTCTACCTGATCGGCGCCAAGTCTTACGGACGCGCACCCACGTTCCTGGCGATGACCGGGTACGAGCAGGTGCGTTCTGTCGTGGCGGAGCTGGCCGGCGACCACGAGGCCGCGGCACGCGTCGAGCTGGTGCTTCCTGACACGGGGGTGTGCGGGGGAGCGGGCCTGTTCGATGCCACCGGCACGGCGGTCGGCGGGAGCTGCTGCGCTCTGCCGGAGCGACAGGTCATCCAGCTCGGCCGCGCGCCCGCCAGTGTGTAGACCGCAGCGTCTGACCTGTCGCCATGAGGCGTCGGGATTCACTCGGGCGGCACATCCTTGGCCTGCACGAATCGCTGATACCGCTCGGCGCTTTCCGCAGCGAGCTCGTCGAAGATTCCGTCCCCGTCGGTGAGAAGGGGGTGCGCATGCTCCTGCAGGAGAACGGCAAGATGGTGCAGCCCGCGAGAGAGCTCGTTCGCGGTCTTCGCCGACGGATTTCTCTGAGCCGCAAGGAAATGGTCAGTTCGAAGCGCCACGAGATCAAAGAGCGGAACTATTTCCTTGACCGGCGTGCCGTCCGGCTCCGTCACGAAGCGACCGAGATCCACGCACACACTGCGGGAATGTCGACCGTACATGATGTAGACGATTCGGCTTTCCGAAGCGTAGATGACCCAATAGTCGTTGGATTTGACTATCTCGAAGCCGAAGTCCTCCGCGAGGTACTGGAACTCATCCCGAGCGGTCGTCTCGAATTTCAGCATCGAAATCTCATCATCAAGCAATGGCGCCACACCTCACGAAGATCAATCAGCGATGTTTGCTCATTATATCCACGGCGGGAGGGGGAGGTCGGGGGAGCGCGGAACGCTCGACCATCCGAGGCGATTCGGTGCGAAGATGAACTCGTGTCGGGCGCGGATCATCAGACATTGCGGGTACTCGAGGGCCGGTACGTGCTCGAGCGGCTTTCGGGTGCCGAAGCCGTCGGCGATGACGAGGTGCTCGCCATTGTGCGAGGGCCGGATGGCGGAGCTCGCATGCGTCGCAATGATGCGACGGTGGAGGCGTGGGTGGCGCTGTGGAATGGCGACGCCGCCCATCCGCCGGACGCGACTGGCATGTGCGCCGCGATCGTTGCGCCGCTCGCGGCGGGTGGCGTGCCCGTCTGGGTCGCGGCGAGCTTCGACGGCGACATCGTCTTGATCCCCGGCGACAGTATCGGCCTGGCCACTGAACTGCTGCAGAAGGCGGGCCACCGCGTGACCGGAGCATCGGGTCAGTCTCTCTGATACGCGCGCAGGAAGGCGTTGCTGCCGGCGGTGATGATCCGATCGAGTTCGTCCTCGGTCACCGGGAGGGCTGCGCCGGCGAACATGATCCGGTTGCTCGGAATCCACAGCAGCATGCCCGCGAAGTGCTCGACCGCAATTCGTAGGTCGGGGATCGCCAACAGCTGCCGCTCGTCGAGGATCTGCAGGCAGCGGCCGACCGACTCGGACACCCGCACGAATCCCCGCTCCCAGAACAACAGGCCCAGTTCGGGAAAACGGGTGGCCTCGGCGATCACGAGGCGCCGCAATTGCTGCACATGGGGGTTCAGGATCGAGCGGGTGAACTGAGTGGCGAGCAGCCGCAAGGCCTCCTCGGCCGTCGCCGCCTCCCGCATGGTGTCCAGCAGCGGGGCGAACGGATCGCGGATGCCGTCAGCCGCGTGGTGGATGAGAGCGGCGAACACGCCCTCCTTGTCTCCGAAGGTCTTGTAGAGGGTCTGCTTGGAGACGGCGGCCGCTGCAGCGAGCTGGTCGGTCGACGTGCCCACGTAGCCGTTCGTCACGAACACGGTGAGCGCTGCGTCGATCATCTGCCGGCGCTTCGCTTCGGTCTTGGTGATCGTCGGCTCGGCGCCTTCTGTCTGCGGACTCATGGACTTGACCTCCTCGGTACTAAACAGTACCGTACTGAGTGCCGGTACTGATCGGTACCGCACAGGCTCGGCCGATGTGCCCGCCGACCTCACGACCAATCGCCCGACTCGCTCGACCACCACCGATCACCATCGACGAAAGGACACCACTGTGTCATTCCAGGCCTACCTCGACACGATCGAAGACAAGACCGGCCTCACCCCACGCCAGTTGCTCGACATCGCCGACAGCAAGGGGCTCAGCGACCCGGACGTGAAGGCCGGCCAGATCCTCGACTGGCTGAAGACCGACTACGCACTCGGACGAGGCCACGGCATGGCCCTCGTGCACGTCATCAAGAAGGGTCCTCGCATCGACAAGAAGCACGTCGGCACGACCGGCACCCACCGCGACGAATCCGAGATCCTCTGGCTCGAGGGAAAGGCGAGCAAGCCCGCATGATGACCGTCACCCATCGCGAGCAACTCCGGCAGAACCGCACCGGAACCGCCCTGTTCGTCGGTGCCGATCACGGCTCGGGCGTCTCCGTGTTCTGGGTCGACACTGCGCCCGGCGGCGGCCCCGACACCCACTGGCACCCGTACACCGAGACCTGGTTCGTGCTCAAGGGCGAGGCGATGATCGTGGGCGACGGAAGAGAGCTCCGCGCCGGCCCGGGCGCCATCGTCACCGTCACCGCGAACACGCGGCACCAGTTCCGCAGCGTCGGCGTCGAGAACCTCGAGATGGTCTGCATCCACGCGTCACCCCAGGTCATTCAGGAGTTCGCCTCGGAGGCTCCGGACAACTAGCCGATCCGTCGAAGTCGCGAGCGGGGGGAGCCCTTCATACCAGAAGGCATCTCGACACGCCGATCTGCGGACGTCGCAGGCGACTCGATCCAGCGCGGCAGATCCAAGTACTCAATATGTGTATTGACATAATGTGCATTATCAGCGTGCGTTATACCTCCGGAGACAAGGCGGAGATCTGGGCGATCTCGTCCGCGCTCAATTCGATGGCGGCCGCCGCGACGTTGTCGCGAAGATGCAGGAGATCCGTCGTGCCGGGAATCGGCAGGATGTTCTGAGAACGACTGAGAAGCCACGCCAGAGCGATCTGACGCGCTGATGCGTCGTGGGCGCGAGCGATCGCCTCCATCGTCTGGCGAACCCGGTCCACGTTGTCGCCGCCGTCGGACAGACTCACCGGGTGCCACGGTGAGAAGACGGCTCCTGTCTCCTCGCTAGCGCGAAGAAGCGCGCTGCCAGACCGATTCCCGACGTTGTACAACGCGGTCACTGCAGCGATCGGCACGATCCGGCGCGCCTCGGCGAACTGCTCCGCTGTCACGTTCGACAGGCCGATGTGCAGGATGAGACCCTCCTCCTGCATCGCCTTCAATTCCCCGACCTGATCGGCGAACGGAGCGTCGGTGGCGTAGCCGCTGTGGAGGTAGTACAGCGGCATCCGCTCGAGCCGGAGTCGTCGAAGGCTTCCGGTCAACGCCTGCCGCAGGTATTTCGGGTTTCCCACCCAGCCCAGTGACGAATAGTCGGGTCCACCGCGCACGAACCCGCCCTTGCTGGCGATGATCAGGTCGTCGGGATAGGGATACAAGGCGTCGCGGATGAGTTCTTCGTTCGTGTGTGGTCCGTAGACATCGGCCGTGTCGATGAAATTCACGCCCTCGTCGAGCAGCGATCGAAGGAGCGCGATCGCCTTGTCCTGATCGGGATACGGGCCCCAGACCTGAGGGCCGGTGAGTTGCATCGCCCCGAAACCGATGGGATGCACGGGTGGCAGCCCATCGAACAGACGGCGGGGCATCGGCGTGACCATGATCCTCCTCGCGCTCAGTCGACCGGCGCAGTGGCCGGGGCGCCCTTGAGCAGCTTCGCGGTCGACCAGGCCGAGCCCACGTTCGCGCGGCTTGGCTGCTTGGCCAGCAACTGCCTATAGAAGTCGAGCGCGTCGGACGTGCGTGCAGCGATCTGCACCACGTCGTGGAAATACCGCACGGTCGCTTCGATGTCATCCGGGGAATCACCGTTCTGCGGCTGCTTGTGCCCGCTCACGACAGCGCGTGGCTGCAGGGCCTTCAACCGACCCAGCGCAGCGACCCAGTTCAACCGGATGTCCGGGGTCGTCTCCGCGAGGTAAGGATGGGTGGCGTTGTAGACGACGTCTCCCGCCACGACCAGACCGAGGTCGGGCACCCAGAGCGACGTGGTTCCGGCGGTGTCGGTCTCCCCCGCCTCGATCACCCGCAACTCATGCCCCTCGAGCTCGAAACGACCCGTCTCGAGAACGTCGGGCAACTCGACATCCGGGATCTGGCCCGGGAAGAGCTTGCCCCAGAAATCATCGAGCCACGCCGGTGTGGTCTGGATCGTGAGCGCGGCCAGAGTGCCAGCAGTCGCGAGGATGCGCGCGGCCGGGAACGCAGCCCGCAGCTGACCGACACCGAAAGCGTGATCGCCGTGCCCGTGCGTCAGGTACACGGCCGTCAGGTTCTTGCCGTGACTGCGTATCCACTCGATCAGATGGGCGTTCTGCTCGATCGTCGCGAAGGTGTCCACCAGCACCGCATCGTTCTCGCCCCAGATGAGTGTCGACGTGTTCGCCACCCAACGCCACTCGTCGTTGCCGGCGGGCAGGTCACGCGTCAGCCCCTCTCGACGCTGGGTCATCACCTCGTAGCGCAATTCTTCAGGCATGCCTAAAGTTATCAACGATTACTTCAGTGTGCCAGCATTTTCCAGAGGGAATCCGCCTTTGGCAGCCGACCAACGGTATTCCTATGTGATGGTTACTAACTTACGAAGTCGTGTCAACGAGGAACGGAGCGGCCGATCCCCAGTCCTGATGGGTCACGACGAGCCTGGTCAACCGCTTGGCCTCGAGCATCGATTGCGCGATCTGCTCCGAGCTGGGATCGCGGAAGGAGTCGACCAAGAACACGGCGACCCCTTGGGCGATGACCATCACGGAGTTCAGCACACTCGCCGCCTCCGCCTCCGTTTCGCGAACATCGCGGGTGAGCTCGAGGAGCTCGAGGTAGCCCTTCTCCCCCGCGGCCACGATCGCCGGATACTTCGATCGGTCGAGTCCCGCATGGTGCACGACATTGAAGAGAGCGCGCTCCTCGGCCGCGAATCGCACGTACTCCGAGGCGAACCGCTCCAGGCGAGCGGCTGCTCCGATCTCCAGCCGCGCCGCGCTGATCACGCGCCGCCCCTCGTGGTATCCGCGCACGGCGAGCGCCGCCAGGAGGGACTCGCGGTCGGCATAGTGCTTGTAGGGCGCTGCCACGCTGACCCCCGCGCGTCGACTCGCCTCGGCGAGAGTGAACGATTGGGGCCCCTTCTCGGCCACGAGCTCGAGCGCAGCATCCTCCAGAGCCGCCTTCAGGTCGCCGTGGTGATAGGTCGCCTTGGCCGCGGTTTTCACGCCGACCGCCCAGCGCCGCGGTGCCGAGCTCGATCGGAGGTCACATGCTTCATCTGCACGATTGTAGTGGAGTGGGATGCGTTTTCCAGGATATGTTAGCGCGTATCACTTAGCCGGGATAGTGTGGGGGCCATGACTGCGACACGTGTCGACTTCACTGGCTGCGCATCCGCATCGGGGGGCAGCGCTGCCTGATGAAGTCCTCGCCCCCCGGGAAGACTCCCTACCACCACGGCGACCTGAAAGCCGCCCTCGAAACCGCCGCGCTCGATCTCGTGACCGAGAAGGGCCCGCGCGCCTTCACGCTCGCCGAGGCGAGCCGCCGTGCCGGCGTCAGCGTGGGCGCTCCGTACAAGCACTTTGCCGATCGCGACGCCCTGCTCGCGGCCCTGGCAGCCAGGGGCTACCGCTTAGGCGAGAAGCGCATGACGGCTGCGGTGCGTCTCGAAGTCGGCTCGACGGCACGATTCGAGCGGTTCGCCGCCGAGTACGTTCGATTCGCTGCCGAAGAACGGGCGCTCTTCGAGATCATCCATCTGGCCGGTCTCGACAAGAGGCGATATCCGGATGTCGTCGCCGCCCAGCAATCGGGCTACCGAGCCATGCTCGAGCTCACTCGAGAGGCCCGCGACGACGAGCTCGCTGCGATGAGTGTGCTCAACTCCGTCGTCATCGGGTCGCACGGGGTTGCGATGTTCCTCCTGGACTCCATCACCCAACCGACCACCGAGAACATCGGCCTCGCCATGCGGGAGGCCAGCCGAATCGCCCGGTTGATCGCTGAGAACCAGGATTGGGTAGCAGCTTCACCCTTCAGCTGAGAGGGAGGTCTGGCGCGCCAGAGTAAATGATGCTAACTTGCCACTAAGTTAGTGCAACTTACATTAACCTGGTCTCGCCACCGCCGCGAGATGATCCGCAGCCCGCTCGCCCGAAGGAGCAATGATGTTGGCCACCGCTACGCGATCCACCTGGCATGTCGACGTCACGCGGAGCGAGTGGATCACCTCCCGATCCTTCGACGAGGTGCTCGAGCGCCTGCATGCCGGACTGGGTCGACCCGACTTCACCGAGTTCGTCACGCGCATCAACACGATCCAGGGCTGGGATGCCTATCGTCGGGAGCTCATGCCCGAGGCGGGCTCGTCGGGTCTCATCCAGTTCCTCGAACTCGACCTCGGGGCGGTCGTCCCCCGCGACCCCGATGCCGGCCCCTACCGATCGGTTCGTATCATCGCGGGGAATCCCGCAGCGATGGAATCGCTCACCCGCACCAGCCCTGCCGTCGGGGCGTTCGCGCCCATCACCATCCTTCTCTTCGAGGCTGCCGACGGCGTGCACATCCGCTACGACACCGTCGCTTCCGAAGCCGGGGCGGAGCTCTCCGATGCGGCCATGAGCGCCGCCGCCCGCCTCGATCACGCCGTCGTGACGCTCATCGTGACCGCCGCTCAGTTCGGTCGACCGCGGGCCGGCTGACGCGATCCCCAGGCTCTGACCACCGTCAGGTGTCGCGCAAAGCATCCGCCGGCTCCACTCGGGCGGCCTTGAGCGCCGGAACGCACCCGGCGGCCAGGCCGACGGCGCCGCCCAGCCCCGTGCTCCCGAGCACGCCGCCTCCTCGGTCACTTCGACGCGTCTCCGTGACGCGCGACCAGGGCGTCGAGTTCTGCCTTGTGCTCATCGATGAAGGCCTGCTCGATGCGGAACTGCTCGGAGGTCAGCGTCTCGGCGTATCCGCTGTCTCGCGCGCAAGCGAAGTCGGCGGTCGCCTGTGCGATCTCACGCTGCCGAAGGGCGTCGAGCGCCTCGGGGTCGGGCTCCGGCGGGGCGCTGCTCGAGGGGTCTCCGACATCCGGCGTGGGGAACAGACTGCTGTACCCCTCACTGATCGCCGCAGAGGCGTCGTCTTTGTGCTCGAAATCTCCGTACCCCATGTCGGCGAGACAGTCCGACCAGGCGCGCTCCTTCTCCCGTACGGCCGGAGTCTCCCGCACCTCGGTGTAGAGGGCGTTCATCTCCTCGCTGAGGGCCTCAAACTCCGGGTTCCCGCCGAAGCCGCCTTCGCCGAACACGTCATGCTGTGCCTTCCCACTGCAGCCGGATGTCTTCCAGTCGTATTCGATCGGCTCGTCGGTGCTGACGACGTTCAAGCTCGGGCCCCACAGCGCGTCGTTGTAGGCCATTGCCTCGGATTCACTCAGGGATGCGACGTATCCAGCGTTCGGATCGACGGGTTCCTCACCTGGCTTGGACTCCATGCCGAACGGATCCGTGGTGATGCCGTACCCATACGTCTTCGCAAACTCTTCGCTCTCCGGATCCAGATCGGAATCGCCAATGACGACAAACGCGCCGGCGCGTTCGTTTGGCAGATAGTCGAACCCCAGCTCCCCCATGCACTCGGCGATCTTCTCCTGCAGCTCTGCATTCCGACGGTCGAGCTCAGGCTGGTCCTCATCTCCATGAAGAAGGGACCAGTATTTCTGCAGCGGGCTCTCGGGCGCAGCCTGGGTGTCAGCCGCCCGACCCTGCCCCGCGCATCCGGCGAACAGAATGCTCGCGGCGAGACAGAAGGTGACGATCGGCATGTTGTGCTGAACTCTCATGGTCAGTCCTTTGTGAAGTGACGAATGCTCAGCAGTGAGAATAGGTCACTCCTCCGACATCGTCGCAAGGCCCACGACATGCTCACGGTGAACTCCCATGCTCCGCGGGCCAAGCGCTAGATTGATCAGCGACAGAACACACAGCCGTCAGGCGCCCACGAGGGGGAATCTCATGACCACACCGACCGCTTCGAATCCGCTCGGATTCTGGCTGCACGACGCCGACATCACCGCCACGGCAGCCCGCTGGCTCAAGGGTGGTCTCTGGCTGCGCGCCATTCTCTCCGTGGTGCTCGGCATCGTGGTCCTGGTGCTCGCCTTCAACAACCCCGACGCCATCGTCTACACGATCGCCTGGCTGTTCGCGATCTACTTCTGGATCGTCGGCCTGATGCGCGTGGTCTCCGGAATCGTGAACAACTCGGTCACGGGCGGCATCCGGGCGCTCAACATCATCCTGGGCGTGCTGCTCATCCTCGCCGGCGTCGTCGCGGTGCGGAACCCGGTCGTCTCGCTCGTGGCGCTCGCCCTGGTGATCGGCTTCTCCTGGATCATCGAAGGCGTGCTGGCCATCATCGAGACCGCGAAAGACTCCTCCAAGTGGTTCGGCACCATCCTCGGCGTCATCTCGGTGCTCGCCGGGATCGTCGTGATCTTCCTGCCCCTGCAGTCGATCGGAATCCTGGTGCTGTTCGCAGGCATCCTGCTCATCGTCACCGGCATCATGTCGGCGATTACCGCGATCATGCTGGGGCGCACGCCGAAGACCGCGAAGGCCTAGCGCAGCAGGGGCGTGTTCAACGCCCGGCGAAGAAGATCGGTGAGGACGGTCGGCTCCAACGAGTCGGCCGTCTTCTCCATTTCGTCGAGCGTCCACCAGCGCCACGCTTCGACGTCGATGCGCTCCTCCGGAGTCCAGTGCGTGTCGACGGGCAGGAACGCTTCGGTGCGCAGCAGGTACCACTCCTCGCGATACTGCCGCAGCACGTCCGGGGCGGGCTCGCCCGTGAAGTCCTGCGACCAGAACACCGCGCCGAGCTGCGCCTCGCTCACGACCAAGCCGGTCTCTTCGAACAACTCACGCACTGCCGCCCGCCGGTGGGTCTCCCCCGCTTCGAGGTGCCCGCCCGGTGTCAGCCAGCGGGTGGGGTTGGTCGCAACGTCGGCTCGCGTGAAGAACAGGAGCGCCCGGCCTGCCTGATCGATCAGGAGCACCCGGGATTTCAGGATGACGGCGTCGTCGGCGGTCGCCGCATCCGCCGCCCCGCTCATTCGCCCTCGATGGGCCCGAAGTCGGAGACGTCGCCGACGTAGCGGGTGTGGTGGGGCGGGATCGGATCGACGGCGGCCGCGGCCACCTCGGCGGCGAACTCGCTCACGTTGTAGAGCCGCCCGGCAGCTTCTTTGCGGGCGCCGATCGCGCCCGGGTTGGCGCGCTCGAGCAACGTCGCCGTGATCGTGCCCTCGATCATGTCGCCCGACACCACGACGAACCCGATGCCCGCTTCTTCGAGCCGAGGAATCAGCGAGCGCAGCGCATCCTCGCCGGCGCGCTTCGACAGCGCCACGGGCAGGTACTCCGGCATCGTCTCGGTGGTGCCGATGAAGTGCGCCTGGTGGCTCGTGACGAACACGACGCGGGAACCCGGTGCGAGCAGCGGCATCGCCGAGGTGAGCAGGTCGACTTGGGCGTCGCGGTTGAGTGTCATCGCGTAATCCTCGGCCATGCCGCTCTCCATGCCGCCGGAGGCATTCAGAACGAGGATGTCGAGTCCGTCGAGCTCGGCCTGCACCTGGTCGAACATCGCCGCGACCGATTCCGGGTCGGTGAGGTCGGCGCCCACCACGATAGCGGTGCCGCCGGCCTCGCGGATGCCGTTCGCGAGCTTCGTGGCCCGCGCCTCCTTGTTGCGGTAGTTGATCACGACCGACGCCCCGGCCTCGGCGAAATAGCCGACCGTGTCGGCTCCGATGCCCCGAGAGGAGCCCGTGACGAGCACGCGCTTTCCTGCGAGCGAACCGGGGGCGAGTGGATTGGGCACAGAGACTCCTCGTGGATCGAAACGACCCTCCGAGACTACCAAGTAGCCGATACCCCAACCGCTCATGTGTAGAACACTGATAGCGTCGAAGCACACCCGATCGACGCCGAGAGGAGACCGTGGATGCTTGAATTCCTCGACTCGTACGCCTGGATCTTCTGGCTCGGGTTGATCCTCGTGTTCGTGGTGATCGAGATGCTCACGCTGGAATTCACCTTTCTGATGCTCGCCATCGGCAGCCTCGGCGGCCTGATCGCCGGGGTCTTCGGGGTGCCGTGGTATTGGCAGATCGTGATCGCCGGGGCGCTGTCTCTGCTGCTCCTTCTCACCCTCCGGCCACCTCTGCTGCGCCTGCTGAAACGAGGCGGCGACACCGCGAAGAGCAATGTCGACGCTCTGCTCGGCCTCGAAGGCCTCGTGGTCGACCAGGTCACCGGCAACGCGGGTCAGGTGAAGCTCTCGAACGGCGACATCTGGACCGCGAGGGTCTCCCCGCTCACCGAGAACCGCGAGTTGCGCCGCGGCGAACGCGTGCTCGTCACGGCCATCGACGGCGCCACCGCCATCGTCGTTCCGGCCGAACGCACCCACGAACAGAAGGAAGGCACCCTGTGAACGATCTCGTCGGGCAGATCATCGTGATCATCGTCATCGTGATCATCGTCATCTTCGTGGTGGTGGTGGTTTCGCGTGCCGTGCGGATCATCCCTCAAGCCCGCGCCGGTGTCGTCGAGCGGCTCGGCCGCTATCACAAGACGCTCATGCCGGGCCTGAACATCCTGGTGCCGTTCATCGACCGGTTGCGTCCGCTGATCGACCTCCGTGAGCAGGTCGTCTCCTTCCCGCCGCAGCCGGTGATCACCGAAGACAACCTGGTGGTCTCCATCGACACGGTCGTGTTCTTCCAAGTGACGGATGCGCGTGCTGCGACCTACGAGATCGCCAACTACCTCGGCGCGGTCGAGCAGCTCGCCACCACCACCCTGCGTAACGTGGTGGGTGGGCTCAACCTCGAAGAGGCTCTCACCAGCCGCGACGAGATCAATGGCCAGCTGCGGATCGTGCTCGACGAGGCCACCGGCAAGTGGGGTATCCGCGTCTCGCGGGTCGAGCTCAAGGCGATCGATCCGCCCCTCTCCATCCAGGACTCGATGGAGAAGCAGATGCGCGCCGAGCGGGAGCGCCGCGCGGTCATCCTGACGGCTGAGGGAACCAAGCAGTCGGCGATCCTCGAGGCCGAGGGGCACCGGCAGGGCGAGATCCTCCGGGCCGAAGGTGACGCCAAGGCCGCGGTGCTGCGCGCCCAGGGTGAAGCCGAGGCCATCACGACGGTGTTCGGTGCCATCCATCGCGGTGAGCCCGACAACCTGTTGCTGGCCTATCAATACCTGCAGACCCTGCCGAAGATCGCCGAGGGCAGCGCCAACAAGCTCTGGGTCATCCCGAGCGAGCTCACCGAGGCACTGAAGGGTATCGGGCAGGCTTTCGGCGAGCGAGGTGCGGCAACCCCGGGCGCTGCTGAGCGTCACGCCGCCGCGGGTGCCGCTGAGCCCAGCGCGCTGGCGGAGGCCGCCGAGCGTGCGGCGGGTGACGCGGCCGCTGCCGCAGCAGCGGCATCAGACGAGGCCACGAGCACACTGCCCGGCAGTATCACGGGCACGGTGCCGAGCACCACGGAGCCCGGCGCGTCGGCGACGGGCACGCCCGGTGCCGCGCCGCAGACCGAGTGACGAGCGGGAGCCGGGCTGGTTCCAGCCCGCGCTCCCCCGCATCCTGGCCCATCGCGGCCTCGCCCTCGGCGTTCCCGAGAACACCCTCGCCGCATTCGAGCAAGCGGTCGCTGCCGGCGCCGGGTACATCGAGACCGACGTCAACGCGTCGGCCGACGGCGTCGCCATCGCCAGCCACGACCAGACGCTCGACCGCATCGCCGGCCGTCCGGAGCGCATCGCCGACCTGACACTCGCCCAGCTGCTGGAGATCGATCTCGGCGGCGGCGTGCGCCTCGTGACCCTCGCCGATGTGCTCGCCGCGCATCCCGGCATCCGGTTCAACATCGACATCAAGTCCGAAGACGTGGCGGCGCCGGCCGCCCGCGCGATCCACGAAGCGGATGCCGCCGATCGGGTGCTGCTCACCTCCTTCTCCACTCGGCGTCGGCGCGCGGCTGTCGACGTGCTCGATGACCGAGTGGCGGCTTCGGCCTCCGTCGGCGAATTCGTGCCGGCGCTCTTCGCGGCGAAGCTGGGACTCGTGCCCGTGGTGCGGTGGCTCCTGCGGCGAGTGGATGCCGTGCAGATTCCGTTGACCGTCTTCGGAATGCGCACCACCACGCCGCGGATGGTGCGGCGCCTGCACGCGGCGGGCGTCGAGATACACGTCTGGACGATCAACGACGTGGCCGTCGCCCGCGGGCTCCTCATGCGCGGAGTGGACGGTCTGGTGACCGACCGCGCCGATCTGATGCTTCCCCTCGCGGAGGAATTCCGCGCCCGTTTTCGGTGAAACGGTGGTTCGCTGAGAGAGTACTGACAATAGGCGTCAGCGGAAAGGTTTCACGCAGCCCGACGGTTTATAACGTTTGAAGCAACGCGAGAGGAGACCACACAATGGCAGATCGCAGTTTGCGTGGAATGCGTCTGGGCGCACAAAGCCTGCAGAGCGAAGAGGGCGTGGTTTTCTCGCCCCGAACGACCTATACGTACCGCTGCGCGACATGTGGCCGCGACACCGACATGGTGTTCTCGGCCGAGGCCGAGGCACCGGAGACCTGGGAATGCAAGTATTGCAGCCACGAAGCGACCCTCATGGTCGGTTCGGAGCCCGTCGAGGTCGACCACGGAGACGTCAAGACGCCCCGTAGTCACTGGGACATGCTGCTCGAGCGGCGCACGCGTGCCGAGCTCGAGGAGCTCCTGGAGGAGCGCCTCCAGTACCTCCGGGCACGCCGGGGAACGCAGAAGATCGGCGCCTGACCGCTCGTCAGCATTTGGCGCCATCACGATCAGGAACGTCGCCTGGCCTTCACGGGCCGGGGCGACGTTCTCGTCGTTAAGGCCACCGCCAGTCCGATGATGCCGAACCCGGCCACCAGCCACTCGATCTGGAACCCGACGAGCGCGGCGGGCGTCGGCACAGTGGCCAGCGGCACGTCGGAGACCATCGCGCCGGCCTGATAGGCCGGGATGCCGGTGATGGTGCGCCCGTCGGGCCCGATGATCTGACTGGTGCCCACCGTCGAGATGTTCACCACGCTCCGGCCGAGCTCGATCGCCCGCAGTCGCGCGATGGCCAGCTGCTGCAGGTTCTCGTCGGTCTTGCCGAAGTCGGCGTTGTTCGTCTGCGAGAGCACGACCTGCGCCCCTTCGTCCGACATCTCGCGCATCACGGCGTCGTCGGTGATGTCGAAACAGATCGAGATGCCGGCGATCAGCCCGTTGATGTCGAAGGTGAGGTCGGTGCTGCCGAACTGGTAATCGCGCGTCACCAGGTCGACGAGGTCGGGTTGGAGGGCATGGAAGAAGTCGCGGTTGGGCATCCACTCGGCGAAGGGCACCGGATGCCGCTTGTCGTAGAAGTCGGCGACTCCCCCGTTCTCCCAGAGCAGTGAGGTGTTGTAGACCTTGTCGCCGCGCTGCTGGATGGTGCCGACCACGAGCGGAACCCCGCCGAGCGACTCGCTCACGGCATCGAGGGTCTGCGCCGCCACCGGGTAGCGGGCGGGATCGATGTCGGAGGCGTTCTCCGGCCACACCACCACGTCGAGCTTCTGGCCTTCGAGCGGCACCGACGCCGCCACGTGGTCGCTCAGGATGTCGCCCGGCTGGTGCACCGCGAACAGGCCCGCGTTCGAGTTGCCCTGCACGGCAGCGATCCGCGAGGTTCCGGATGTCGGTGCCGGCCAGGCGGGAACGGCGAGGAGTGCGGCGATCGCGATCGCCCCGGCCAGCACGCGGCTCGAGCTGCGGAGGTCGAACTCCCGACCGAGCTGGATCAGGAACACGACCGTCCACACGAGCACGAAGCTGAGCCCTGACATGCCGAGCCAGGCCACGATGTCGGCGAACGGGCTCTCCGACTGCGACATGGCGACGCGGCCCCAGGAGAATCCGCCGTAGGGCGCGATGGAGTTGATGCCTTCGCGCAGCACCCAGAGCCCGGAGACGATGATCGGCACGAGTCCCAGTCGACCCCAGCGGCTCGGCCAGACCCGTTCGGCGCGGCGGTAGACGAGCGCGATGAGGATCGAGCCGAGTCCGAAGTAGACGGCCTCGAAGCCCGACAGGCCGAGCCACGGAACAGGGCCGAGGTACAGGGTGAGCCAGAAGATGTGCACGCCCCAGAAGGTCGCGCCGGCGACGGCTCCGATGAGGAACGCGCTCTTCCATCCGCGCCCGATGAGACCGGCGAGCACGATGCCGACACCGACGAGCGTGAGCGGCCACCACCCCTTGTCGGGGAACCCCGCGTCGAGGGCGATTCCCGCCCCCACAGCGCCGAGCAGAGCCAGCCAGAGGGGCATCAGCGGTCGTGCGAAGCGGCGGGGCTCCTCGAGCGAACGGCGGAGGTCGATCAGCTGCGGATCGGCGGTGGTCGTCGTGACCGGACGAGTGGGCGGGGTCAGTGTGGCGCTCATGTTCGCTTCTCTCACGCCACCGAGGAGTAAGCGACGATGCCGCGACGCACCGCATCGATGGCCGAGCGCGCCGTCGACGAGAGGTGAGCATCCGAGGTTCCCTGCAGCTGGTCGAGCAGGTCGATGGTCTGCTTCGACCAGCGCACGAAGTCGCCGGCGGCCATGTCGGCCTCGTTCAGCACGTCGTCGAGGGTGCCGCCGCGCGCCCACTTGTGCATCGCCGTGGAGAGACCCGTGGCCACCGGATCGCTGCCGGGCAGCTTGTGTTCGCGCTCGATGTCGTCGATCTGGGCCCAGAGCGTCTGCGTCTTGTCGAGAGCCACACGGAAGGCGCCGCGCGGCAGGAACCGTTCGGCCGCCTCGCTCTCGTCGCGCCGCGGTTCGTACACCAGAGCGCACGCGATGGCGGCCAGCGACGCCGGGTCGAGGTCGCGCCAGACCTGGCGGCGGATGCACTCGGCCACCAGCAGATCGCGTTCGCCGTAGATGCGCTTCAGGGTGTGGCCGTGCTGGGTGAGCACCGTCGCACCTTCGTCGTCGATGGCGAGGTAGCCGAGGCCGAGCAGCACGTCGGTGACGCGATCGAAGACCTTGGCGATGACGTTGGTGCGGGTCTGGATCTGCTGGGTGAGGCGATCCGTCTCCTTCTTGAGGGTGAACCAGCGCTCGGCCCAGCGGGCGTGCGCCTCGCGGTCTTTGCAGCCGTGCACCGGATGCGAACGCAGCTGTTTACGCAGCGACTCGATGCGCCGCTGCCGCTTCTCCCGCTCGCCCCGCGATGCCGTGGCTGAGCGCCCCGCGCCGGCCCGTTCGAGGTCGGTGAGTTCGCGACGGATGCGCGCGTACTCCTTGAAGTCGCCGAGGTGGCAGGTCATCGACTTCTCGTAGCCGGCCAGCGACTCCTCCTGCTGCCGCACCTTGCGGGCCAGGTCGACGACCGCTCGGTCGGCTTGGAACTGCGCGAACGACGACTCGAGGATCTCGCGGGTGCGCGGCCGGCCGAACTGGTCGATCAGGTTCACGGCCATGTTGTAGGTGGGCCGGAAGCTGGAGTTCAGCGGATAGGTGCGCCGCGAGGCGAGCGAGGCCACCTCCTGCGGGTCGAGGCCCTCGCGCCACTGGATGACCGAGTGCCCCTCTACGTCGATGCCGCGACGGCCCGCACGGCCCGTGAGTTGGGTGTACTCCCCCGCCGTGATGGACACCCGCGCCTCGCCGTTGAACTTCTCGAGCTTCTCGAGCACGACGGTGCGGGCGGGCATGTTGATGCCGAGGGCGAGCGTCTCGGTGGCGAAGACCACCTTCACCAGCTTCTTCTGGAACAGCTCCTCCACCACCTCCTTGAAGGCGGGCAGCATTCCGGCGTGGTGGGCGGCGACACCTCGCATCAGCCCCTCGGTCCATTCCCAGTAGCCGAGCACCGCGAGATCTTCGTCGAGCAGGGTGCGGCAACGCTCGTCGACGATGCGACGGATCTCCTCGCGTTCCTCCGCGGTGGTGAGGCGCACTCCCCCGCGCAACACCTGCTTGACGGCCTGGTCGCATCCGATCCTGCTGAACACGAAGAAGATGGCCGGCAGCAGCCGATGCTCGTCGAGCAGGGCGACCACGTCGGGCCGATCCATCCGTTCGAAACCCTGGCCGTGCGGGCGGTAGCCGCCGCCGCGGCCACGTCCGCCGCCGCCGCCGCGGCGACCGCCGCCCTGACGAGCCGACGCCAGCGAGGCGCCGCCACGCACCAACTGGGCGAGTTCGGGATTGACCCGGTTGGTCGCTGCGCGCCCGGTCGAGTCGAAGAGATCGATCAGCTTCGTCTTCACGAGGGCGTGCTGATCGAGGGGCACGGGTCGCTCTTCGGAGACGATCACCTCGGTGTCGCCGCGCACGGCCTGCAGCCAGTCACCGAACTCCTCCGCATTCGAGACCGTCGCCGAGAGGGAGACGAGTTTCACGGTCTGTGGAAGGTGGATGATCACCTCTTCCCAGACGGCACCACGGAAGCGGTCGGCCAGGTAGTGCACCTCGTCCATCACCACGAAACGCAGATTCGTGAGCAGTCCGGAATCGGCGTAGAGCATGTTGCGCAGCACTTCGGTGGTCATCACCACGATGCGGGCGTCAGCATTGATGTTGGTGTCGCCGGTGAGCAGCCCCACCTCGTCGGGACCGTACTCGGCCACGAACTCCTGGAACTTCTGATTCGAGAGCGCCTTCATCGGCGCCGTGTAGAACACCTTGTCGCGCACCGATTGCATCGCCAAATGCACGGCGAACTCGGCCACGACGGTCTTGCCGGCGCCGGTCGGAGCGGCGACGAGCACACTGCGGCCGTCTTCGAGGGCCCCTGCCGCCTCGATCTGGAACGGGTCGAGATCGAACGCCAGCCCGCTCCGGAACTGCGCGACCTGCGGATGCCCCGCACGGGTGCGGCTCGCTGCGAACCGCTGCGCCGGACTCAGCACGTCGCTCGTCTCTCCCGCGGCGGCCATCAGACGGCCAACTCGATGTCGAGCTTCTCGATCGCACGGCGCTTGCGGCGGTCGTGCAACCAGGCGATCCCCGCGGCGGTGAAGTAGAGCAGCAGCATCGGGATGGCGAGCAGGAACATCGACATCACGTCGGCGGCCGGGGTGGCGATGGCCGTGAACAGGGTGATGGCGAGGATGGCGATGCGCCAGGACTTCAGGATGGCGACAGCGCTCAGCACGCCCGCGAAGTTGAGGATGACGAGGAACACCGGCAGCACGAACGCGATGCCGATCGCGAGCACGAGCTTCAGCACGAAGTCGTAGTAGGAGCGCGCGGTGAGCAGCGCGGTCGTGCCCTCGGGCGCGAACCCGGTGAGCAGTGTCACCATGTGCGGCAGCACGAACCACCCGGCGACGCAGCCGGCCAGGAAGAGCGGAACGGCGGCGCACACGAAGCCGAGGGCATACCCCTTCTCCTTCTTCTTCAGACCCGGCATCACGAACGCGAACACCTGGTAGAGCCACACGGGCGAGGAGAGCACGACGCCGACCGTGAAGGCGATCTGGATGCGCAGATCGAACGCCGAGGAGACGTCGGTGAAGTTGAGGCTGGCTTCGCGGCCCTGCTGCGCGGCCAGATCGGCGATCGGCTGGGTCAGCGCGGAGAGGATGAAGTCGGAGAGGATGAACCCGACCACCATGCCGAGCACGATGGCCAGCGCTGAGATGAACAGCCGGTTGCGCAGCTCGACGAGGTGGGCGCCGAGTGACATCCGGCCGTCACGGGAGCGCCGCCGGGAAGACTTGACGGCCACCGACCCTACGACTTCGGTTCGGACTTCGTCTCCGGAGCGATCGTCGCCTCAGAGGGCGCCGTGCCGGAGGCCGGCGGTGCAGCGGGTGCAGCCGGAGCAGCTGGAGGGGTCGTCTCGACCGGAGGGGTGGCCTGGTCGGCGTTCTCCTCCTTCATGGCCTTCGTCTCGCTGCGGAAGATGCGCATCGACTGGCCGAGGCTCTTCGAGAGCGCGGGCAGACGGGTCGCCCCGAACAACAGCAGGATGACGACGAGGATGATGACCAGGTGCCACCCGTTGAGGTTACCGAGCATTGGTCCACTTCCTTATCGTCGGAATCGTTTCGGGATTCACCAGCAGTTTACCGCGTTTGATCCGGGCTTCTCTGCGTGCCTGCTTCAATTCGGCTTTGCGCTCCAGATGGAGTTCGCGCCGCCGTACGGTCTCGACGTAGCCGAGCAGGATCGCGCGATCGGTCGGCTCCTCCGGGGCCAACTCCTCGACGTTCTCGTTGAGCCGCGCCACCTTGTCGGAGAGCTCCTCGAGCGCGTGCATCACCGCGACGCCTTTGCGGAACAGGCGGTAGCCGAGCCACGCGAGCATGCCGAAGAATCCGAGCCCCAGAACCACCCAGATGATCAGCCACGCCCACCACGCCATGGGCACAGCCTACCGAGCTATCCGGAGGGGGCGTCGCGGTACCGCGCGAGAGCCGCTTCCGCCCATCCCACCACGGCAGCGCGGGCCTCCGGCGGGTCGACGATCGTCACGGCCGACGACATCGCCGTGACCAGGCGCTTCAGGCTGTGGATGTGGGCGACGCGGATGCGGGCGCGCACCCGTCCGGAGGCGTCGGCCGCGGCATCCGGTGCCCGCGTCTCGACACTCGAGACGAACTCGCCGAGCAGGGAGAGCGCCGAAGGATCGAGTTCGATGGTGACGATGAGGTCGTCGGCCGCCCCCTGGAACAGGCTGTCGCCGAGGCGTACGTCGTCGTGCGGGTCGGAGACCGGTTCGTCGGTGACTCGGATGCCCGTCATCCGGTCGAGACGGAAGGTGCGCACGGCCTCGCGCAGGTGGTCCCAGGCGCGGAGGTACCAGTCCTCGTTGTCGGAGTCGATGCGCAGCGGGTCGACCCTCCGCCGCTCCCGCGAACCGCGGGAGGTGAGGTAGTCGAACTCGATCTGCACCCGGCGGCCGAGAGCATCCCGCACCTCGGCGAGGGATCCGGCGGCGTCGGATGACGCGACCGCGACCTGGCTGGGGCTCTCGGAGGCGCCGCGCGCCAGCTTGTCCATCAACGAGGAGTAGACACCGCTGTCGACGTTCTCGGGCAGCGACTGGAGGTACTGCAGCCCCGCGATCAGCGCGGCGGCCTCGCGGGCCGAGAATCGGGGTGAGTCGTCGAGCGCCACCATGTGGGTGATCACGATCTCGTCGCGCTCGTCGAAGTCGTCCCAGGAGATGTCGAAAAGGTCGCCGTGCTGGTACTGCATCGTGTCGCCCGGCACTCCCGAGACGGCGATGAGCGAGACCGCGTCGCGGATCTGCTTCTCCGAGACCTGGAAGTGCGTCGCGGCATCCGCCACCGACACCCGTCCGTTGTCGATCAGATAGGGAACGAGTGCGAGGAGGAAGGTCAGCTTGTCTTGTGCGTAGGCCAGGGGCTGGCCGGAACGAGGAGTGGCCATCAGTCGCCCGCCCCCGCGGGCACGGCATGAGCCCGCGCGGTGGCTTCGAGCCGCGAGACCACCGCGTCGACCAGCCGCGCCGGGCCGACCACGCGCACTTCGGGCCCGAAGCCCGCCAGTTCGTCGGCCAGCAGATTGACATCGGTGAAGTGCAGCAGCACGCGGCCCTGGTCGCCTGATTCGGCGCCACGACGGCGGGACAGCCGTACCTCGGCGTCGGTGCCCGGTTCGACCTCGAGCTCGGCCACGTTCGCCTCCCAGATCTCGTCGAGCTCCTCGAGCGCCGAGGCGGCATAGTTGCCGGGCGGCACATCGACGCTCTGCCGGCCGAGCTTCACCGCGCCGGTGATGCGTGAGAGCAGGAAGGTACGCTGTTCGCCCGACCCTCGGTCGATCGCCTTGAGGTGCCAGCGGCCCTGGTGCTGCACGAGCGCGAGCGGGGTCACCGTGCGCTGGCGCGCACCGGGGTCGCCGGGTTTGAGGTAGGAGAACGACGCCGTGACGCGCCGGGAGAGCGCATCCGAGAGCGGGTCGAAAGCAGCGTCGCGCGTGCGGATGCGCGGCGCGTAGCCGAGCACCGGATCACTGGTGTCCACACCGATCGACCGCAGCTTCAACAGAGCGCGCTGCGACTCCCGGGACAGGGATCCCTCCCGCCAGGCCATCGCGGCGAGGTTCAACAAGGTCGTCTCGGCCGCCGAGAACGCGATGTCGGCCGGCAGCTCGTATGCCGTGCGGGGAATGCGATAGCGCGACGACTGATTGTTGCCCGGGTCTCCCGGTGACTCGATGGTCTCGAGCGGAACTCCGAGCTCGCGGATGTCGTCTTTGTCGCGTTCGAACTGGCGCTCGAGCGAGCCGTTGTCGCCGTAGGCGTCGTAACGCTGACGATAACCCTGCACCGTGGAGAGGATTTCGTTCTTCGTCAGCCCCGACTCGGTCGCGAGAAGCGCCAGTACCAGACTGAACAGCCTCTCCTCGACCGGGACAGGCGCGGGCGATTGCTTCTGCGGCGACACGCAAGAATTCTAGTTCGTGCGCGGGGTGCCGCAGACTCTCCGCCGCCGCATCAGTTCCCTGAAGCGGTCGGCAGGACGCCCAGGATGTCGACGACGTAGGCCGTGGCCGTGCCACCCGCCGCATCCGGAAGCACCACGAGCACCTCGGAGCCGACCGTCTGACCCACCAGGAACGGCGTGATGCCGGCCGGTGTGGTCGACGTCGAGCCCGCGGCCGGAGTCTCGGTCATCTCCCAGAGCAGCGGCGAACCGTCTTCCCAGGTCGATGACGCCACCTTGTCGGGCGTGGCGTAGGAGACGGCCAGCGACTGCACGATGATCGAGTCGCCCTCGGCGACCACCGGGCCGCCACCCTTCTTCAGCAGAGCCGACTTGGCCTCGGTGGGTGTGTCACCCGAGACGATCGTGATGCCGGGCCGCCCGGTCGAGTCGTGCACGACGCTGGGGAATCCGGCCTGCGCCGGCTGGTCGGCTCCGGTCGCGGTGCGCGGGAAAGTCGAGGTGATGTCGAACACCATCACCACCGAGCCGGTGGCGCCGCTGAAGATCGTGGTCGCCTGGTCGTTCGGGAGCACGATCGCGACGCGCTCTCCGGCGCTGGTGCAGAGCAGACCGTTGCGGAGGCCCTCGGGCAGCGAGTCGGCGAGCACCAGCGCAGTGGACTGCGGGGCGCCGGCGGCGGCTCCGGTCTCGCCGTCGTAGACGGAGTAGTCGACCACCACGGTGCTGCCGGGGCCGACCAGCTCGCCGGAGCCGGGGATGAGCACCGAGCGCTCCGCGTTCTGCGCGACCAGCGGGAACGGGAAGCTGGCCGCAGGGTCTGCGCCCAGCTTGCCGGTGGCCGTGATGGCCTCGCTCGAGTCACCGGGCGGCGTGGCCGTCGAACAGTCGGGAGCTGCGGGCGAGCCGCTGCACGCGGCGAGCGACAGCAGAAGCCCTGCCGACAGAATGAGCGCGAGAGACTTGCGCACGGATCCTCATTTCCTGCATTCGACGAGCCGTCGGCCCGGTGAGCGAAACTATCCTATTTCATCGTCGGGAAGCTGGATTCCGCCCGACTCCCGCTCTTCGCGGGCCTTTGCGGCATCGGCGGTGGCCGTAGCGGCCCGCACGCGCTTGCGGAGGCTCTTCGCGCTGATGCCGCGCTCCCCCAGTGCGCCCGGGGTCCAGGCCTCGACGTCGTCTTCGGAGAAGTCGCTCTTCGAGGCGCGACGCTTCAGTTCGGGCAGGATCGCTCCGGGCGCGAGCCGCCTCGCCGTCACGAGAAAGCCGGTGTGGCCGATCATCCGGTGGTCGGGCCGCACGGCGAGTCCTTCGACGTGCCAGCCGCGCACCATGGTCTCACTCGGGATCGGGTTGGTGAAGACATCCGATTCGCGGATGGCCTCGACCACCCGCGAGAGCTGGGTCACGGTCGCGACGTAGCAGAGCACCACGCCGCCGGGCTTGAGTGCAGCTGCGACGGCGTCGACGCATTCCCAGGGCGCGAGCATGTCGAGCACCACGCGGTCGACGGTGTGATCCGGATGCGTGGCCGGCAACGCTTCGACGAGGTCGCCGACGGTCACGGTCCACGACTCGGGGTCGCGCCCGAAGTAGGCGGCGACGTTGGCGCGTGCCACGTCGGCGAACTCGTCCCGCCGTTCGAAACTCGACAGATGGCCCTCAGGACCGATCGCCCGGAGCAGCCAGAGCGAGAGCGCGCCCGATCCGACGCCGGCTTCCACGACCGTGGCTCCCGGGAAGATGTCGGCCTGAGCGAGGATCTGCGCGGCATCCTTCGGGTAGATGATGGCGGCGCCGCGAGGCATCGACATCACGAAGTCGGTCAGCAGCGGGCGGAGCGCCAGGTGCTCCACGCCGACGGAGTTCTTCACGACCGAGCCGTCGGGCAGGCCGATCAGGGCGTCGTGGTCGATGAAGCCGCGGTGCGTGTGGAAGACCTTGCCCGATTCGAGGGTGATGCTGTTGAGCTTGCCCTTGGGGCCGGTGAGCTGCACCCGGTCGCCTTCACGGAACGGGCCGCTGTATTGCGCGGTCATGCGCTCTGGCCCGCGTCGCTGCGCACCTCGGCGAGCACGGTCGCCAGGTCGTCGGGCGTCACGCCCTCGAGGGTGTTCCACACCCGGTCCGCACCCGAGTCGTCGAGGTTCAGCAAGTGCTGCACTCCGATCACGGCCGCCCCCGAGGCGACGGCGGAGGTGACGCCGGTCACCGAATCCTCGATCGCGACGGTGTGCGCGATGTCGACGCCGAGCGTCTGGGCGGCAGTGAGGTAGGCCTCCGGATGCGGCTTGCTCTGCGTCACGACATCGGCCGACACGACCGTCGCGAAGACGTCAGCGGGCACGAAACCGGCCACGTGACGGGCCATCCGGCCGATCGACATGGTCACGAGCGCCTGCGGCACTCCGCGCTCGTGCAGGGCGGTGAGCAGCTCGAGCGCTCCGGGCCGCCAGGGCACGTGCTCGCTGATCTGCTCCATCACTTTGGTGGAGAGGAGCTGGATGATCTCATCGGCCGGCATCTCGACGCCGAACTCCTGCATGATGCGAGCACTGCGGTCGAGCCCCGAGCCCACCAGGGTCATCGCGGCCTCATGCGTCCAGGTGCCGCCGTAGGATTCCACCAGCTCTTCCTGAGCGCGCATCCAATACGGCTCGGTGTCGACGATGGTGCCGTCCATGTCCCAGAGGACTGCGGCGGGCAAGGCAGGTGCGGATTCGGTCACGGGCGACAAGTCTACGGCGTCGCGATCCGGCCTCACTTTTCCTCACCTCTCGGTGGAACGCCTATCCTTGACTGACGGCACCCGCACCGTGCGGACGTCTCGGAAGGCAGTGAGGTACCCATCACGGTGACAGACAACGGATTCCTCCGCGGACGGCTGCTGCTGGTCGCGTTCGAAGGCTGGAACGACGCCGGCGAAGCGGCCACCGGTGCGCTCCGGGTGCTCAAGGAGCAACTCGAGGTGGTTCCGATCAGCGAGGTCGACACCGAGGAGTACTTCGACTTCCAGTTCAACCGGCCGACGGTCTCGGCCGACGACGAAGGCCGGCGCGTGCTCACCTGGCCGGGCGCGACCGTGTACGGGCCCGATGGCGCCGTCGACACGGAGGCGACGGCGACGCCGGGCTCATCCGTCGATGCCGACGACGACTCGCACGTCTATCTCCTGATCGGCTCCGAGCCCTCCCGCAACTGGAAGAAGTTCACGGCCGAGATCATGTCGGCGGCAGTCGCCGAAGACATCAGCGGGGTGCTGCTGCTCGGGGCGATGCTCGCCGACGTGCCGCACACCCGGCCCATCTCGGTCTTCGCCACCAGCGAGAACCCACTGGTGCGCAGTGAGCTCGACATCGAGCGCAGCTCCTACGAAGGACCGGTGGGCATCCTCAGCGTCATCGCCGACGCCGCCGAGAACGCGGGCATCCCCGCCATCTCGATCTGGGCATCCGTGCCGCACTACGTGCACAACGCGCCCTCCCCGAAGGCCACTCTGGCCCTGATCGACAAGATCGAAGAGCTCATCGACGTGCAGATCGACCGGGGTGAACTCGTCGAGGAGTCGAGCGCCTGGGAATCGGGCATCGACGCGTTGGCGGGCGAAGACGAAGACATGGCGGCGTACATCCAGCAGCTCGAGCAGGCGCGCGACACCGTCGACTCGCCCGAGGCGAGCGGCGAGGCCATCGCTCAGGAGTTCGAGCGCTACCTCCGCAAGCGCGGCGACGGTCGCGCCGGCGGCGATGGTCGGCCCGACGAGCCCTGGCGTCGCGACTGAGTTGGTTGCCTCGGGCGCCGTGCTTCGCGCGGCGTCCTCGGGCGTCGCCGGTCCTTGCCCGGCGCCGCGCGACATGCTCGCGTGCGGTCGCTGACGCGGCCGCGCGCTCACCCTGGGTCGTCGAGTAGGGCCTGTTGCGTGGCGTGCCGTGCGCTCGTGTGCGAAACGACGGAGTTTCGGGGCCCACACCGGAAACGACGGAGGCTCCGCCCGCAGTTCCGCGCCCCCTCCGTCGTTTCGTTCTCGTTCTCGTTCTCGTTTCCCAAGTCGTGGGGCGCGAGACCGCAGGCCGCGGGCCGCTCCCGGATGACCCAGGGTGAGGCCGAGGCCGCGTCAGCGACCTCAGCCGAACATGTCGCCTCGCGCCGCAGAAGCGGCGGCGCGAGAAATGAGCGCCGAGCTACCCGGCAGGGCAGCTCAGCGCGGGCAGTGGCGAGGCGGTACAGAAGCGGCGGCGCGAGCAATAAGGGCTCGCCCAGCCGAAGGCCGGGCGAGCCCGAAGAATGCGGCGCGGTACCCAGTTCCCCGGCCCCCGCAACAGCCGGTACCTACAGCCGAATCCCCAAAAGCGCATCCAACATGCGAGCCGCCAGCGCGTTCGACGCCGCCGAGTGCGGCACTGCGTACCAGGCGTCGAACTCGTCGAGGGCGCCGGGGGTGTCGAGGTCGTCGTGCAGGCGCAGGCGCACGCGCTCCAGGAGTAGCAGCGCGTCATCCGCGTCGAGGCCCTCGTCGAATTCGTCGTCGACGAGCGGACGGACGGTGGATGCACGCCAGCCCGCCAGGCGCTCGGCAGCCCGCAGCTCGTCGCCGCGGTGCCACTCCCAGTCGTCGCGGTAGCAGTGCGAGAGGATGGCCAGGCGGATGGCGGCCGGTTCGACACCCGCTTCCCGCAGCTGTGAGACGAGCACGAGATTGCCGAGCGACTTGCTCATCTTCTCGCCGTCGAAGGCCACCAGACCGCCGTGGGCGTTGACCCGCGCGAAGCGCTGACCGGTGAGGGCCGTGGCGTGTGCGGCGCTGAACTCGTGGTGCGGGAAGACGAGGTCTCCTCCCCCGCCCTGCACGCAGATCGTGTCGCCCAGGGTCTCGCGGGCGATGACGGAGCACTCGATGTGCCAGCCGGGTCGCCCGCGGCGGATCTCGGCATGAGACGTCTGCCAAGCGGGTTCGCCGGCGCGCTCGACGCGCCAGAGCAGCGGATCGAGGGGGTCGCGCTTACCGGGGCGGGCCGGGTCTCCCCCGCGTTCCGCGAAGAGGCGGCTCATCGTCTCGCGGTCGAGGCCGCTCTCCGAACCGAGCACCCAGGGCGTCGACCGCTCGGCCGCCGCGATGTCGAAGTACCAGTCCGAGGCCGACGCGTCGACCGCATCCGGAGTCGGCACGGTGTAGGCGATACCCGCGGCGCGCAGTTCGTCGACGGCGCGTGCGATGTCGTCGATGGTCTCGGTGACGCCGACGTAGGCATCCGGTGGCCGCACGCCGAGCGCCGCCATGTCGGTGCGGAACAACTCGATCTGGCTCGCGGCGAGCTCTCTCCAATCGACGCCGGTGGCGGTCGCACGTTCGAGCAGCGGGTCGTCGACGTCGGTGATGTTCTGCGTGTACGAGACGTCCAGACCCGCGTCGATCCAGGAGCGGATCAGGGTGTCGAAAGCCAAGTAGGTGGCCGCGTGCCCGATGTGCGTGGCGTCGTAGGGCGTGATGCCGCAGACGTAGAGTGTCGCGGCGCCGCCGGCGCCCGTGACGGTGGAGTCGAGGAAACGGCCGCTCGAATCGTCGTGGATGCGCGGCGCTTCACCGCGCCCGGGGAGCTCGGGGATGTCGGGACGGGGCCAGGAATGCACCGGTCAAGCTTAGTTGCGTTCCCTGAAGGAATCCGTGTAGCCGCCTAGGCCGCGATGACGCCCGTCGAGAGCAGCACGATCAGCACGCCGCCGAGCGCGATCCTATAGATGACGAAGGGCAAGAAGCTGCGCTTGGAGATGTAGCTCATGAAGAACGCGATCACCACGAGGCCGACGATGAACGCGATGACCGTCGCCACCAGCGTCTCGAGAGGGCCGAACCCGCCCGACACGGTCTCACTGCCACCGAGGCTCTTCGCCACCTGGAACAGGCCACTCCCGAACACCGCGGGAATCGCGAGCAAGAACGAGTAGCGCGCAGCGGCGCGGCGCTCGTAGCCCATGAAGAGGCCGGCCGTGATCGTGCCGCCCGAGCGGGACACGCCGGGGATGAGTGCGAGCGCCTGGGCGAAGCCGAAGATGATGCCGTGCGGCACCGTGAGGTCTTTCAACCGCCGCCGTTTCGCTCCCACGTAGTCGGCGATGCCGAGCAGGATGCCGAAGACGATCAACGTCGTCGCCACGATCCAGAGCGAGCGGAACGTCGTCTCGATGTCGTCTTGGAACAGCACGCCGAGGATCACGATCGGGATGGAGCCGATGATGATCAGCCAGCCCATCCGCGCATCCGGATCGTTGCGGGGAACGCGACCCGCCAGCGATTTGGCCCAGCGGGAGACGATCCGCACGATGTCGCGCCAGAAGAACACGACCACAGCGGTCTCGGTTCCGAGTTGAGTGATGGCGGTGAACGCAGCACCCGGGTCTTTCGCACCGGGGAGCAATTCCCCCACGATGCGCAGGTGCGCGCTCGACGAGATCGGCAGGAACTCGGTCAGGCCCTGGACGAATCCGAGGATGACGGCGTTGAGAAAGTCCATGTCTCCCTTTTGGAGTGATCGTGCGCGGATGCGGACTCGCATCCCGCGCGCCGGTCGCGACCACGTGGTCGCAATGCGGCCGTTCTGCGGCGCGGTGTCAGTACCGCAGCAGCAGGTCGGTCAGAACGTCTGAGCCAAACCCTAGCGCGTCGAGCGGCACGCGCTCGTCAACGCCGTGGAACATGGCGGGAAAGTCGAGGGTGGGCGGCAGCTGCAGCGGGGCGAACCCGAATCCACGGATGCCGAGCAGACTCAGTGCTTTGTTGTCGGTGCCTCCGGAGAGCAGATACGGCAGCACCTCGGCGCCCGGGTCGTGTCGTTGCAGCGACGCGACCATGGCGTCGACGAGCTCGCCGTCGAAGGTGGTCTCCAGTCCGATGTCGCGGTGCGAGATCACGATCTCGATGTCGTCGCCCACGATCGCGCGGATCTCTTCGAGCACCGCATCCTCCTCGCCCGGCAGCACCCGCACGTCGATCATCGCCTCCGCGCGGTCGGGGATGACGTTGTGCTTGTAGCCGGCGGTGAGCCCCGTGGGATTCGTGGTGGTGCGGAGGGTCGCCGTGATGAACCGCGAGGTGGTGCCCGTCGCGAGCGCGATCTCGTCGGGGCTCAGCAATTGCGCGTCCTTGCCGAGCAGTTCCGCGACGCGGTCGAGCAGCTGCCGCGTGGTGGCTGTGAGGTGCATCGGCCACTCCCGGGCGCCGATCGCGGCCACCGCACGGGCCAACCGCGTGACGGCGTTGTCGCGGTTGATCTGCGAGCCGTGGCCGGCGGTTCCGCGCGCAACGAGCTTCAACCAGATCAGCGCTTTCTCGCCGGTCTGCACCAGGTAGGCACGCTTGCCGTCGAGGTCGATGGAGTAGCCACCCACTTCGCTGATCGCCTCGGTGGCACCGGCGAAGAGCTCCGGATGCTCGGTGACGAGGTGATGGGAGCCGAAGACTCCCCCGTTCTCCTCGTCGGCGAAGAAGGCCACCACGAGGTCGCGTTCGGGCTGCCGACCCGACGAGAGGATGCGGTCGAGCGCGGAGACGATCATCGCATCCATGTTCTTCATGTCGACGGCGCCCCGACCCCAGAGCATGCCGTCGGCGATCACGCCGCCGAACGGGTCGACCGACCAGTCCTCCGCAATGGCCGGCACGACATCCGTGTGGCCGTGCACGACGAGTGCCGGTTTGGAATGGTCGCGGCCCTCCACACGGGTCACGATGCTCGTGCGGCCGGGAGCCGCATCGAAGGATTGCACGGTCAAACCCAGTCGCTCGAGGTGGGCCGCGAGGTACTCGGCGGCCTCGGTTTCGCCGTTCGACCGGCCCTCTCCGAAATTCGAGGTGTCGAACCGGATGAGGTCGCGCGCGATGCGTGTCGTCAGGTCGGGTTCGGCGCTCGGAGGAGTGGACGTCATACCCCTCACGCTACCGTTCCGCGGGAGCCGCACCGGTGGATTTGCCGGGTGCGCATCCGTGCTATTGTCTTTCCTTGGCTGGTTGAGCAATCAATCACCGGCACCAGTCCGGGTGGCGGAAATGGCAGACGCGCTAGCTTGAGGTGCTAGTGCCCGTATAGGGCGTGGGGGTTCAAGTCCCCCCTCGGACACACTGGTTGAGACAGTGAACGAAAAGAAGGCCTGGCATGACGCCAGGTCTTTTTTTCGTTAACCCGCATCCTCTACGCTCGTAAAAAACGGAGAAAGGTTTCACACACTCATGGCCGATTTGATCGTCATCGCCTTTGACAACGAAAAAGACGCCGAAGGCGCCTACGAGAAGGTGCAGGAGCTCCAGGGCGACCTGATCGTGCAGCTCTCCGGCCTCGCTCTGGTGAAGGTCGACGAACAGGGCAAAACCCATGTGGAGCACCCCGGAGCGGCCGGCAACATCGGCCTCGGGGCGGCCGGGGGTGCGCTGTTCGGAACGCTCATCGGCATCCTGTTCTTCGTGCCGTTCTTCGGTCTCGTGTTCGGCGGTCTCATCGGCGCCCTGTTCGCCGGCATCGACAAGACGGGCCTCAACAGCGAGTTCCGCGCCCAGGTCAAGGAGTCGGTCACCGCCGGCAAGTCGGCCGTGGTGATCTACACGGTGAAACTCACCGAAGACAAGTTCGCGGCGGCCATCGCCCCCTTCAACGGCACGGTCATCAAGACCTCGCTGAGCGAAGAGGACGAGAAGACGCTCATCCACGACCTCGCCGACAAGCCTCAGGCGTAGTCTTATCGCACCAACGGGAGGAGAGCACCATGGGCATCGTGACCCCCGGATTCTTCGGGAAAAGGCGTGAGGCAGACCCTCATCTGCCACCTGGGCAATACGAGACGAAAGATTTCCCGGTGCTCTCCGCCGGCCCGACTCCCAACATCCATGAGGGAGAGTGGGAGTTCTCGATCACCAACGAGTCGGGCGACGTGAAGCGCTGGTCGTGGGACGAGTTCATGGCGCTGCCGATCGAGAACGTCGACACCGACATCCACTGCGTCACCCGCTGGTCGAAGTTCGACACGAAGTGGCGGGGGGTCTCGCTCGACACCCTGTTCGCCGAGATCGAGACGGATGCGGACTTCACGATGGCGCATTCCTACGGCGGCTACACCACCAACGTTCCGCTTGAAGACCTGCTGGAAGGCAAGGCCTGGGTCGCGTTCGAGTTCGACGGCGAACCCCTCGACCCCGAGCACGGCGGCCCGGCACGACTGCTCGTGCCGCACCTGTATTTCTGGAAGAGCGCGAAATGGGTCACCGGCCTCACCATGCACGAGACCGATGAGCTCGGTTTCTGGGAGGTCAACGGCTACCACGCCTATGGCGACCCGTGGAAGGAACAACGCTATTACTACGACTCCTGACGCCCGATACTGAACCCGATGAAATGGGCAATCGCCGACGTGGTCGGCGTTCGTGAGGAGACACCCACGGCGCGCACGATCATGCTGCGCATTCCCGGCTGGACCGGGGCTCTCGCCGGCCAGCACATCGACATCCGGTTGACCTCACCCGACGGCTATCAGGCCGCTCGGTCGTACTCCCTGTCGTCGGCAGCGGGTGCCGAGTTCGCGTCGGTGAGCATCGAGCTGATGCCCGACGGGGAGGTCTCGCCGTACCTCGTGAGAGGTGTGAGCGTGGGTGACCAGCTCGAGGTGATCGGGCCGCTCGGCGGCTGGTTCGTCTGGAAGCCGACACAGCCCGAGCCGCTTCGGCTGATCGGCGGCGGTTCGGGCATCGCCCCACTCGTCTCGATGCTGCGCACCCACGCCGAGGCCAAGAGCACCGCACCGGCCCACCTGCTCTACTCGGTGCGCTCCCCCGACTACGTCTACTTCCGTGACGAACTCGATGCGCTGGCGGCGGCCGCCGACGCCGAGGTGACGATCCAGTACACCCGGCACGCCCCCCAGGGCTGGACGGGCACCGTCGGCCGCCTGGATGGCGCGCGGGTGACGTCGTGGGCGGCGAGCACCGCTCCGGCCGACGGCGGCACGGTCTCCACGTACATCTGCGGGCCCACCCGCTTCGTCGAATTGGCAGCCGACACCCTGGTGGCGACGGGAGCCGACCCGCTGACGGTGCGCACGGAACGGTTCGGCGGGGCGTAGGGGTACCGCGCCGCGTTCTTCGGGCTCGCCCGGCCTTCGGCTGGGCGGGCCCTTATTGCTCGCGCCGCCGCTTCTGCGGCGCGAGGCGACATGTTCGGCCGAGGTCGGAGGGCCCGGCCTGCGGTCGGACCCTCCGGCCTCGGCCTCACCCTGGGTCGTCGAGCGCGGCCCGCGGCCTGCGGTCTCGTGCCCCACGACTTGGGAAACGAGAACGAAACGACGGAGGCGGCGCGGCACTGCGGGCGGACGCTCCGTAGTTGCCGGTGTGGGGCCCGAAACTCCGTCGTTTCGCACACGAGCGCACGGCACGGCACGCAACAGGCCCTACTCGACGACCCAGGGTGACGGCGAGGCCGCGAAGCGACCTCACCGGAACATGTCGCGCGGCGCCGGGCAGGGACCGGCGCCGCCCGAGGACGCCGCGCGAAGCACGGCGCCCGAGGCAACCAGCACAGCTACCCAGCCTTCACGACGCACCACTCGTTGCCCTCGGGGTCGAGGAGCACCTGGAAGGTGCCCACCGCATCGCTGTGCACCGGCCCTTGTCGTGCCGCTCCGAGGCGCTCGGCGGCATCCGTCGCCTCCGGCACGTCGTCGACGGCGACGTCGAGGTGCACCCTGTTTTTCGCGTTCTTGCCCTCCGGCACACGCTGAAAGGCGATACGGAGCCCTGTGGGGCTGTCGAAGTACGACCAATCGGGGCTGCGGTCGGTCGGCGCCGACCCACCCAGCACCTGCTGCCAGAAGCGCACCAGGGCGGCCGGCTCCGCGCAGTCGAAGACCACCTCGTCGAGTGAGCCGAGCATCCTCACCTCACCCCCTGCATCATCTTTCGCACCCACGGTGCGGCCGCGATCAGGGCAGCGCCCACACCGATCGCCACGAGCCCTGAGATGCCGAAGTAGGGCACCTCGTCGTTCTCGTTGTAGAAGGCGGCGAGGATGCCCGACAGGGCCGTTCCGAGGGCGATGGAGAGGAAGAACAGGGCCACCATCTGCGTCTGGAACACCTTCGGCGCGAGTTTGGTCGAGAGCGACAGCCCGACCGGCGAGAGCAGCAGCTCGGCGATGGTGAAGACGAACAGGATGCCGACCAGCGCGATGAGCGGTGTGCCGTGCGCCCCGGTGCCCGAGAAGGGGATGAACAGCAGGAAGGCGAGACCCATGACGATCGCGGCCGCGGCGAACTTGTACGGCGTGGCGGGCTGCTTCGCGCCCCATTTCGTCCAGATCGCCGCGAAGACCCCGGAGAGGATGATGATGAAGATCGGGTTGATCGACTGCACCCACGCCACCGGCATCTCCCAGCCGAACAGGTTGAGGTTCAGGCGATCGTTGGCGTACAGGGTCACGACGGTGAACTGCTGCTGGTAGAGGGCCCAGAACGCGACGCTCGTGATGAACATGGGGATGAAGGAGAACACCCGGCTCCGCTCGGTTCCGCTGATGCGCTTGCTCGAGAGGATGATCACGAAGTACGCGATCGAGGCCGCGAGGGTGATGATCGCGACGGCGGCGGCGAGATTGTCGGCGTTCAGCACACCGATGAGCACGGCCACGACGATCAGCACCACCGCCCCGACCGCGACACCCACCATGATGAGCCGGTGGTTGCGGGGCAGCGGGTTCGGCACGGCCTTCGCTTCGGGCGGCAGCGAACGACGTCCGAAGGAGTACTGGGTCAGGCCGATGGCCATCCCGACCGCCGCCACGGCGAACCCCACGTGGAAGCCGAAGGAGGTCTGCAGGAGTCCGGTGAGCAGCGGCCCCAGGAACGCTCCCAGGTTGATGCCGAGGTAGAAGATGGAGAACCCGGCGTCGCGTCTCGGATCTTTCTCGGTGTAGAGCGTGCCCACGACCGAGGTGGCGTTGGCCTTCACCCCGCCGGATCCGAGGGCGATCAGGATGAGACCGGCTGCCAGCCCGGGGATGCCCGGGATGAGCGAGAGCGCGATGTGCCCGGCCATGACGACGATGGCCGAGTAGAACAGGGTGCGCTCGGAGCCGAGCAAACGGTCGGCGAGCCACGCGCCGAGGATGGTGGCGAGATACACCGACCCGCCGTACGCCCCCACGATGCCCACCGCAACCGGTTTCGGGATGCCGAGACCGCCCTCGGCGACCGTGTAGAACATGTAGAGCAGCAGGATGCCCTGCATGCCGTAGAACGAGAACCGCTCCCACATCTCCACGCCGAAGATGTGCACGAGGGCGAAGGGTTGCCCGAAGAAGGTGCGCTCCTTCTTCGTCGGAACTCCTGGAGGCGGCGCTGTCTCAGTCGTCATGCAGCCATAGTGGCACGGTGAAAGCGCAAATCACGCGAGCTTTTCGCCCCTTGTTCCCGGGCGCCCGCTCGCGACCGCTCAGTGCCCGGCGGACATCCACTTACGCACGGTGACGATGCGGGCCTGAAGCTGGGTGACGCTCGCCTGCGCGACGGCCGGGCCGCCGCAGATGCGCCGGAGCTCGGCGTGGATGAGACCGTGCGGCTCGTTCGCCGTCTTCGACCAGAGGCCGACCAGGCTGTTCAGAAGAGACCGCTGCTCCTTCAGAGTGCGGTAAAGGGGGGCGGGCACTCCCCCGTCGTCGGCCGCCGGGGTCGCCGCCTTGTTGGTCTTGGCGTGCTTCTGCTGGCGGGCCTGGCGGTGCTGCAACAGGTCTTTCACCTGCTCCGGCTCCAGGATGCCCGGCAGCCCCAGGAAGTCGAGCTCCTCTTCGCTGCCCACCACCGCTTCGAACCCGAACTCGCCGCCGTCGTAGACCACACGATCGAAGGTCGCTCCCGAACTGATGGCCTGGAAGGCGAACTCGTCCGTCAACCGCTCGGAGGCCTTGGAATCGCGGTTGGCCTCGGCCATCATGGCGTCTTCGGGGTTGTAGAAGTCGCCCTCGGGGTCGGAGCCGTCGTCGCGACGGTCGAGCGCGTGGTCGCGCTCCAGCTCCAGCTGGGCCGCCAGCGCCATGAGCGAGGGCACATTGGGCAGAAAGATCGAGGCCGTCTCGCCGCGTCGGCGTGCCCGCACGAAGCGGCCCACCGCCTGGGCGAAGAACAGCGGGGTGGAGGCGCTCGTCGCGTAGACGCCGACCGCGAGCCGCGGCACGTCGACGCCTTCCGACACCATCCGCACTGCCACCATCCAACGCTTCGACGACTCCGAGAACTGCTGGATGCGGTCGGAGGCCTCTTTCTCGTCGGAGAGCACGACCGTCACGGACTCGCCGGAGATCGACTCGAGGATCGCGGCGTAGGCCCGTGCCACGGTCTGGTCGGTGGCGATCACCAGGCCTCCCGCATCCGGGATCGCCTGGCGCACCTCGGTGAGCCGTTTGTCGGCGGCGCCGAGCACCTGCGGAATCCACTCCCCGTTCGGATCGAGCGCCGTGCGCCAGGCCTGCGAGGTGATGTCTTTGGTGTTGCCCTCGCCGAGCCGCGCCTCCATCTCGTCGCCCGCCTTGGTGCGCCAGCGCATGTGCCCGGCATAGACCATGAAGAGCACGGGGCGCACCACGCCGTCTTTGAGCGCGCGGCCGTAGCCATAGCTGTAATCGCTGCGGGAGACCCGGATGCCGTGCTCGTCGGGCGCATATTCCACGAACGGGATGGGCGAGGTGTCGGAGCGGAACGGCGTTCCCGTGAGAGACAGCCGGCGGATGGCGGGCTCGAACGCCTCGCGCACGGCCTCGCCCCAGCTCAGCGCGTCGCCGCCGTGGTGCACCTCGTCGAGGATGACCAGCGTGTTCGCACCCTGGGTGAGTTCGCGGTGCAGCGCCGGCCGGGCCGCCACTTGCGCATAGGTGAGCGCCACTCCGTGGAAGTGCCGCCCGAAACGGGATTCGCTGTTCTTGAATCCGGGGTTGAGGCGCACGCCCGCGCGGTCGGCCGCATCCGCCCACTGCCGCTTCAGATGCTCGGTGGGCGCGACCACGATCACGCGGTCGACGGTGCGCCGGTGCAGCAGCTCCGAGGCGAGGCGCAGGGCGAAGGTGGTCTTGCCGGCGCCCGGTGTCGCGGCGGCGAGGAAATCGCGGGGCTCGTGTTCGAAGTAGGCCGTGAGCGCCTCTTCTTGCCAGGCGCGGAGGCGGCCGGCGGTACCCCACGGTGCGCGGCCCGGAAAGGAGGGCGGGAGGTGGCCTGCTGCACTCGTTCCCGGAGCGGGTTCGAACAGCGGCAGGTTGGTCACGATGTTCGAGGATACCCCGTGCCGCTGACACCGTCGGTCGTACCGCCTACTCTGGAAGACGGTTCGAAAGGAGCATCTCGCAGATGACTCAGCCTCATCCCTGGCGACGGTATGTCGCCCTCGGCGATTCGTTCACCGAAGGCATCGGCGACCCCGAGCCGGAGAGCCCCGGCGGCTACCGCGGCTGGGCCGATCGCGTGGCGGAGACGCTCGCGATGACGGCCGATGGGGAGTTCTCCTACGCCAACCTGGCCATCCGAGGCCGGCTCCTGCAGCAGATCATGGACGAGCAGATCGAGCCGGCGCTCTCGCTGCAACCCGACCTCATCACGATCTCCGCGGGGGGCAACGACGTCATCCGTCCGGGCACCGATCCCGACGACATCGCGGCTCGATTCGAAGTGGGCATCCGGCGGCTGCGGCACGACGACGCGACCGTGGCGATCTTCACCGGGGTCGACACGAACTTCACGCCGGTGTTCCGCGGCATCCGCGGCAAGGTCGCCATCTACAACGAGAATCTGCGGGTGATCGCCGATCGCTACGACTGCATCGTGGTCGACCAGTGGGGCCTCAAGGCCATCCAGAACCCGCGGATGTGGGCCGACGACCGTCTGCACCTCAACCCGCTCGGCCACCACGAGGTCGCCCGGCGCGTGCTCGAAGCCCTGAACGTCGACAACAATCTGGTGCCGGGCGAGCCGGAGCCGCTCCCCCGCACCGGCTGGCGCCACGCGCGCGCCGAAGACCTGGTCTGGGCGCGGATGCACCTGGTGCCCTGGGTGATCCGCCGCATCACGCACCGCTCGAGCGGTGACGGTGTCGCGCCCAAGCGCCCCACCCCCCAGCCCATGGACGTGGCGAAAGACGAGTGAGCTCGGCTTCGTGCGTCAGCGGAACGGATGCGTGAGCCGCCACCACGCGTCAGGTCCGTCGAGCTCGCCCGCCAGGGTGAGCGGCACCGTGAGCTCCCCGCCGCCGAGCGTCGTGCCCGTCACCGTGTAGCGGGCCGTGCCGACCTCGGTTCCGGAAGCGCCGTTCGAGAGCTGCTGAGCCTCCACCTGGCGCGTGGCGTCGACCTGTGACCACACGATCTCGCTGAGGGAGCCGCCGGCGACGATGTCGGCCGTCGTTCCCCAGGGGGTGGAGTAGCTGCCGATGACGTCTCCGGCGGTCACGAGCGACAGCGTCTGGAAGCCGCTCCGCGCGCTCTGCAGCAGAGCCAGAACGGCAGCGTGCAACTCATCCTCGCCGGCCGCTCCGAGCACCACTCCGACGAGCTGCACCGTCTCGTCGCCGGCCGCGACGTCGGCGGAGAACAGCAGGCAGAAGCCCGCCTCGTCGGTGGTTCCCGTCTTCACGCCGTCGATGCCATCGGTGCCGATCAGTGTGTTCGTGTTCTCGATCTCGCCGAGCTGCGGCAGCTGATCGCTCGCGGTGCCCACGATGCCCCCGAGCACCGGGTCGGCGAGCACCATCGACGCGATCGACAGCAGATCGCGGGTGCTGCTGCGACTGCCCGGGTCGAGCCCCGACGTGTCGACCACCGTGGTTCCACTGAGCCCATGGTCGGCCAGCCACGTGGCGGCCGCCGCGAGGTAGGCCTCGGTCGATCCGAAGGCCCAGTTCGTGAGGGTGACGCTGTAGTTGTTGGCCGATTCGAGCATCATGATCTCGAGCACCTGGCGCTCCGTCAGTACCTGACCGGGGTAGACGGATGCCCACGAGCCGCCCTCCGCGATGGTCGCCTGCAGAATGGCGGCGTCGGCATCCGTCATCGTCAGTTCGGGGCCGTCGCCGCCCTCGGGGATGGGCTTCGCGTCGAGCACCACGAGAGCGGTGACCGATTTCGTGATGCTCGCGATGGGCACCGGATCGGCCGTTCCGCTCGTGCCGAGGGTCGTGACGGCGTCGGCGCCGGCGTCGCCGGCCGCGAGCCCGATCGCGCTCGCCCCCACCCCGGGTGTGGCGAGCGTGACGGCCGTCGATGACACGGGGGCGGCATCCGGGATCACCGCTGTCGCCGCGGGAACGGGCGACAGCATCGCCACAGGAACGTAGGTGCCCAGCAGGGCGACGATCACCAGGAGGGAGCCCACCACGATCCGCCGCCGCCGGTATTGCGCACGGCTAGGACTCACCCGGCCATCCTATTGGCCGATGGCGCTACATCAGACCGCCGTCGACCGAGCGCAGGAGCACCGGCTCGTCTTCGGGCACCATCACGGCGGTGTCGCGGTTGAGGCTCTCGCCACGGTAGAACGGCTTCGACGCCGGGAAGAAGAACCACACCACCATCAGCACCACGCCCACCGCCAATGCGCCGACGCCGACCACGAACACTCCACCGATGCCCCAGATGACCGTGTACCCGTAGTCGGGGTTGTACATGTCGATGGCCGACTTGATGAAGGCTGCCGTGAGCATCAGGCCGCCCAGCAGCGGGAACAGGCCCTTGAAGAAGAAGTTGCGGGCGCTGGTGAAGATCTCGCGCTTGAAGTACCAAACGCAGGCGTAGGCCGTGATGGCGTAGTAGAACGCGATCGCGAGGCCGAGCGAGAGGATGGTGTCGGAGAGGATGTTCTCGCTCACCAGGGTCATGCCGATGTAGAAGGCGATGGCGACGACGCTCATGAAGATCGTGGCGAACCGCGGCGTGCGGAACTTCGGGTGCACCCGGCCGAACGCGGCCGGCAGCGCCTTGTAGGTGGCCATGGCGAGTGTGCCGCGTGCGGTCGGCAGGATCGTGGTCTGGGTCGACGAGATCGCGGAGACGCAGACGGCGATCACCAGCAACCACGCGAAGGGCCCGAAGATGGCTTCTTTCAGGGCGAGGAACACGTCTTCGGCGTTGTTCTCGTTGCCGAGCCCCATGCCGGAGGTGCCGAGGCCGGCGTAGGCCATGGCGGCGACGGTGACCGAGACGTAGGTGACAACCAGGATGACGGTGGAGAGCACCGCCGCGCGCCCGGGTGTGTGCTTCGGATCCTTCGTCTCCTCGTTCAGCGCGAGACAGGTGTCCCAGCCCCAGTAGATGAACAGGCAGAGCAGGATGGCCTCGGTGAAGCCCGACAGGGAGGTGAAGGCGAAGGGGTTGAACCAGTCGGCTTGCGGCAGCGTCGAACCCTCGGGCGCGGTGCCGGCGAAGACGTTCCAGAGGGCGATGCCGACGAAGAGAGCCAGCGCGAGGTACTGGATGCCGAGCAGGACGTTCTGCAGCCGCTCCCCGAGCTCCAGGCCACGCACGCTCACGAACGTCATCACGGCGATGAAGACCACCCCGGTGGCAGTGACCAGCGGAACGTTGTCGTAGAGGTCGGGATTGTCGGTGAGGAGCCAGAGGTACTTGCTGCCGATCTGCGCGAGGTTCGCGAGCACGACGATGCCGGCCACCGCGAGACCCCAGCCGCCCATCCAGCCCACCCAGGGACCGAAGGCTTTCGTGGCCCAGGTGAAGGAGGTGCCGCAGTCGGGCACGGCACGGTTGAGTTCACGGTAGGCGAACGCGGTGAGCAGCATCGGGATGAAGGCGAGGATCATCGCGATCGGCGCCTGCGCGCCGACGGCCAGCACCACGAATCCGATCGTGGCGGCGAGCGAGTAGACCGGCGCAGTGGAGGCCAGGCCGATGACGGTCGATCCGAACAGGCCGAGAGTTCCGGCGGCCAGGCCTTTGCCAGAGGAGCGAGCCGGTGTTTCGGCTGGAATGGCGGTCTTCTCACTCATGGCGCACCTCCCTTGGTTCGGTAGGGAGAGCATAGTGCAGGGGTCAGCGTTGCGACATGAACCTCACGGCATAGAGCGCGACCGCGCTCGCCGACGCCACGTTCAGCGAGTCGACCCCGTGCAGCATCGGGATCTCCACGCGCACGTCGGCTGCCGCCAGGGCGCGACGGCTGAGTCCGTCGCCCTCGGTTCCGAGCACGATCGCGACCCGCTCCGGAAGCGCGGCCGCGAACTCCGGCAACGACACCGAGTCTTCGCCGAGGGCGAGCGCCGCGATCGTGAAGCCGGCCTCGTGCAGCATCGGCGCGGCATCCTTCCACTCACCGATGCGTGTCCACGGCACCTGCAGCACGGTGCCCATGCTCACGCGCACGCTCCGCCGGTAGAGCGGATCGGCGCAGCGCGGACTGATCAGCACCGCGTCGGCTCCGAGACCCGCCGCTGAACGGAAGGCGGCACCCACGTTGGTGTGGTCGACGATGTCTTCGAGCACGACGACCGTGCGCGCCCCGGCCAGCAATTCGCGCGGGTCGGGCAGCGCGGGGCGGTGCATCGATGCGAGGGCGCCACGGTGCATCTGAAATCCGGTGAGCCGCTCGAGCTGCTCGTCGCTCGCCACGAACACCGGAACCTCGGGGAAGCGCTCGGCCACCCATGCGAGGTCGGGCAGCCATTTCTCCTGCAGCAGCACCGAGCGCGGCCGATGTCCGGCCGCCACCGCCCGCTCGATCACCTTGCTCGATTCGGCCAGATACAGTCCGCCCGCCGGCTCAAGAATGCGACGGAGCGCCACGTCGGTCAGGTCGGCGTAGTCGGAGAGCTCAGGATGCTCGAGGCGGGCTTTGTCGAGGCTGTCGCTGTCGACGCCGGCGATGCGGATGACGGGCACGGTGCCCTTTCTGTCGGGAGGTTCGCGGTCAACTCTGCCAGGCCGGAAACATTCCGGAAAACTTCGCTGTTTAGACTCTCAAGTGGCCGGTCTCTCAACCGGCGAGGAGGTCTCATGGTTTCGCTCGTGTCTTCGGCATCCGAGGCGCCGACGGAGCGTGCCCTCGACGAGGCCGTGGAGGTGCTCGGAGGCAAGCGGATCGTCGTGCTCACAGGAGCCGGGGTGAGCACCGACTCCGGCATCCCGGACTATCGGGGCGAGGGCGCCCCCAAGCGCAATCCGATGACCTTCGACCAGTTCCTCGGCAGCGAGTCGTATCGCAAGCGCTATTGGGCGGGCAGTCACCTCGGGTGGAAGATGTTCGACGCCGCCCGGCCGAATGACGGCCACCGCATCCTCGCCGATCTCGAAGACGGGGGTCTCGTCACCGGCGTCGTCACCCAGAACGTCGACGGCCTGCACGCCCGCGCCGGCACCAAGCACCTGGTCGACCTGCACGGGTCGATGGACCGGGTGACCTGTCTGCGTTGCGGCCAGAGTTACGCCCGTGCCGGCATCGCGGAACGCATCAGCGAGGCCAATCCCTGGCTCACCGAGCCCGAGCTCGTGCGCATGGCACCCGACGGCGACGCCGAGGTCTCCGAGTACGAAGCCTTCGTGGTTCCCGCCTGCACCGTGTGCGGAGGCACCCTGAAGCCCGACGTGGTGTTCTTCGGCGAATTCATTCCCACCGAGAAGTTCGCGGAGGCCTCCTCGATGGTGGCGTCGTCGGACGCGATGGTGATCGCCGGCTCCTCGCTCGTCGTGAACTCGGGCATCCGTCTGCTCGAGCAGGCGCGACGTCGCAAACTCCCGGTCGTGATCGTCAACCGCGGCATCACGAAGGGCGACGGGCGCGCCACCGTGAAGATCGACGCCGGAACGACCGAGACGCTCCGCACGATCGCCTCGCGTCTCCTGCCGTAGCCTCTCTTCGGCACCCCGGGGCCGCCGCATAGGATGGTGGCGATGACTACCTTCACCTTCGTGCGCCACGGCCAGACCGACTGGAACTTCCAGAAACGCATCCAGGGCTCGACCGACATCCCCCTGAACGAGATCGGTCGCGAGCAGGCGCGCGAGACCGGAGCCGCCCTGGCGGAGCGCACCTGGGACGGCATCGTCGCCAGCCCCCTGAGCCGCGCCCGGGAGACGGCCGAGATCATCGCCGGCATCGTCGGCCTCGGCGAACCCGAGCTCGTCGGCGCCCTGGTCGAACGCAGCTACGGCGAGGTCGAGGGCCTGAACGCAGCCGAACTCGCCGAGCGGTTTCCCGACCCGATGGCGGATGTGCCGGGCCGCGAGAAGCGCTCGCACGTGGTGCGCCGGGTGCTGCCCGCGCTCGAGAAGCTGGCGGCCGAGCATCCGGCTGAGTCCCTCATCGTGGTCTCGCACGGCGGCGTGATCGGCTCGTTGATCCGCTATGTCACCGAGAAGGCGCTGCCCCAGCAGGGCCACGCGATTCCGAACGGGTCGGCGCACGACTTCGTGGTCGACGGCGGCGAACTGTCGATCATCGCTTTCAACGGCGTGCCGATCGACCCGTCAATCCGGTCGCGAGCACCGCTATCGCTCGAGCTGACGCTGCCCAACTGAAGCCCTCGGCCTGCCTGCGCGACGCGAGCGAGCGTCGCCGCCACTCGGCCGGATCCTCCAGCCGTGCGACCGTCGCTGCGAAACGGGCGGCGTCGCGGGCGGGTGCGTAGAGCGCGGCCTCTCCCCCGATCTCGCGGAACACGGCGATGTCGCTCACCACGACCGGCGTGCCGTACCCCATCGATTCGACCAGCGGGATGCCGAAGCCCTCGTCGAGCGAGGCCGTCACGAGCGCCGTCGCCCGCCGCAGCAGCGCGTGGTACTCCTCGTCGCTGACCCCGTCGTGGAAGACGAGGTGCGCATCCGGAACGATCGCCTGCAATCGTCGCTTGTCGGCATCCGTCGCCCGACTGAGCAGGTGCAGCGTGTACCCGGGCAGCTCGCCCGTGGCCCGCACCAGGGTCTCGACGTTCTTGTAGGGCATGAACGAGCCCATGTAGACGAGCGACTTCGCGTCGGCGCGGTTCTCGGCGTCGGCGGCGGCCGCGGAGGCCTCGGACGGTCCGGGCAGGTCGGCGGCGTTCCTGGCCACCACGACGGGCCGCTTGGTGAGCGCGTGCTCGGCGATCAGACCCCGCGTGGTCTCGGAGACGGTGACGATGGCGTCGGCGCGGTTGAGGAGCATCCGCTGCGGCCACCAGGCCTTGTGGTAGAGCCGCCAGAGCACCCGCACGAAGGCGGGCAGATCGTGCGGCGGGGTGGGGTTCGAGTAGTAGATGAGGTCGTGCACGGTGAGCGCGAGGCGGTATCGGCGGCCGGCGGTGCCCATGGTCTGCATGGGGCTGATCACGACATCCGGATGCGCGCGGTTGACCTGACGGGCCACGAGCGGCTCGAGCACACTGGTGGGGCCGGAGACCTTGATCCAGGGCAGCTCGGGCAGCATCTCGAGTTGGCGCTCGTCGCTGATGATCATGGTGAGATCGAGGCCGTCGATCTTGGCCAGTTCGCCCACCACACCGGCGGTGTACCGGCTGATGCCGTCGTGTCGGCCGATTCGCGTGTAGCGGCAGTCGAAGGCGAGTCTCACGAGCCCACCGCGGTGTCGGCCGCCGGCGTCGTGCCCGCCGTCGACTGCAGGAACGCCTCGATGGCCCGCGCGGCCTCGATCGGGCGTTCGTAGTGAATGAGATGCCCCACGTCGTCGAGCACCACGAGGCGCGCGTCGGGCATCGTGTCGCGCAGCCGGTGCTGGGCGGCGAGGGGCGTGATGTCGTCTTTGTCGGCTGCGATCAGCAGGGTCGGCGCCGTGATGCGCGCGGCGTATTCGCCGACGTCGTTGCTCACGGAGGCGCGGAAGGCGTCGAGCACAACGGTGCGGTTCGCGAACGCGCTGAAGTAACGGTGGTGCTGGTCGTGGATCCAGCGCCGCAGCGCCTTGTTCTTCGTCTTGGCCATGGTGATGCTGATCACGCGCACCATCACGGGGCTCGAGAGGATGACGTGACCGAGCTTCTCGGGGGCCGCGGCGCCGAGCCGGTAGTAGCCGATGGCGACCCGGCTCATCACACCCCGTGGGCCTTTCAGTGCGGGGGCGGCGATAGGGTTGATGAGAACGGCGTCGTCGACCTCGATGCCCGGGCGGTTCGGGCTGCCGGGGGTGCCGGGCGTGCCGGGGGTGCCGGGGCCGCCCGCCAGGGCTGCCGCCACGACGATGGATCCGAAGGAGTGCCCGACGATCACGAGCCGGGCGAGGGGTGACTCGGCTCGCACCACGTCGACGAACTCGTGCAGCCACTCGACGTAACCGTCGAGGTCGTGCACCGCCCGCAGGGGCGTCGAGACCCCGAAGCCCGGAAGATCGGGCGCCACGATGCGGTACCCGGGATGATTCAGCTGGGCGATCACGGGCTCGAGGCCATGGTGGTCGCCGCGGTAGCCGTGCACCACCACCAGCAGGGTGCCGGCGTTCGCTCGCGTGTCGGCATCCGACCCCGACTCGCCGTATTCCCACAGGTGGGTCGTGCTGCCGGCGACCGGGAGCACGCGCGTGGTGACGGGCATCCGGGAGAGTTCGACGGCATAGGGCGAGGCGACGGTCATCCGGTCCAGCATAGACGGGGCGAACGGTGCGTTCCTGTGGTGTGCTGGGTGCTCCATTGCGTGTCGGTGACCTGGGCTATCGTGAAACCGAACACCCTGGCCGGTCATCGATGTTCCGAAAGGACGCCCGTGAACTTCACCGCTCCCATCCAGTTGCCGGGCCTCACGCTCGACCCGCAGTGGTACCGGAGATCGGTCTTCTACGAAGTCATGATCCGCTCGTTCGTCGATTCGAACGGCGACGGCTTCGGCGACATCGCGGGCCTCATCTCGAAGCTCGACTACTTGCAGTGGCTCGGCATCGACGCACTCTGGTTGCCGCCCTTCTTCCAGTCGCCGCTCCGCGACGGCGGCTACGACGTCTCCGACTTCAAGGCGGTGCTGCCCGACTACGGAACGGTGGAGGAATTCCGCGACCTGGTCACCAAGGCGCACGAGCGCAACATGCGCATCATCATGGACTTCCCGCTCAACCACACCTCCGACCAGCACGAGTGGTTCCAGCAGTCGCGTGAAGACCCCGAAGGCCCCTTCGGCGACTACTACGTGTGGAGCGACACCGACGAGAAGTACGAGAACATCCGCGTCATCTTCGTCGACACGGAGGAGTCGAACTGGACCTTCGATCCCGTGCGCCGGCAATTCTTCTGGCACCGCTTCTTCTCGCACCAGCCCGACCTCAACTTCGAGAACCCTGCAGTGCAGGAGGCCGTGTTCGACATCTGCCGGTTCTGGCTCGACATGGGGGTCGACGGACTGCGGCTCGACGCCATCCCCTACCTGTTCGAATCCGAGGAGGGCAACGGTGAGGGCGAGCCGAAGACGCACGACTACATCGTGCGCCTGCGCCAGATGATCGACACCGAATACCCGGGGCGCATGCTGGTGGCCGAGGCGAACCAGTGGCCGCGCGAGGTGGCCGCGTTCTTCGGCACCGAGGAGGAGCCCGAATGCCACATGGCATTCGACTTCCCGGTGATGCCGCGCATCTACTACTCGCTGCGGTCGCAGAAGGCCGATGAGCTCATTCGTGTGCTCTCCGAGACCACGACGATCCCCGAGGGGGCCGCCTGGGGCGTGTTCCTTCGCAACCACGACGAGTTGACGCTCGAGATGGTGTCGGAGGAGTACCGGCAGGCCATGTACGGCTGGTATGCCTACGACCCGCGGATGCGCTCGAACATCGGCATCCGGCGCCGCCTCGCTCCCCTGCTCGACAACTCGCGGGCCGAACTCGAACTCGCCCACGCTCTGCTCTTCGCGCTCCCCGGGTCGCCGTTTCTCTACTACGGCGACGAGATCGGTATGGGCGACAACATCTGGTTGCCCGACCGGGACTCCTCGCGCACGCCGATGCAATGGACACCGGATCGCAACGCCGGCTTCTCCACCGCCGACCCGGGCAAGCTCTTCCTGCCCGTCGTGCAATCGCTGGTCTACAACTACAACCTGGTGAACGTGGAGTCGCAGCTCGCGCAGTCGCGCTCGCTGCTGCACTGGGTGCGCAACGTCATCCACGTGCGGAAGGCGCATCCGACGTTCGGGCTCGGGTCGATGGAGGTCGTGGGCAGCGACCACGAGTCGGTGCTCGCCTTCGTGCGCTCCTACCAGGGCTCGGGCGCCTACTTCGGCGACGGACCCGAAGACGTGCTCTGCGTGTTCAGCTTCGCCCACAATCCGGTGTCGGCCACCATCACGGCACCGCAGTTCGCGGGGCGACGGCTGTTCGATCTCTTCGGGCACGGCGAGTTTCCCGCATTCGACGAGAACGGCACCGTTACGCTCACTTTCGGAACCCAAGCGTTCTACTGGCTGCACGTCGGCCAGTCCACCGAACAAGAACAGGGGCGCTAAGCGGTGCCGATGCCCGAATCATCCCGCCCGGTCGTGGTGGAGGTGCCGCTGTTCGACTTCGACGACGAGAGGCTGGATGCGGGGGCGGCGCCCGAAGCGCAACCTGTTGCGCCGGCACCCGTCGCAGCACCTGCGACGCCGGTGCCGCTCGCCGCTGTGAACGGCGAGGTGCACGTCGGTTCGATCGTGGTGCTGGAGCGGGAAGACACCACGACGCTCGACCGCGACGACACGACCGTGATCGAGGTCGATGCTGCGGCGGTGCTCGAGACGGGTCGGGCAGCCGTGCTCGACGACCTCGAGGAGGTGGTGCAGGCTGCACCCGAACCCGAGTACGTCGTCGACACCGAGATCACCCTTCCGCTTCTGCCCCGGCCGGCCTGGGCCGATCGATTGGCCGTCTTCGACCTCGAGACCACAGGCATCGACGTCGAGACCAGCCGCGTGGTGACCGCGAACATCAGCCTGCTGGATGCCGCGGGCCAGGTGGTGAGCCGTCGTGACTGGTTGGCCGATCCGGGTGTTCCGATTCCCGAGCAGGCCACCGCGGTGCACGGCGTCAGCACCGAGCACGCGCGAGCGGCGGGTCGCCCGGCGGCCGAGGTGGTGGCGGAGATCGTGGCCGAGCTCCGCCGAGTCTTCGACGAGGGCTATGCGCTCGTCGTCTACAACGCTCCCTACGACCTCACGCTGCTCAATCGCGAAGCGTCACGACACGGCAGTGAGCCGCTCGACACGCCTCCTGCGGTGGTCGATCCGCTGGTGATCGACAAGCAGATCGATCGTTACCGGAGGGGCAAGCGCACGCTCGAGGTGTCCGCCGCGTTCTACGGCGTGGCACTCACGGATGCCCACGACGCCGGTGCCGACGCCATCGCGGCGGGGCGCGTGGCCCAGGCTCTGGCCTCGAAGTATGCGGTCGACCTCGACCTGACGCTCGAGCAACTGCACGCGGCGCAGGCAGCTTGGCATGACGCCCAGTCCGACTCCTTCGAGGACTACATGCGCCGCACCCGCGACCCCACGTTCACGTCCCGTCGCGGATGGCCCGAGTCCCCGCGCCCTGCCTGACCCGCCGTCCGCCCCTACCCGCTCGGTCGGCCCCAGCCGCCCCCACCCTCACCCAAACGACGGAGTTTCGCCCCGAGAACCCGAAGCGACGGAGGCACACTCCGCGTGTCGCGAAGAACTCCGTCGATTCGCACCTGGGCGAACCTGCGCGAGTCGACCACGAGCATCCGCACCTCCTGATCGAGGTGCCAGCCGCCGCCGGCTCCCATCGCGATCGCAGGCCGCGGGCCGCGCTCGACGACCTAGGGTGAGCGCGAGGCCGCGTCAGCGACCTCACGCGAACATGTCGCCTCGCGCCGCAGTAGCGGCGGCGCGAGCAGTGAGCGACGCGCGACCGCAGGCCGCGCATCGCGGGAGGCGCAGGAATAGCAAGAACCCCGCCGACCGGAGTCGACGGGGTTCCCGTGCGTTTGTGGAGACGGAGCTTACTTGCTCGCGCCGCCGAAGCCCTTGTAGCGGCTGTTGAACTTCTCGACGCGACCGGCCGAGTCGAGGATGCGCTGCTTGCCCGTGTAGAACGGGTGCGACTCCGACGAGATCTCGACGTCGATCACCGGGTAGGTGTTGCCGTCTTCCCACTCGATCGTCTTCGACGACGACACGGTCGAACGGGTGAGGAAGGTGGCGCCGGACGCGAGGTCTCGGAAGACCACAGCTTCGTACTTCGGGTGGGTGTCAGTCTTCATAGTGGAGTCCTTGTTTACACAGTGGTGATTTTTGAGCACAGCGGGGATGAAATCGTGGGCCACACGGGCCAGCTAGACAGTTTAGCAGATCTGATTCCGGATGAGCGTCAGGATGCGCGTGCCGTGTAGCGGCCGTCTTCTTCGTTCAGCGTGATCGGAAGCCCGAAGGTCGTCTCGAGGTTCTCGGAGGTGAGCACCTCGCCGATCGGGCCGCTCGCGACGATCCCGCCCTGGTTCAGGAGCAGCGCGTGGGTGAACCCGCGCGGGATCTCCTCGACGTGGTGGGTCACCATCACGATCGCGGGCGCCTCAGGTGCCGAGGCGTAGCCGCCGAGCAGCTGCAGCAGCTCCTCGCGAGCGCCGAGGTCGAGCGACGCGGCCGGCTCGTCGAGCAGCAGCAGCTCGGGGTCGGTCATCACCGAGCGGGCGATCTGCACGCGCTTCTGCTCGCCGTCACTGAGCGAACCGAAGAGCCGCTCCGAGAGATGGTCGAGCTTCCACTCGCCCAGCACCCGTTGCGCCCGGCGCAGGTCGATGTCTTCGTAGGCCTCGTTCCACCGGCCGGTGACGGAGTAGGCGGCTGTGAGAACCACGTTCAGCACCGTCTCGTTGCCCGGGAAGCGGCGGGCCATCGCGCTCGACGCGAAGCCGACACGCGGGCGCAGCTCGAACAGGTCGACCTCGCCGAGCTTGCCGTCGAGCACATGCACGGTGCCGCCCGAAGGATGGTTCATCGCCGCGGCGATCTGCAGCAACGTCGTCTTGCCGGCGCCGTTCGGCCCCAGCACCACCCATCGCTGGTCGCCGTCGACCGTCCAGTTCACGTCGGTGAGGATCTGATTTCCATCACGGATGACAGAGACGTTCTGCAGGTCGAGCACGTTGGGCATGAAAGAAGTTTATCGGGCGGCGTCAGGTGTATTTGACGAACGGTGCTTGGGTACCACATCGCCACTTCCCACGATGCGCCGGCCTGCGGCTGGCGCGTCGCTCATTGCTCGCGCCGCCGCTTCTGCGGCGCGAGGCGACATGTTCGCGTGCGGTCGCTGACGCGGCCGCGCGCTCACCCTGGGTCGTCGAAAAAGGCCCGCAGCCCGCAATATCGTGCTCCCCTATCAGGCTCCTGGCTTGCTTCCGCCGACCCTCAGTCGCCTGGCTGGCTCCCGCCGGCTACGGGCTCACCCCACGAGCGACCGGTAGATCCCCGCCGTCTGGGCCGCGATCGACGACCAGCTGAACTCGGCCTCGGCTCGGGCGCGTCCGGCCTCGCCCATCCGTGCCGCACGCACCGGATCGGTGACGACCTCTGTCAGCGCGCGCGCCAGGTCGGTCACGAAACGGTCGGGGTCGGTGGGGGTTCCGGTGCCGTCCTGCAGCTGGTCGATCGGCACGAGAAGTCCGGTCACCCCGTCGTCGACGACTTCGGGGATGCCCCCGGTCGCCGTGCCCACCACCGGCAGCCCGCAGGCCATCGCCTCGAGGTTCACGATGCCGAGCGGTTCGTAGATCGAGGGGCAGACGAACACGGTAGCGGTGGTGAGGATGGCGGTGAGCGAGGGCTGCGGCAAGATCTCCTCGATCCAGACGATGCCGCCTCGTGTCTCCTGCAGCGCCCGCACCGCCGTGCTCACCTCGTCGAGAATGGCCGGCGTATCCGGTGCGCCTGCGCACAGCACGACCTGCACCTCCGCGGGCAGCAGAGCGATGGCGCGCAGCAAGTAGGGCAGACCCTTCTGCCGGGTGATCCGACCCACGAACACCACGGTGGGGCGCGTGCTGTCGATACCGTGCCGGGCGAGCACCTCCTCGTCGTAGTGCGGCTTCCACTTCTCGAGGTCGATGCCGTTGTAGACCACGGTCACTTTCGACTCGTCGAGAGCGGGATAGGAGCGCAGGATGTCGCGGCGCATCCCATCGCTCACCGCGATGACGGCGTCGGCCGACTCGAACGCATCCTTTTCGATCCACGACGAGACGCGGTAGCCGCCGCCGAGCTGCTCGGCCTTCCACGGTCGCAACGGCTCGAGCGAGTGGGCGGTGACGACATGGGGCACGACGTGCAGCAGGGCCGACAGCCGGCCCGCCGCATTGGCGTACCAGGTGTGCGAGTGCACGAGGTCGGTGCCGGCGGTGGCCTCGGCGATCTGCAGATCGACGCCGAGGGTCGTCAAAGCGGGGTTCGCTCCGTCGAGCTCGGCGGGCACCCGGTAGGCGAAGACCCCTTCCTCCGAGCGGGGTGCGCCGAAGCACCGCACCGTCACGTCGAGGTGGGCGCGGAGTCCTTTCACCAGTTCGGCGACGTGCACTCCCGCCCCTCCGTAGACCTCGGGCGGATACTCTCGTGAAATCACATCTACTCGCATAGTTGAACGGTAGTACGGACCGGGGGAAACCTCATTAGGGTTGGGGTCATGGCTGCATCAAAGAAGATCTTCGGCATCGTCCTGGCCGGAGGTGAGGGCAAGCGACTCATGCCCCTCACGGCAGACCGGGCCAAGCCTGGCGTTCCTTTCGGAGGCGGCTACCGCCTGATCGACTTCGCGCTTTCGAACCTCGTGAACTCGGGTCTCCGCCAGATCGTGGTGCTCACGCAGTACAAGTCGCACAGTCTCGACCGCCACGTCTCGCAGACCTGGCACCTCGACGGCCTGCTGAACTCCTACATCGCGTCGGTGCCCGCTCAGCAGCGGCTCGGCAAGCGCTGGTTCAGCGGATCGGCCGACGCCATCCTGCAGTCGCTCAACCTGATCCGCGACGAGAAGCCCGACATCGTCGTCGTGGTCGGCGCCGACCACGTCTACCGAATGGACTTCGGGCAGATGATCCAGGCCCACATCGAGTCGGGCATGGGGGCGACGGTCGCCGCCATCCGGCAGCCGATCGAGCTCTCCGACCAGTTCGGCGTCATCCAGACCTCCGCCGACGACCCGAAGCTCATCGACGAGTTCCTCGAGAAGCCGAAGAACGCGGTGGGTCTCGCCGACGCGCCGCACGAGGTACTCGCGTCGATGGGCAACTACATCTTCGACGCCGATCAGCTGATCGACGCCGTCATCCGCGACGGCGAGCGGCCCGAGTCGAGCCACGACATGGGCGGCGACATCATCCCCGACTTCGTGGCGCGCGGCAACGCCGCCGTCTACGACCTGAACCGCAACGAGGTCCCCGGTTCGACCGACCGCGATCGGTACTACTGGCGCGACGTGGGAACCATCGAGTCGTTCTACGACGCCCACCAAGACCTCATCTCGGCGCTCCCCGTCTTCAACCTCTACAACGAGAAGTGGCCCATCTACACGCAGCAGCTCAATTCGCCGCCGGCGAAGTTCGTGCGCGACAGCAAAGGCAACCCCGGGGTGACGGTCGAATCGATCGTGTCGCTCGGCTGCCTGATCTCCGGCGCGCGCGTCGAGGGCAGTGTCGTCGGCCCGTGGACGACGGTCGATTCCGGCGCGCTGGTGCAGCAGTCGGTGCTGTTCGACCGTGTGCACATCGAACCGGATGCCGTCGTGCGCCGCGCTATTCTGGACAAGAACGTCGTCGTCGTCGCGGGCGCCCAGGTGGGCGTCGATCCCGAACGCGATCGGGAACGCGGATTCACCGTGACCGACACGGGGATCACGGTCGTTGGTAAAGGAGTCCGCGTAGTTCCATGACGCAGCAGCTGCTGGCACACGATTCTTCGCCCGCGAGCCAGCCGACCGCCGATCGATCGCGCTTCCTCGTCGTGCTCGACGTCGATTCGACGCTGATCGAGAACGAGGTCATCGAGATGCTCGGCGATCTGGCCGGATGCCACGCCGAGGTGGCCGAGATCACTGAACGCGCCATGCGCGGCGAACTCGATTTCGCGCAGAGCCTCGCGGCCCGGGTCGCGCTGCTCGAGGGACTGTCCGACACCTCCTTCGCCGAGGTCGGCGCCGCCATCCGCGTCACCGCAGGGGTCCCCGAGATGATCACCGCGGTACACGCTGCCGGCGGCGCCGTGGCCGTCGTCTCAGGCGGCTTCCACGAGGTGCTCGACCCGCTGGCCACGTCGCTCGGCCTCGACCACTGGCGCGCGAACCGCCTCGGTGTGCGCGGCGGAGTCCTCACCGGCAGCGTCTCGGGCCCGATCATCGACCCCCAGAGCAAAGCGGATGCCCTGATCGAGTGGGCAGGTTCACGCGGCATCCCGCTCTCCCGCACCCTCGCAGTCGGCGACGGCGCCAACGACCTCCGCATGATGGAGGTCGCAGGCCTCTCGGTCGCCTTCGACGCCCGACCCTTGGTACGGGAGCACGCCGACATCATCATGGACGTGCGCGACCTCTCGCAGCTGCTCCCCTTACTGGGCCTCCGCGGCTAAAGCGCGGGACCGCTCGGTGGGGGCGGATATCACCCTCCGCCTAGGGGTTGAGCGGAGCTCAAAGGCGGCGGAGGGCGACATCCGCCCCCACCGAGCTATCGGGTCAGTGACCCATGCCGAGGCCTCCATCGACGGGGATGACCGCACCGGAGATGTAGGCGGCGTCGTCCGACGCGAGCCAAGCTACCGCCTTCGCGACCTCGGCGGCGGTGCCGTAGCGAGCTGCCGGGATGCTCTTCTTGTACTCGGCCTGCTGCTCCGCGGGGAGTTCGGCCGTCATATCGGTCTCGATGAATCCGGGCGCCACCACGTTCGCCGTGATGTTGCGCGCACCGAGCTCACGGGTGATCGACCGCGCGAAGCCCACGAGGGCGCTCTTGGAGGCGCTGTAGTTCACCTGTCCGGGCGAACCGTAGAGGCCCACCACGCTCGAGATCAGCACGATGCGGCCGAAGCGGGCCTTGAGCATCCCCTTCGACGCGCGCTTCACGACGCGGAACGAGCCGGTGAGGTTGGTGTCGATGACGCTCGTGAAGTCGTCTTCGGTCATCCGGAGCAACAGGGTGTCCTTCGTGATACCCGCGTTCGCGACCACGACCTCGACCGGGCCGAGCTCCTTCTCGACCTCGGTGAACGCGGCGTCGACTGATGCGCTGTCGGTCACGTCGGCGATCACCGTGAGCGTTCCCGCAGGGCCGCTGCCGGAACGGGCGGTCACGGCGACCCGGTGCCCCTGAGCCACGAATTCTTCGGCGATGGCGTAGCCGATGCCACGATTTCCGCCGGTGACGAGCACGGTGCGAGGGGTGGTGGGAGTAGTCACTGCGGGAGGGTCCTAACTTCGGGGAGACGGTGGTGCCGTACCAGCTTAGGAGCAGTTTTCGAAGCGTAGGCTAGAGGCACACCATGAGACATGCGCCGCAGTCCATCACGAGCATCCCGCGGTCCCCCGAGGACGAGCGGCGCTCGCGCATGACCAAGTACTTGGTCACGATGAGCATCCGCATCGTCTGCCTCATCCTCATGCTGTTCGTGCAGGGCTGGTGGCTCGCGGTTTGTGCGGCCGGCGCCATCCTGCTCCCCTACTTCGCCGTGGTGCTCGGCAACGTCGGAACCTCGTGGGTGAGCCGCGCCGAGCGGCCCACCGCCATCGAGGTGTACCGCCGTCCGGAGGCGCCGACGAACCCGGCCGAACCTGAGGAGCCGCGTCCGTGATCTCGCTCGGCCTCGATCCGATCGCAGAGGAATGCTCGCGCGCTGCGTGCCGCGCGGCGGCCACCTGGCGCATCGACTGGCGCAACCCGCGCATCCACGCCGAAGACCGTCGCAAGACCTGGCTCGCGTGCGATGAGCACGTCGACTACCTGCGCGAGTTCCTGGATGCGCGCGACTTCCCGCTGATGGTCGCCCCGTTGACATCGGCGGGAGCAGTCGACGCATGACCGGCTGGCGGTTTCTGCTCAGCCGCCGCTGGGCCGGCTATCTCGCGCTCGTGATCGTGTTCGCGATCGTCTGCGTGCTGTTGGCCATGTGGCAGCTCGCCCGGCGCGACGAGGCGGTGGCCGAGATCGACCGGGTCGCCACGAACTTCGACGCCGATCCGACCGCGCTCACGTCGGCACTCCCCGAACTCGACTCCTACGACCCCTCGCAGGAGTGGCTCACGGTGTCGATGCAAGGCCACTACCTCGTCGACGACCAGGTGCTCGTCCGCAATCGCCCGCTCGGGGGCGACGTGGGCTTCGACGTGCTGGTGCCGTTCCAGCTGACGAGCGGTGAGGTGTTCATCGTCGATCGCGGCTGGGTTCCGACGGGTCAGAAGCAAGACGTTCCGGATGCGATCCCGGCGGCCCCCACCGGAACGATCTCGGTCGTCGCCCGACTGAAGGCCGGCGAACCGCACCTCGACAACCGCAGCGCGGTTCCCGGGCAGATCGCCACGATCGAACTGCCCGTGCTTGCCGATCAGATCGGCCTCCCCACCTACACGGCGGCCTACGGCCTGCTGGCGTCGGAGAACCCGGCACCGGCCGATCGCCCCACGGCTGCGGTGAAGCCGACACCGGATGAGGGCGCCCACCTCTCCTACACCTTCCAGTGGTTCGCGTTCGGGCTGCTCGGATTCGTGGCCCTCGGCTACATCGTGCGCCAGGAGTTCCGTCGCGTGAACGAAGACGACCCGGAGGAGCAGGAGCGCGCCGCCGAGCGGGAACGCAAGCGCCTGGCCCGCAAGACCGACGCCGAGATCGAAGACGAGATCATCGACAACCGGAGCTGAGGCGCGTGCCCGGATGAGGGCATCCGGAGATCAGGCCAGCGAGATCAAGTCTGCGTAGTCCTTGTTCCAGTGATCCTCGACGCCGTCGGGCAGAATCAGCACCCGCTCGGGGTTGAGCGCCTCGACCGCGCCCTCGTCGTGGCTCACCAGCACGACCGCGCCCTCGTAGTGCGCGAGCGCATCCAGGATCTCCTCGCGGCTGGCCGGGTCGAGGTTGTTCGTCGGTTCGTCGAGCAGCAGAACGTTCGCTCCGCTCACGACGATCATGGCCAGGGCCAGACGCGTCTTCTCTCCGCCCGAGAGCACGCCGGCGGGTTTGTGCGAGTCGTCGCCGGTGAACAGGAACGAGCCGAGAACGCGTCGCGCCTCGGTCTCGGTGAGGTTCGGCGAAGCCGACACCATGTTCTCGAGCACCGAACGCTTCACGTCGATGGTCTCGTGCTCCTGGGCGTAGTAGCCGACGCGCAGCCCGTGACCGGGTTCGATCTGACCGGTGTCCGGCTTGTCGACGCCGCCCAGGATGCGCAGCAACGTGGTCTTGCCCGCACCGTTCAGTCCGAGAACGACGACTTTCGACCCACGGTCGATCGCCAGATCGACGGCCGTGAAGATCTCGAGTGAGCCGTAGCTCTTCGAGAGATTCGAGGCCATGAGGGGCGTGCGTCCGCAGGCCACCGGGGTCGGGAACCGCAACTTGGCCACGCGGTCGACCGCGCGCACCTCTTCGAGACCCGAGAGCATCTTCTCGGCGCGTGCCACCATCTGGTGGGCGGCGGCGGCTTTCGAGGCCTTGGCGCCGAAGCGGGCGGCCTGCATCTGCAGCTGCGTCGCCTTCTTCTCGACGTTGACGCGCTCCTTCTTGCGGCGCTCCTCGTCGGCTTCGCGCTGCTTGAGGTAGTTGCGCCAGTTCATGTTGTAGACGTCGATGATCTGCCGGTTCGCGTCGAGGTAGAACACCCGGTTCACGGTCTCGCCCACGAGTTCGATGTCGTGGCTGATCACGATGAATCCGCCGTTGTAGCTCTTCAGGAACTCGCGCAACCACACCACGGAGTCGGCATCGAGGTGGTTGGTGGGCTCGTCGAGAATGAGTGTCTCGGCGTCGGAGAACAGGATGCGCGCCAACTCGATGCGCCGGCGCTGACCACCCGAGAGGGTTCGGAGGGGCTGGTCGAGGATGCGGTCCGGCAGGCTCAGGTTGCTCGCGATCGACGCGGCTTCCGCCTCGGCGGCATATCCACCGAGTGCGTCGAAGCGCTCGGTGAGGTTGCCGTACTTCTTCATCGCGGCGTCGCTGACCTTGCTGTCGCTGCTCGCCATCTCCATCGACGACTGCTGCATGCCGAGTACCAGCGATCCGAGACCGCGGGCATTCAGGATGCGCGTGCGAGCCAGTTCGTCCGGATCGCCCGAGCGGGGATCCTGCGGCAGGTAGCCGAGCTCGCCCGTGCGATGAACAGCCCCGGCGGAGGGCTGGAGTTCGCCGGAGAGCACCTTCGTGAGAGTGGTCTTTCCCGCCCCGTTGCGGCCGACGAGACCGACTTTGTCGCCGGCTCCGACTCGGAACGACACGTCCTCCATGAGGGTTCGTGCGCCGACCCGGATGGCCAGGTCTGTAACGCTGAGCACAGAAGTATCCAATTCTTGTTGCGAAGGGGGAACGCTCCAGTCTATCCGCCCTGCGCCGCCACCCTCCCCCCGCTCGCCCCCAGCGCAATCCGCCGCCCCACCCCGCGCCGCGCCTGACCCCGGAGTTCTCCAAACGAGACCGCACCCGCAGCGCCCTGGCGTTGACCATGCCGTCTCGTTTGGAGAACTCCGGCCAGTCAGGGCACGAGAAGTGCGCCGCGCCGATGTCGCGCAGCCCACCGGTGCTCGCCGCGGCGCATCAGGTCGCGGATGACGGCGAGCACCCGCTCCCATTGGAACATGACCTGCTCGTAGCTCAGCCGGATCACCAGGTACCCCATCGAGACGAGCGCCAAATCCCGCCGCTTGTCCTCGCGAAACGACTTCTTGTCGGAGTGCCATCGGCGCCCGTCGACCTCGATGACGAGCCGATCCCCCACCACGAGATCGACGTCACCGACACCCGAGACGGAGACCTGGCTTCTGCATCGAATCCCCGCGGCGCGCAGACCGAGACGTGTGTGCGTCTCGACTCCCGACTCGGCAGGCGCGAGCACCTGAGCGAACTCGCTGTACCGGCGGGGTAACGTGTCGAGCAGTTCGAGAACTCGGGGCTGCCGGATCACCCTCAGATGCAGCGCAGACTCCAGCGACGCGATCGCATCGAGCCGAGGTTGACACATCGTCGCGTGCAGCAGCGCCCACTCGATCGAGTCGACACCGCCCCGGGCGGGTGTCGGCGTGCTCGTCGGCCACGACCTGTGAATGTGCAGCCCATCAGCGGCAGCGCTCGGCGCGATCTTGTCGAAACGCGGTACCCGTACGTGCAGAAGGCGGGACTCTGGCGTATCCGCTGTCCAGACATCCCGAGCACGCAGTACTGACACGCAGGAGAGCGTTCCGCGCGCGGCGACCGAGCGCACCACCTCGGGCGGGGCACCCGGGAGCGCGACCCACCCGCGGCGGACGCGTCTCACGGCGCCGGCCGCCACTGAGGCGTCGATCGCGCGCAACGAGAAGCCGCGGGCAGCCAGCTCTCCGGTGGACGCGACCCCTCCGAGCGCAGCGACAGATTCGGCGACGGTGTGCATGCCGCGAGCCTGCCCGAACAAGGCGGCAGCCGGCCCTGGCCGCACACATCTGTGGACAACAGAACTACGCCGGGCCCTGTGGACAACGGCGGACGCTGGAGTTCTCCAAACGAAACGGCCACCGACGCCCTAGGGCGGTGCGGTGGCCGTTTCGTTTGGAGAAGTCCGGGGAGGCGCGGGTCAGATGGAGAAGCCGAGGGCCCGCATCATGTCGCGCCCGTCGTCGGTGATCTTGTCGGGGCCCCACGGCGGCATCCACACCCAGTTGATGCGGAACTGCTCCACCACGCCGTCGAGCGCCTCGGCCGTCTGCTCTTCGAGCACGTCGGTGAGCGGGCAGCCTGCGCTGGTGAGGGTCATGCTGATGACCAGAGCGTCCTGCTCCGCATCCCAGCCCAGATCGTAGATGAGGCCGAGGTCGACGATGTTCACGCCGAGCTCAGGGTCCATCACGTCTTTCAGCGCCTCTTCGACCTGGTCGAAGAGTTTCGGTTCGAGTGTCGTGACCATATCGTTATCCTACGTTCGAGCTTTCGAGAAAGCGATCGTATCCCTCGTTCTCCAGTCGCACGGCGAGCTCGGGCCCGCCCTGCTCGGCCACGCGGCCGGCGACGAACACGTGCACGAAGTCGGGGTGCACGTAACGGAGGATGCGGTTGTAGTGGGTGATCAGCAGGATGCCGAGCCCGGTGTTCGCCTTGGCTCGGTTCACACCCTCGGAGACGACCTTGAGCGCATCCACGTCGAGTCCGGAGTCGGTCTCGTCGAGCACCGCGAACTTCGGCTTCAGGAGTTCGAGCTGCAGGATCTCGTTGCGCTTCTTCTCGCCACCCGAGAAGCCCTCGTTCACGTTGCGCTCCCGGAACGACTTGTCCATCCGCAGCGCCTGCATCGACGCGTCGAGGTCTTTGATCCAGCCGCGGATGGCGGGCGCCTGCCCGTCGATCGCGGTCTTCGCGGTGCGCAGGAAGTTCGACACCGACACCCCCGGGATCTCGACCGGGTACTGCATCGCCAGGAACAGGCCCGCACGAGCACGCTCATCGACCGTCTTGGTGAGCATCTCCTCACCGTCGAGCGTCACGGAGCCGCCCTCGACGTGATACTTCGGGTGACCCGCGATCGCGTACGCGAGTGTCGACTTACCCGACCCGTTCGGGCCCATGATCGCGTGCGTCTCGCCCTCACCGATCGTGAGGTCGACGCCGCGCAGGATGTGCTTGGTCCCCTGCTCGGTCTCGACGCTCACCTGGAGGTCTTCGATCTTCAGAACCGACATGCTAATCAATCACTTTCGTCACGGTTGGGTCGATGTAGATGTCCCCGTCGATCACCTGGACCTCGAAGACGGGAACGGGCTCGTAGGCCGGGAGCGACAGAGGCTTCCCGGTCTCGAGCGAGAACTTGGAGCCGTGGGCCCAGCATTCGAGGGTGTCGTCTTCGACGAAACCCTCGGACAACGAGATGTCACCGTGAGTGCAGGTGTCGCCGATGGCGTGGCATTCACCCGCCGAGTCCTTCACCAGAGCGATGGCCACGCCCCCCACCACGACGCGCAGCGCCTGGTTCACGGGAACGTCGTCGAACGCACAGACCTTCTCTGCCATGGCTACTCCGCACCCTGGGAGCGGATGAGCTCCGCTTCGACGGCGGCAGCGAGCCGCTCCTCGAGCGCGGGCGATCCGATCTGCTGGATGATCTCCGCAAGGAAGCCGCGCACGACCAGTCGCCGCGCCTCCTCCTCGGAGATGCCGCGGGACTGCAAGTAGAACAACTGCTCGTCGTCGAACCGGCCGGTCGAGGACGCATGCCCCGCTCCGACGATGTTGCCGGTTTCGATCTCGAGGTTCGGGATGCTGTCAGCCCGCGTTCCCTCCGAGAGCACCAGGTTGCGGTTCTGCTCGTAGCTGTCGGTGCCATCGGCGTGCGGGCCGATCAGCACGTCGCCCACCCACACCGTGTGCGCGCCCTTGCCCTGCAAGGCACCCTTGTAGTTGACCCGGCTGCGCGTGTTCGCGGCGACGTGGTCGATGTACGGGCGCTGCTCCAAGAACTGACCAGCATCGGCGAAATAGAGACCGAACGCATCCGTCGACGCCCCCTGCTCCACGAGATGGATGGCGGGATTGACCCGCACAACCGAACCACCGAGCGACACGATGACGTGACGCAGGTTGGCATCGCGGCCGACCGTGGCGAAGTGACTGGAGAGATGCAGAGCCGAGTCATCCCACTCCTGAACGGTCACGACGGTCAGCTGAGCGCCCTCGCGCACGACGATCTCGACGTTCTCGACCAGATTCGCGGAGCCGGTGTGCTCCAGGATGACGGTGCCGCGGCTGTTCGGCGCCGCCTCGATCACCACGTGGGCGGCCCGCGGGGCGGTACCGAAACCACTGCGGCGCACGATCAGCTCACTGCTCTCCTCACCGGAGACCCGGATGTGCAGCGCCTTCTCCGCACTCGACCAAGCGTTCGCCGAGGCGCGGTCTTCGGGCGCACCGGCGGAGCCGATCAGCGCGTCGTCGCGCGCGATCCACTGGACAGAGAGACCCTCGATCGCGTCGGCGGCCGGCTCGAAGCCCACTTCCACCACCGAGCCGTCGAGCGGCTCCGCGGTGAGGTGTGCGATCTTCGCCATCGGCGCGAACTTCCACTCGAACTCCAGGCCCGTGACCGCGGCGAAGTCATCAGCCGAGGTGGACGTGAAGCGCCCGGAGCGTGTCTGCACCGGCACGAATGCCGATCCGCCGTCGGAGTGCGCCTGGAACCCATGCTGAACGGGTTCGACCCGGGCAGGAACGGACACGGGTGCGGTTGTTTCGGGTGCCGCCATTTAGCCGACGCTGCCTTCCATGCCCATTTCGATGAGCTTGTTGAGTTCGAGGGCGTATTCCATCGGCAACTCGCGCGCGATGGGTTCGATGAACCCGCGCACGATCATCGCCATCGCCTCGTCTTCGGGAAGACCGCGCGACATGAGGTAGAACAACTGCTCCTCGGAGACCTTCGAGACCGTGGCCTCGTGACCGAGCTGCACATCATCGACCCGGATGTCGATGGCCGGATACGTGTCCGACCGCGAGATCGTGTCGACCAGCAGCGCGTCGCACCGCACCGTGTTCGCCGAGTGGTGCGCGTTCTCCGACATCCGCACCTCGCCGCGGTAACCGGCTCGGCCGCCTCCTCGGGCGATCGACTTCGACACGATCGACGACTGCGTGTAGGGCGCCATGTGGATCATCTTCGCGCCCGCGTCCTGGTGCTGGCCCGGGCCCGCGAAAGCGACCGAGAGCGTCTCGCCCTTGGCGTGCTCGCCGACCAGGTAGATCGACGGGTACTTCATGGTGACCTTGGAGCCGATGTTGCCGTCGATCCACTCCATCGTCGCGCCTTCGTGCGCGATGGCACGCTTGGTGACGAGGTTGTAGACGTTGTTCGACCAGTTCTGGATCGTGGTGTAGCGAACGCGCGCGTTCTTCTTCACGATGATCTCCACCACGGCCGAGTGCAGCGAGTCGCTCTTGTAGATCGGCGCCGTGCAGCCCTCGATGTAGTGCACGTAGGAGCCCTCGTCGGCGATGATCAGGGTGCGCTCGAACTGCCCCATGTTCTCGGTGTTGATGCGGAAGTAGGCCTGCAGCGGGATCTCGACGTGCACCCCCGGAGGAACGTAGACGAACGATCCGCCCGACCACACCGCCGTGTTCAACGCGGCGAATTTGTTGTCGCCCGAGGGGATGACGGTGCCGAAGTATTCGGTGAAGAACTCGGGATGCTCCCGGAGTGCGGTGTCGGTGTCCATGAAGATGACACCCTGCGCCTCGAGATCCTCACGGATCTGGTGGTACACCACCTCCGACTCGTACTGCGCCGCGACGCCGGAGACCAGGCGCTGACGCTCGGCCTCGGGGATGCCGAGCTTCTCGTAGGTGTTCTTGATGTCGTCGGGCAGATCATCCCAGGTCTGGGCCTGCTTCTCCGTCGACCGCACGAAGTACTTGATGTTGTCGAAATCGATACCCGAGAGATCGGCACCCCACGTCGGCATCGGCTTACGACCGAAGATCTGCAGCGCCTTCAAACGGTTCTTCAGCATCCACTCGGGCTCGTCTTTCAACGCCGAGATGTTCGCGACCACCGATTCGTTGATGCCGCGCTTCGCGCTGGCACCGGCCGCGTCGGAGTCCGACCAACCGAACTCATACACGCCGAGGTTCTCGAGTTCGGGCCGGTCGATGAGCACATCTGACATGGCTGACTCCCTTCATTGCTGCTGACAACCTTCAACGAGTCAAAGGTCTCCGACATTCCATCGTCGCCGCGATCTATCTGCCGCGTGGCGATTCAGGGCGGATTGTGTGTCGGGCAGAACTACGCGTTAAGAGCGTGTTCCCGAGATCCCATTGTATACGTGCCCGTCTGGGGCCGGGCGAAGAGTTGCGGATGCACATCCAACAGCACCCGGAGCGCGCCTACCCAGACCAGGGCGGAGCCGAGCAGGTGCAGCACCACGAGCCATTCGGGCAAGCCGAGCAGAGCCTGGGTGACACCGAGGGCCGCCTGGAGAACGACCACCACCACGAACGTCAGTGCGCGCCGGCGGGCGATCTCCGCGCCCGGGATGCGCGACAGGGCCACCAGGAGAACGACGCCGAGACCGAGGGTGGCGAAGCCGAGCACGCCGTGCACGACGGCGACGTCGGCCCAGACGAACGCCATGCGGGGCACATCCGCGGAGTCGCCGGCGTGCGGGCCGGAGCCGGTCACGAGTGTGCCCACCAGGATGAGCACGGCGGTGACGCCCACGAGCACCCAGGCGAGGGCGCCGAGCCAGCGCGGGAACACGGTCTCGGCCGACTGACCGCGGTGCGCGCGATGCCAGGTGAGCGTCGTCGTGGTGAGCAGGGCGACGGCGAGCACGAAGTGCATGGCGACGATGTAGGGGTTCAGCTCGCTCAACACGGTCACACCGCCGGCCAAGGCGTTGATCACGACGAGCCAGAACTGCGACCAGGCCAGCCGCGTCATGGTGCGGTCGCGCGGCTTCTGCAACCGGGCAGCGACGATCGCCCAGCCGACGGCCGCGATCAGCACTCCGGTGAGCGCCCGGTTGGTGAACTCGATGAAACCGTGGATGCCGAGTTCGGGAGTGGTGGTGAGCGATCCGGTGTCGCAGGCGGGCCAGGTCGGGCATCCGAGCCCCGAACCGGTGACGCGCACGACGCCGCCGGTGACGATGATGAGGATGCTCACCACGAGCGCCGCCGTCGTGCCCCAGCGCAGAGCGCGGGGCGTGAGGGTCCAGCGGTCGGCAGCCCAGCCGAGGGGAGTTTTCATGGCGCCCTCAGAACGGCAGCAGCGGATCGATCGCCACGGCGAGGAAGATCAGCGTGAGATAGGTGATGGAGCCGTGGAACACGCGCATCGGCTTGATCGAGAGATCGCGGATCGAGCGGCTGTAGAGCCGGTGCGACTCGAACAGGAACCAGGCGCCGGCGGCGACGGCCGTGATCGAGTAGACCAGGCCCATGTGCCCGACCGGGATGAGCAGCAGCGAGCAGGCCACCATCGCCCAGGCGTAGAGCACGATCTGCAGGCCCACCACGACGCGGCCGCGAACCACGGCCAGCATCGGCACGCCTGCCGTCTTGTAGTCGGTGCGGTACTTCATCGAGAGCGGCCAGTAATGCGGCGGCGTCCAGAGGAAGATGATGCCGAAGAGGATGAGCGCCTGCCAGGAGAGCGAATTCGTGACGGCCGCCCAGCCGATCAGCACCGGCATGCAGCCGGCGGTTCCGCCCCAGACGATGTTCTGCGGGGTGCGGCGCTTCAGCACGAGCGTGTAGAGCAGCACGTAGATGAGGATCGCGAGCAGCGACAGGGATGCGGCGAGCAGGTTGGTGAAGACGGCCAGCCAGACGATCGAGATGACCCCGATGGTCCAGGCGAAGACGAGCGCCTCCCGGTCGCTGAGCACGCCGGTGACCAGCGGCCGCTTCGACGTGCGGTTCATCACGCGATCGATGTCGCGGTCGAAATAGCAGTTGAAGGCGCCGGCGCTGCCGGCCGAAAGGGCTCCGCCGATGAGGGTGGCGAACACCAGCCAGATGTTGGGGATGCCGTTCTGGGCCAGGATCATGACCGGAACGGTGGTGACGAGAAGAAGCTCGATGACCCGCGGTTTGGTGAGGGCGAAGTACGCCTTCACCTTCTCCATCGGGCTGATTCGCCGATGCTCTATCCGGCCGTCAACCGCTACGTCCATTACTCCTCATTACGTGCCCGTTGGTGAACCCCTGGCCAAGTCTATTCGATGGCGGGCGGCGGCCCCGCCCGCGCCGATATGATTGGTGCGGACGATTCCTTAGACAGGAATTGCAATCGAGAAGGGTCATATACCTCGTGGCGACATTCCAATGGGAACCCATTGACGACAAAGCAGTGAAGACGGTCAAGGTACTGGCGGCAGACGCCGTCGAGAAGGTCGGGAACGGGCATCCCGGCACCGCGATCAGCCTCGCACCGGCCGCCTACCTGCTCTTCCAGAAGGTCATGCGCAAAGACCCGCGCGATCAGCATTGGCTCGGCCGCGACCGCTTCATCCTCTCGGTGGGCCACTCCTCTCTCACCCAGTACATCCAGCTCTATCTGGGCGGCTACGGTCTCGAGCTCGACGACCTGAAGGCGCTTCGCACCTGGGGTTCGCTGACGCCGGGCCACCCCGAGTACGGGCACACCGACGGGGTGGAGATCACCACCGGCCCGCTCGGCCAGGGTCTCTCCTCGGCGGTCGGTTTCGCCTACGCCCAGCGCTTCGAGCGTGGCCTCTTCGACCCCGACGCGGAGCAGGGCACCAGCCCCTTCGACCACCACGTCTACTTCATCGCCGGCGACGGCGACCTCGAAGAGGGCATCACCAGCGAGGCCTCCTCGCTCGCCGGCCACCAGCAGCTCGGCAACCTGATCGGCATCTACGACTCCAACCAGATCTCGATCGAAGACGACACGAACATCGCCTTCACCGAAGACGTGAAGGCCCGTTACGAGGCCTACCACTGGCACGTGCAGGTCGTCGACTGGAAGAAGACCGGCGACTACGTCGAAGACGTGCAGGCGCTGAACGACGCGATCGAAGCCGCCAAGGGCGAGACGTCGAAGCCCTCGCTGATCATCCTGAAGACGATCATCGGCTGGCCGAGCCCGAAGAAGCAGAACACGGGCAAGATCCACGGATCGGCGCTCGGCGCCGACGAACTGAAGGGCCTCAAGGAGGTTCTCGGCTTCGACCCGGAGAAGAGCTTCGAGGTCGACGCCGACGTGCTCGAGCACACCCGTGGCGCGATCGCCCGGGGCGCCGAGGAGCGCGCCGAGTGGCAGAAGGGCTTCGACGCGTGGGCCGAGGCGAACCCCGAGCGCAAGGCTCTGCTCGACCGCCTCGAAGCCGGCGAGCTCCCCGAAGACCTCGAGTCGGTGCTCCCCGTGTTCGAAGCGGGCAAGGATGTCTCGACCCGTGCCGCCTCGGGCAAGGTCATCAACGCCCTGGCCGAAGTGCTGCCGGAGTTCTGGGGCGGTTCGGCCGACCTCGCCGAGTCGAACAACACGACCATCGAGAGCGCCGCGTCGTTCGTGCCCGCCGAACACTCCACCCACGAGTGGACGGGCAGCCCCTACGGTCGTGTGCTGCACTTCGGCATCCGCGAGCACGCCATGGGCGCCATCCTGAACGGCATCGTGCTGCACGGCAAGACCCGCCCGTTCGGTGGCACCTTCCTCATCTTCAGCGACTACATGCGCCCGGCGGTGCGTCTGGCCGCGCTGATGAAGGTTCCCTCGATCTTCGTCTGGACCCACGACTCCGTGGCCCTCGGCGAAGACGGCCCGACGCACCAGCCGGTCGAGCAGCTCACCGCACTCCGCGCGATCCCGGGTCTGGACGTCGTGCGACCGGCCGACGCCAACGAGGTCGGTCACGCCTGGCTCACCATCCTGGGCCGCCACCACAACCCGGCCGGCATCGCCCTGACCCGCCAGAACATCCCGGTGTTCGAGCGCGGCGACGGCGACGCTTCGGGCGAGACCTTCGCCTCCGCGCGGAATGTTTCGAAGGGTGCCTACGTTCTCGCAGAAGCACCGAACGGAACCCCGGATGTCATCTTCATCGCCACCGGCTCCGAGGTGCAGCTCGCCGTGAACGCGCGAGCCATCCTGAAAGAAGAAGGCATCAATGCCCGCGTGGTCTCGGCCCCGAGTCTCGAGTGGTTCGAGGAGCAGAGCGACGAGTACAAGGAGTCGGTGTTGCCGGCATCCGTGAAGGCTCGTGTCTCGATCGAAGCCGGAATCGGTCTCGGCTGGCGCCCCTACGTCGGCGACGCCGGCCGCAGCGTGTCGATCGAGCACTTCGGCGCATCTGCCGACTACAAGACCCTGTTCCGCGAGTTCGGTATCACCACCGAAGCCGCAGTCGAAGCAGCAAAGACGTCGCTGGCCGCCCTGTAGGGCCCGGCAACCAAGGAGATATGAAATGACGGAAGCAACACAGAAACTGTCCGATGTCGGCGTGTCGATCTGGCTCGACGACCTGTCGCGGTCGCGCATCACGAGCGGTGGGCTGCAGAAGCTGATCGAAGAGCAGAACGTCGTCGGCGTCACCACGAACCCCACGATCTTCGCCGGTGCTCTCGCCAAGGGCGAGGCGTACGACGAGCAGGTCGCGGTGCTGGCCAAGGCCGGCACGGATGTGACGACCGCCGTGTTCGAGATCACGACCGACGACGTCGCCGCGGCATCCGACATCTTCAAGCCGGTCTACGACGCGTCCAAGGGTTTCGACGGCCGCGTCTCGATCGAGGTCGAGCCCGGTCTCGCTCATGATGCAGCTGCCACGATCGAGCAGGCCAAGGCGCTGTACGCCAAGGTGAACCGTGAGAACGTGCTGATCAAGATCCCCGCGACGGTCGAGGGCCTCGAGGCCATCACCGAGACCATCGCGGCCGGCATCTCGGTGAACGTCACGCTGATCTTCTCGCTCGAGCGCTACCGCGACGTCATCAACGCCTACCTCGCCGGCCTCGAGAAGGCCAAGGAAGCCGGGCACGACCTGTCGAAGATCCACTCGGTCGCCTCCTTCTTCGTGTCGCGCGTCGACACCGAGATCGACAAGCGCCTGGTGGCCATCGGCACCGACGAGGCCCTCGCCCTCAAGAGCAAGGCGGGCGTCGCGAACGCCCAGCTCGCCTACGAGGTCTACGAGCAGGCCTTCACGACCGAGCGCGCGAAGCTGCTGCTCGACGCCGGCGCCAACAAGCAGCGCCCGCTCTGGGCCTCCACCGGTGTGAAAGACCCGTCGGTTCCCGACACGACCTACGTCGTGCAGCTGGCGGCCCCCGAGGTCGTCAACACCATGCCCGAGAAGACGCTCGACGCGGTCTCCGACCACGGCGTCATCGAGGGTGACACCATCAAGGGTTCCTACGCCGGCGCCAACAAGGTGCTCGACGCCATCGGCGCTCTCGGTATCTCGTACGCCGAGGTCACCGAGCTGCTCGAGAAGGAGGGCGTGGAGAAGTTCATCGTCTCCTGGAACGAGCTCCTCGACACGGTCACCGCCGCACTGAACTCGGCCAAATGACCGTCGCGATCCACTCCTCGGGGGACGCCAAGAAGGCGATCCAGACCGTCGTTCCGCAGCTCGTGAAAGACCTGGTCGCATCAGGCATCACGGCTCAGGATCCGGCGCTCTGGGGCCCCAAGGCCGAGGCTGAGGCCGCCAAACGCCTCGGCTGGACCGAAGCGGTCTCGATCTCGCGACGCCTGGTCGCTCCGATCGAGGCCCTTCGCGCCCGGTTCCTCGAGGAGGGGATCGATCATTTCGTGCTGGCCGGGATGGGCGGCTCCTCGCTCGCCCCCGAGGTGATCACGCAGACGCTCGGTGTCGAGTTGACCATCCTCGACTCGACCGACCCCGGGCAGATCCGTTCGGCTCTGGCCGACCGGCTGGCCAGCACGGTACTGATCGCCTCGTCGAAGTCCGGCGGCACGCTGGAGACCGACAGCCAGCGCCGCGCCTACGAGAAGGCGTTCCGTGACGCGGGCATCGACCCTTCGACGCGGATCGTGATCGTCACCGATCCCGGTTCGCCGCTCGAGGCCCTGGCCAAGGATGCCGGCTACCGCACGTTCCTGGCCGACCCGAACGTGGGCGGGCGCTACTCGGCGCTCACCGCATTCGGACTGGTGCCGTCAGGTCTGGCCGGTGCGAACATCGGGGAGCTGCTCGACGAGGCCGACGCGATCTCGCTGAACCTCGCCGAAGACGGCGATGAGAACTTCGGCCTCATGCTGGGCGCCGCGATCGCCGGCACCCAGCCGCTGCGCGACAAGCTGGGCATCGTGGCCGACGGCACCCACATCGTCGGCTTCGCCGACTGGGCCGAGCAGCTGATCGCCGAGTCGACCGGAAAAGACGGCAAGGGGCTGCTGCCCGTGGTGCTCGACGTGAACTCCCCCGAGCTCACCGAGAACCTGCCCGACGTGCAGATCGTGCGTCTGGTCTCCGACGCGCACGAGTTCCATCTGCGCGAGAAGCACCCGGGCGAAGTGCTTCTGAGCGGATCGCTCGGCGCATTGCTGCTCACCTGGGAGTACGCGGCCGCGATCGCCGGACGACTGCTCGGCATCGATCCCTTCGACCAGCCCGATGTGGAGTCCGCCAAGGAGGCCGCTCGCGGTCTGCTCGACGAGCGCCCCGCCCCGTCCGCCCCGGCTTTCGTCGAGGCAGGCATCGAAGTGCGCGGCTCGGGTGACGCCCTCGTCGCTCCGGGCACCCTCGCCGGCTCCGTGGATGCGCTCCTCGCGCAGCTGCCCGCCGACGGCTACGTGGCGATAACGGCCTATGTCGACCGCCTCGCCCTCCCCCAGCTCGCCGAGCTCCGCGACCTGCTCGCGGCCCGCTCCGGGCGCCCCGTGACCTTCGGATGGGGACCCCGGTTCCTGCACTCCACCGGTCAGTACCACAAGGGCGGCCCGGCCGTCGGAGTCTTCCTGCAGATCACCGCGGACAGCACCGACGACCTCGAGATCCCCGATCGTCCGTTCACCTTCGGACAGCTCATCCAAGCGCAGGCCGCCGGCGACGCCGGTGTACTGGCGGACCACGGTCGACCCGTGCTCCGACTGAACCTGACCGATGCGTCTACCGACGTGTCGACGCTCTTCAGCGTCTTGCGCTGAGCGGCCCACGCCCGATACAAGGAGTTCAATGCCTCCCGTTGAGATAACGCCGGAGTACAACCCACTCAGGCTGCCGACCGATCGCCGGCTGAACCGGATCGCTGGGCCGTCAGGCCTCGTCATCTTCGGTGTCACTGGCGACCTGTCGCGCAAGAAGCTGATGCCGGCGGTCTACGACCTCGCCAGCCGGGGGCTCCTGCCGCCCGGCTTCTCCCTGATCGGGTTCGCCCGGCGCGAATGGGAAGATCAGGACTTCGAGCGAGTCGTGCACGACTCCGTGAAGGAATACTCGCGCACCCCGTTCGATGAAGACGTCTGGCGCCAGCTGTCCGAGGGCATCCGCTTCGTCTCGGGCGAATTCGACGACGACGCCGCCTTCGAACAGCTGAAGGCCACGATCGACGAACTCGACCGCGACCGCGGAACCATGGGCAATTACGCCTTCTACCTGTCGATTCCGCCGAAGGCGTTCCCGCTCGTCACCGAGCAGTTGCGCCGTTCAGGCCTCGCCGACCAGCAGGAGGACCGCTGGCGCCGCGTCGTCATCGAGAAGCCCTTCGGCAGCGACCTGAAGACCGCGATCGAGCTGAACGAAGTCGTCGAATCGGTCTTCCCGCCCGACTCGGTGTTCCGCATCGACCACTACCTCGGCAAGGAGACGGTTCAGAACATCCTGGCCCTCCGCTTCGCCAACCAGCTGTACGAACCCATCTGGAACGCGAACTACGTCGACCACGTGCAGATCACGATGGCCGAAGACATCGGAGTGGGCGGCCGCGCCGGCTACTACGACGGGATCGGCGCCGCTCGCGACGTCATCCAGAACCACCTGCTCCAGCTCATGGCGCTCACCGCCATGGAGGAGCCCATCTCCTTCGACGCCGCCGACCTGCGCGCCGAGAAGGAGAAGGTGCTCGCTGCGGTGAAGCTTCCGGATGACCTCAGCACGGTGACGGCGCGAGGCCAGTACTCCGGAGGCTGGCAGGGCGGCGAGAAGGTGCTCGGCTTCCTGGAGGAAGACGGTATGAACCCGCAGTCCACCACCGAGACCTACGCCGCAGTGCGACTCGACATCGGCACCCGGCGCTGGTCGGGCGTTCCGTTCTACCTTCGCGCCGGCAAGCGGCTCGGCCGGCGGGTGACGGAGATCGCGGTCGTGTTCAAGCGTGCGCCGCAGTATCTCTTCGCCGAGAGCCAGACCTCCGAGCTCGGCCAGAACGCTCTCGTCATCCGCGTTCAGCCGGATGAGGGCGTCACGATCCGCTTCGGCTCGAAGGTGCCCGGCGCCGGTGTGCAGGTGCGCGACGTCACCATGGACTTCGGATACGGCCATGCCTTCACCGAGGCCAGCCCCGAGGCCTACGAGCGCCTCATCCTCGACGTGCTGCTCGGCGATCCGCCGTTGTTCCCACGTCAGAAGGAGGTCGAGCTCTCGTGGATGATTCTCGACCCCATCGAGGAGTACTGGACAACGCAGGGCCAGCCCGAGCAGTACCGCCCCGGAACCTGGGGGCCTGCTTCGGCTGACGAACTACTGGCCCGCGACGGAAGAACTTGGAGACGCCCGTGATCGTCGATCTGCCTGACACCACTACGAGCAAGATCTCGAAGTCGCTCGTCAAGATCCGAGAGGAGGGCGGCGCTGTCGCTCTGGGCCGCGTGCTCACTCTCGTGATCGTCACCTCGCTGGGCGAGGAGGAAGACGCGATCGAAGCGGCGAACGACGCCTCCCGCGAGCATCCGATGCGCGTCATCGTGGTCTCCACCGACCACGAGAACGACGGCATGAACACCGGCCGCGGAGCGCGTCTGGATGCTCAGATCCGGGTCGGCGGCGACGCCGGCGCGAGCGAGGTCATCGTGCTGCGCGCCTACGGTGCCGCTGCGAGCGACCAGGAGGGGCTCGTGACCGGCCTGCTGCTCTCCGACGCACCGGTGGTCGTCTGGTGGCCCGGAATGGCTCCCGACAACGTGTCGACCTCGAGCCTCGGCCGGATCGCCACACGGCGCATCACCGACTCCTCCAACCAGGCGAACCCGTACGAGGCGCTGCTCAGCCGCTCCAAGACCTACGCGCCCGGCGACACCGACTTCGCCTGGACGCGGTTGACCCTGTGGCGGGCGCAGCTCGCGGCCGTGCTCGACCAGCCGCCCTATGAGCCGGTGACCGATATCGAGGTCTCGGGCGCATCCGATTCGCCGTCGACCTTGCTTCTCGCCGCGTGGCTCCGGCACCAGTTGAAGGTGCCGGTGAAGTACGGCTTGGCGCCGCGCGCGAACGGCTCCAGCGGCATCCACGGCGTCATCCTCGCCCGGAGCGGCGGACCGATCGAGTTGGTGCGCGAAGTGCCCAACGTGGCCCGGCTCTCCCAGCCGAACCAGCCCACGCACGATCTGTCGCTTCCGCGCCGCAACCTCCGCGATTGCCTGGCCGAGGAGCTGCGGCGACTCGACCCGGATGACCTGTATGGTGAAGTCATCTCCCAGGGCCTCGTCGAGTTGCTCGAGAAGAACGACGGCAGCGCGAGCGACGAGGTCTGAATTTCTGGTTTTCTGCGCGTACGCGCGCAGAAATCGCCCGTGTGAAGGTATGGCTTGATGACAACTGACCGCCGTGTACTCGTCCACCCCGACAAGGAGTCGCTCGCCGGCTCCGTGGCCGCCCGGTTCATCACCAAGGTCATCGACATCCTCGACGAGTTCGACGATGCGACCGTGGTGCTGACCGGCGGCACGATGGGGAGCGCGGTGCTCGCGGCGATCCGTTCGTCAGCGGCGTCGGACACGATCGACTGGTCGCGCATCAACTTCTGGTGGGGCGACGAGCGATTCGTGCCGAAGGGCGATCCCGACCGCAACGACCTCCAGGCGCGGGAAGCCCTGCTCGACCACATCCCGGTCGACGAGTCGCGGGTGCACGCCTTCCCGGCGTCCGACGAAGTCTCCGACCTCGACGAGGCGGCCCGGGTGTACGCCCGCGAACTCGCGGCTGCAGCGCCCGAGGGTGCTGACTATCCGCGCTTCGACATCATGTTCCTCGGTGTGGGGCCCGACGGCCACATCGCCTCGCTCTTCCCCGGCCACGACGAGATCCGAATCACGGATGCGACGGTCGTGCCGGTGCGCAACTCCCCCAAGCCGCCGCCGGAGCGCCTCAGCCTCAGCTTGCCCGTCATCCAGTCCGCCGACCGCATCTGGATGGTGCTGGCCGGCGCTGACAAGGCTTCTGCCATCGGTCTGGCACTCGCGGGCGCGAGCACCGACGAAGTGCCCGTGGCCGGCGCGCAGGGCCGCAAGCGCACGGTCTTCTTCGTCGACCGCGAGGCGGCGGCAGAGGTTCCGGAGTCGCTCATCGCGCCGAGCTACTAGCCGCCGTGCGGCCCGGGCTTCGCTCGGGCTGCCCGGGTCGCGCCGGTCCTTGCCCGGCGCGACGCGACACGTTCGCGGGCGGTCGGAGAGCGCGGCCTGCGGTCGCACCCTCCGGCCACGCGCTCACCGTGGGTCATCGAGCGCGGCCCGCGGCTTGCGGCCTCTTCCCGCCGTCTCCTCGGGCGTGTGACGAGCTGCGGCCCACCCCGGCACGTCTGAGCGCAGCCCGCCCCCTGCATCCTCGTTCCGCACGTCGCGGCTCGAGGGCTCGCCCATCGAGTCGCCAAAACACGCCGCAACGCCGCGCCGCATTCCGACAGTTTTTGGCGAATGGGTGACGGAAGTCTCATCGAGGGCCGCGGGCCGCACTCAGACGACCCAGCGTGAGCGCGCGGCCGCGTCAGCGACCGCACGCGAACATGTCGCGGAGCGCCGGGCTGGGACCGGCGCGACCCGAGGAGGCCGCGCGAAGCACGGCCCCCGAGGCAACAAAAAGGGAAGCACCCCACGCCGTCGTGAGGGCTTCCCTTCAGGTTTCAGAGACCTAGGTCAGGACGCGGTGCCCCGACGGGCGCGCAGCTGCTGCAGCGCGTCTTCGAGGAGCTGCTCCGCTTCTTTCTCGGTGCGCCGCTCCTTCACGTAGGCGAGGTGTGTCTTGTACGGCTCGAGCTTCGCCACCGACGGCGGGTTCTCTTTGTCGCGACCGGCCGGCAGCCCTGAGGCGGGGCAGTCGATGGTCTCGGGGATCTCCTCGTCGGGCAGGTTCGCCGCGAAGTACCGCACCGTCTCGTTGCCCAGTGCGTCCCAATAGGAGACCTGGATACGCTCCGCGTGGAAACCTCGGTCTTGCTCACCCATTGGCCCTGCGCCGACGCGGGATCCGCGGATCGCGCTTCCTCCTGATGCCATGCTGTTGCCCCCTAAAGGCTGGTGTCGAACTTGGTGATCAGCCCGAGGACGACGATGCTGCCGACCCAGACCAACCCGAGGATGACGGTGATGCGGTTGAGGTTGCGCTCGGCCACACCGGACGCGCCGAGGTTCGAGGTGACACCGCCGCCGAACATGTCGGACAGACCGCCGCCCCGGCCCTTGTGGAGAAGGATGAGAAGGGTCAACAGCAGGCTCGTGATACCGAGCACCACCTGGAGGATGACCTGAAGGATTTGCACTGCTTGCCTTTCACATACGGGAGAGCGGGGTCGCTACCCCCGAAGACCACGAGCTAGTATAACCCGCCACAGAACTCGAGGCTGACTCCAACCTCGGCCCAACGATTTCTGCGCGTGTACACGCAGAAATCCATCGGCTCAGACTCCGACGTGCTTCTGGAAGCGCACGATCGCGGCGAACTCCGCGATGTCGAGGCTCGCTCCGCCCACCAGGGCGCCGTCGACGTTCGGCTCGCGCATGAAGCCGGCGATGTTGCCCGACTTCACCGAGCCTCCGTAGAGGATGCGTGTAGCGGCCGCCGCGTCGGCGCTGAGGCTCTCGGCGACGACGGCTCGCAGGGCTGCGCCCACGGTCTCCGCCTGCTCGGGAGTGGCGGCCTGTCCTGAGCCGATGGCCCAGACGGGCTCGTAGGCCACGACCACATCGGCATCCGGCTTGAGCCCCTCGAGAGCCACTTTCAGCTGAGCGACCGGAACGGCGCTCTGCCCGTGCTTCTCGAGGTCGTCGGCCGTCTCGCCCACGCAGATCACGGGCACGAGGCCGTGCTTCACGGCCGCTTTGACCTTCGCTGAGACGATTTCGTCGGTCTCGCCGTGCAGCGTGCGCCGCTCGGAGTGGCCGATGATGACGTACTGGCAGTCGAGCCGGTTGAGGAACTCGCCCGACACCTCGCCGGTGTAGGCGCCGGAGTCGTGCTGCGACACATCCTGACCGCCGTAGCGGATGGAGAGCTTGTCAGCTGACACCAGGGTCTGCACCGAACGCAGGTCGGTGAACGGTGGGAACACCGCCACCTCGACGTCGTCGAAGTTGTGCTTCGCGTCATCGAGCGACCAGGCCAGCTTCTGCACGAAGGCGATGGCCTGCAGGTGGTCGAGGTTCATCTTCCAGTTTCCCGCGATGAGCGGGGTGCGCTTCAGGACCATCCGAGGACCTCCAGGCCGGGGAGACGCTTGCCCTCGAGGAATTCGAGACTGGCACCGCCTCCGGTTGAGATGTGACCGAACTGGTCGTCGGAGAAACCGAGCGCACGAACGGCCGCCGCGGAATCTCCCCCGCCGACGACGCCGAGGCCGTCGACTTCGGTGAGCGCCGCTGCGACTGCACGGGTGCCCTCGGCGAACGGGGCGAGCTCGAACACGCCCATCGGGCCGTTCCAGAACACGGTCCTCGAGTCGGCGATGACGCCTGCGAAGGTCTTCGCCGTGTCGGGCCCGATGTCGAGCCCCAGACCGGATGCGCCGAACGGCGTGTCTTCGATGGCGTCGGCCGCGGTGATGACGGTCTCCGCATCGGCTCCGAACTTCGAGGCCACCACGACGTCGGTGGGCAGCACGATCTCGACGCCGAGTTCTTCGGCCTTGGCGAGATAGCCGCGCACGGTGTCGAGCTGATCCTCTTCGAGGAGGCTGGAACCGACGGCGTGACCCTGAGCCTTGAGGAAGGTGAAGAGCATCCCGCCGCCGATCAGCAGCGTGTTCACCCGCGGGAGCAGGTGACCGATGACTCCGAGCTTGTCGGAGACCTTCGACCCACCGAGCACCACCGTGTAGGGGCGCTCGGGGTTCTCGGTGAGCTTGTCGAGCACCTCGAGCTCGGTCTGGATGAGCAGACCAGCGGCGCTCGGCAGCAGCTCGGCGAGGTCGTAGACGCTCGCCTGCTTGCGGTGCACGACGCCGAAGCCGTCGGACACGAAGGCGTCTCCGAATGCGGCCAGCTGCTCCGCGAACGCTCCCCGCACCGCGTCGTCCTTGCTGGTCTCCCCCGCATTGAAGCGGAGGTTCTCGAGCAGGGCGACGTCGCCGTCTTCCAGGCTGCCGACCGCATCCTGAGCCGCCTGCCCGACCGTGTCGTGTGCGAACACCACCGGCTTGCCGAGCAACTCACTGAGGCGCTGAGCCACCGGCTCCAGGGTGTACTTGGTGTCGGGGGCGCCGTCAGGGCGGCCGAGGTGGCTGACCACCACCACCCGGGCGCCCTGGTTGATCAGGGCGTTCAGGGTGGGCAGGCTCGCGCGCACGCGCCCATCGTCGGTGATGACCCCGTCCTTCACAGGAACGTTGAGGTCACACCGAACGATGACGCGCTTGCCGGCGAGCGAACCCAGGGAGTCGAGAGTGCGGAGCGTCACACGCAATCGCTTTCAGTAGAGCCGGCGGCGCAGCCGCAATGTGTCGAACCTTGCGGGGGCGCCACCGGCTGGGTGGCATTGACTCAGAGCCGGTCGGCGACGTACTCGGTGATGTCGACGAGACGGTTGGAGTACCCCCACTCGTTGTCGTACCACGAGGCGACCTTGACCTGGTTGCCGATCACCTTGGTGAGGCCGGCGTCGAAGATCGACGAGTGCGGGTCGGAGACGATGTCGCTCGACACGATCGGGTCTTCGGTGTAGCTCAGGATGCCCTTGAGCGAGTCGTTCGCGGCGTTCTTGTACGCCTCGTTGATCTGCTCGACGGTGGCCGGGGTGCTGAGTTCGACGGTGAGGTCGGTGATCGAGCCGGTCGGAACCGGAACGCGCAGCGCGTAGCCGTCGAGCTTGCCGACGAGCTCCGGGATGACGAGGCCGAGCGCCTTGGCGGCACCGGTCGACGTGGGGATGATGTTGACTGCTGCGGCGCGGGCACGGCGGAGGTCGCTGTGCGGCCCGTCCTGCAGGTTCTGGTCGGCGGTGTAGGCGTGCACCGTCGTCATCAGACCGCGCTCGATGCCGAAGTTGTCGAGCAGCACCTTGGCGAGCGGCGCGAGGCAGTTCGTCGTGCAGGAGGCGTTGGAGATGATGTCGTGGATCGCCGGGTCGTAGGTGCCCTCGTTCACACCGAGCACCAGGGTGGCGACATCCGAGCCCGTGGCAGGAGCCGAGACGATGACCTTCTTGGCGCCGGCTGCGATGTGCTGGCGCGCGTCGTCGCTCTTCGTGAAGCGGCCGGTCGACTCGATGACGATGTCGACGCCCAGCTCGCCCCAGGGGAGGTCGGCGGGGTTGCGCTCGGCGAGCACGATGATCGGCTTGCCGTTCACGACGATCTTGTCGCCGTCGAGCTCCACCTTCGCGTCGAGCCGGCCCGTGATCGAGTCGTACTTGAGGAGGTGGGCGAGCGCCTTGTTGTCGGTGAGGTCGTTGACCGCGACGATCTCGAGGTCACTCCCCTTGGCGAGGGCGGCGCGGAAGAAGTTGCGACCGATGCGGCCGAAGCCGTTGATGCCGATCTTTACAGACACGTAGTGCTCCTGTTGCTGGGGCCCGGGAGGGCAGGGTGGTGGGTAGCTGGGGAGAGGGACGCCGGGGCGGTCGATGACGCGCCCCGGCGGGATCCTGCGTCGCTACGACAGTACCAGCAGGCCGGAGGTCTTCTCGCGGGCCGCGGAGAGGCGTTCGGCCACGTTCGCCCAGTTGGCGATGTTCCAGACGGCCTTGATGTAGTCGGCGCGCACGTTCAGGTAGTCGAGGTAGTAGGCGTGCTCCCAGACGTCGAGCATGAACAGCGGCACGACGCCGAAGGGAATGTTGCCCTGCTGGTCGAAGAGCTGGAAGACGGTGATGTTGCCGCCGATCACGTCGTAGCCGAGCACAGCCCAGCCGGAGCCCTGGACACCCAGTGCCACGGCGGTGAAGTGGGCCTGGAACTTCTCGAACGAACCGAAGGCGTCGTTGATCGCCGCCGCGAGCTCGCCCTCGGGCGTCTGCGTGTCGGGGGTCAGGTTCGTCCAGAAGATGGAGTGGTTGACGTGGCCGCCGAGGTTGAACGCGAGGTCTTTCTCGAGTTTGTTGACGTTGGCGAGGTCGCCGGCTTCGCGAGCCGCGGCGAGCGAGGTGAGCGCGGTGTTCGCGCCCGCGACGTAGGTGGCGTGATGCTTGTCGTGATGGAGCTGCATGATCTTGCCGCTGATGTGCGGCTCGAGTGCCGCGTAGTCATACGGCAGTTCCGGCAGAGTGTACTCAGCCATTGTGATGATCTCCTCGTGATAGAGGCCGCCGACCCGATTCGCGGCGGCTGTGAGTGACCTCTCCAGTCTATTGCGTTCCGCTGGGAGGATCAGTCGTCGAGATCGGGAGGCAGGTTTGCTTCGGTGCCCGGGATACCGAGGTCGGTGGCCTGCTTGTCGGCCATCGCCAGGAGGCGGCGGATGCGGCCGGCGATGGCGTCTTTCGTCATCGGCGGATCGGCATGATGGCCGAGCTCGTCGAGGCTGGAATCGCGGTGCGCCAGGCGCAACTCGCCCGCGTACTTCAGGTGCTCGGGGATGTCGTCGCCGAGGATCTCCATGGCCCGCTCGACACGTGCGCACGCGGCGACGGCGGCCTGCGCCGAACGCCGGAGGTTCGCGTCGTCGAAGTTCACCAGGCGGTTGGCTGTGGCCCGCACCTCGCGGCGCTGGCGCATCTCCTCCCACTTGGTGACCGTGTTCGCAGCACCCATGATGCCGAGCATCGCGGCGATCGCCTCACCGTCACGGATGACCACGCGATGCACTCCGCGCACCTCGCGCGCCTTCGTGGAGACGCCGAGCCGCGAGGCCGCGCCGACGAGGGCCATCGCGGCCTCGTTGCCGGGGCAGGTCACCTCGAGGGCCGCCGAGCGACCGGGGTCGGTCAACGATCCCGCGGCCAGGAATGCGCCCCGCCAGACGGCCGCGAGGTCGTCGCGGCCACCGGTGGTGAGACGATTCGGGAGCCCGCGGATCGGCCGGCGGCGCGCATCCAGCAGTCCGGTCTGGCGGGCCAGTGTCTCGCCGCCGTCGAGCACCCGCACCAGGTAGGTGCCTTCACGACGCACGCCCGAGGGCGCGATCATCGACACGTCACCCTTCACTCCGTAGAGCTCGGCGAGGTCGCGGAGCACGCGCTTCACGATGTCGGCGGTGTCGAGCTCGGCCTCGATCGCGATCCGCGAGGAGATCAGGTGCAGTCCCCCGGCGAACCGCAGGACCGTCGCGAGCTCGGCGGCCCGCACTGTCGTCTTACTGACCGCGACGCGGGCCAGTTCGTCTTTGACGTCGGCGGTGAGTGCCAATATGCAAACCTTCTTCTGTTGACGGGCATTCTTTCACGTGCTGTTCACCGAATGGGAGGAACACGAATCCCTCGCCCCGGCCGCGGAGTCACTCCCGACCGAGGTCGCGGTGTTTGACGTTCACGACGACCCCGGGGAACGTGCCGATCTTCTCGGCGAGTTCACGCGCGATGGCGACGGAGCGGTGCTTGCCGCCCGTGCAGCCGATGGCGATGGTCGCGTGCCGCTTGTTCTCCCGCTGATACCCCGCGAGAACGGGTTCGAGTGCTTTGGCGTAGGCGTCGACGAACTCCCGCGCACCGGACTGGCCGAGCACGTATTCGCTCACGTCGGAGTCGAGGCCGGTGTGGGCGCGGAGCTCCGGCACCCAGAACGGGTTCGGCAGGAACCGCGCGTCGGCGATCCCGTCGGCGTCGGTGGGAGCGCCGTACTTGAAACCGAAACTCATCACGGTCACCTGCACTCCCGCGGTGTCGGCGGCCGAGAACCGCTCCTGCACCACGGTGGCGAGCTGGTGGATGTTGAGATCGGAGGTGTCGATCACGATGTCGCTCGACTCGCGGATGGGGCTCAGCCGCGAGCGCTCGGCGCCGATGCCGTCGAGCAGCGTGCCGTTGCCCTGCAGCGGATGGGGGCGCCGCACCTGCTCGAAGCGCCGCACCAGCGCTTGATCGGTGGCCTCGAGGAAGACAACGCGCAACTGGATGCCGCCACGGAGGTCTTTGATGATCTCCTGCAGGTCGGAGAAGAAGTCGCGACCGCGCACATCCACCACGGCGGCGATGCGCGGCAGAGTCGACCCGGCGTGCTCGGCGAGATCGACCAGCGGCCGCAGCATCTGCGGCGGCAGATTGTCGACCACGTACCAGCCGAGGTCTTCGAGGGCGTTGGCGACGGTCGAACGACCCGCACCGGACATGCCCGTGACGATCAGCACTTCCTGTTGCTGGGGTGGTTCCGGGGTCATCGTGCGCTTTCGCTTCGAAATGGGATCGTGTGTCTAGCCTATCGACAGGAGTAGGCCTATCGGCACGGATCGGTCACCGAGACAGGGTCGAACGGATGCTCTCCGCCAGCGTCGGTCCGATTCCCTTGACCTCGGCGATGGCCGCCGAGTCGGCTTTCTTCAACTCCGACACCGAACCGAAGTGCTTCAGCAGCTCGCGCACCCGCGACGGGCCGAGCCCGGGAACCTCGCTCAGCACGCTCGAGATGTCGCGCTTGCGCCTGGCCCGCTGGTGGGTGATGGCGAAGCGGTGCGCTTCGTCTCGGATGCGCTGGATCATGAACAGGGCCTCGCTGCCGCGCGGCAGGATCACCGGGTAATCGGTGTCGGGCAGCCAGACCTCTTCGAGCCGCTTCGCGATGCCGGCCAGGAAGATACCCTGCACCCCGGATTCCTCGAGGGCCCGCGCCGCCGCGTTCACCTGCGGCTGCCCGCCGTCGACGATGAGGAGATTCGGCGGGTAGGCGAACTTCTTCCTCCGCTCCTGCACGACCAGCTCCTCCGCAGTGCTCTCATCGGGGCCTTCGCCCTCGGTGAAGGTCTGGTCGGGAAGCGCCGACGCATCCGTCGCAGCCTCGGCCGGCTGGTCTTTCAGGTAGGCCAGACGCCGCGTGATCACCTGGTAGATCGACTCGGTGTCGTCGGTTGAGTCGGCGATCGAGAAACGGCGGTACTGGTCTTTACGGGCCAGGCCGTCTTCGAACACCACCATCGAGGCGACGATGTTCGTGCCGGCCAGGTGCGAGACGTCGTAGCACTCCATCCGGAGCGGCGCATCCGTCATTCCCAGCGCCTCCTGGATGTCGGTGAGCGCCTGCGACCGCGCCACGAAGTCGGAGGAGCGGCGGGTCTTGTAGAGCATGAGGTTGTTCTTCGCGTTCATCGACGCGGTCTGCATGAGAGCGGCCTTCTCGCCGCGCTGCGCCGTGTGCAGCACGACCTTGCCCTTCGCGCGCCGCTCCCCCAGCCAGGTCTCGAGCTCGGCCGTGTCGTCGGGCAGGGCCGGCACGATGATCTCGCGGGGCGGCACATCGCCCTCGTAGGCCTGCTGCAGGATCGAGTCGACCAGTTCGGCGGTGTCGACGTCGATCTCTTTGTCGACCGTCCACGAACGCTCACCGCGGATGCGCCCACCGCGCACGATGAACTGCTGCACACTGGCGGCCAACTCGTCGTGCTCCACCCCGAAGACGTCGGCGTCGACACCGTCGCGCAGCACGACCGCGCTCTTCGCGAGCACGGCTTCCAGCGCCTGCAACTGGTCGCGGTACTTCGCGGCCGCCTCGTAGTCCTGCCGCTCGGAGGCCTTCTTCATGTTCTTGCGCGCCGCCGTCACGAAGCGGGAGTCGCCGCCCGCCATGAACGCCACGAAGTCGTCGACGATCTCGCGATGCTCCTCGATCGTCACCCGGCCGGAGCACGGGCCGCCGCAGCGACCGATCTGGCCCGGAAAACACGGCCGGCCGGTCTGCATCGCATGCTTGTAGCTCGAATCGGAGCAGGTGCGGATGGGGAACGCCTTGATCATCAAGTCGATGGTGTCTTTCACCGCCCAGATCTTCGGGTAGGGCCCGAAGTAACGGGCGCCCTTGATGCGATGGTTGCGCGTCACCATCACCCGCGGTGCCTCGTCGCCCAGCGTCACCGCCATGAAGGGGTAGGTCTTGTCGTCACGGAATTTGACGTTGAAGGGCGGGTCGAACTCCTTGATCCAGGTGTATTCGAGCTGCAGCGACTCGACATCCGTCGCCACCACCGTCCACTCCACGCCCGCGGCCGTGGTGACCATGCGCCGGGTGCGTTCGTGCAGGCTGCGGAGGGGTGCGAAGTAGTTGCTGAGACGCGCCCGGAGGTTCTTCGCCTTGCCGACGTAGAGCACGCGCCCGGATGCGTCTTTGAAACGATAGACGCCTGGTTGCGTGGGGATCTCCCCCGCTTTCGGGCGGTACGAAACAGTGTTTGCCATGGTTGATCCAATTCTCGCATCCGGCGCCGACATCGAGCGCGTCTACGATCGGTGTGGAGTACGCGATGAGCGGACAGGAAGCAGGTGCGTGATGGGTGTCAAGCGTCGACAACCTCGGCGACCCGTGCGTCGGAGCGCGGCCGGCTCGACGGCGACCGCCACGAAGGCCGTCTTGATCGCCTTCGAGCGCTGGTATGCGCGGCACCTGGTGTCCGTCGGAGACGACCACCTTCCGACCGACCGGACCGTTGCGCTGCTCAGCGATCTCTTCGACCGTAGCCGGGGCGCGCTGCACGCCCCGACCGCCCCGGTGCTTGAGGGCCTGCTCGCCGGCATCGACGACGATCCCGAGCGCGCAGGCGAGCTGCCGGATGTCATCCAGACGCTCGAGCACTACCTCGACTTCGCCGTGGAGACCGGCTCCTGGTCGGGCACCGACGATGAGATCGACGAGAGCGCGGAGCTCCTCGAAGTTGCGTTCGAACTGAGCACGGCGCTGCTCGGGTTCCTCGTGGACTCCCTCGACGAGGTCGAAGACGTTCCGGTGGATCGAGCCCGCGCTGCCCTGGAGACCCTGGCCCCGCCTTTGCGCACGCCTGAAGCGCTGCTCGGGCGTCTGCGGGACGTTCTCGGAGGCGTCGATTCGACCGAACCGGGCGACGTGGCGGTTCAACGCGTCATCGGTCTGCTCTGCGTGGCCGTCGATCCGGGCTTGCTGCCAGAGAGGTCGGAGAAGCGCATCCAGGCGATGCTCGACACCGCAGCCGGTGCCACCGTCGACCAGGCCCGAATGGCCGACGTCGACACGACACGGATGCTGGCCCTCCTCGAGGGGGACGGGCTGATCGAACGGGTCAAGACGTCGGGAATCGACCGCTTCGAGACGCCGGAGGACCTGCGACCGGCACTGGCCGATGCGGTCGTGGAGATCGCCGACGAGTTGGGCCTCCTCGACGACGACGTGATCAATCCGCACCCGGCCGGAACCGCCCTGCAGGTGAAGGTCGCCGTCGTCGGCACGGAGCCGGCCGAATGGCGACGGCTGCTGCTGGCCGCCGAGTCCGATCTCGGAGAGCTGCACCTCGCCGCCCAGCTGAGCCTGGATTGGCCGAACGAGGAGCCCCACGAGTTCACGGTGGCGGGCGAGCCCGACACCGTGTTCACGTCCTTCGGCCGGGTCACGAGCGATGCCTCTGCCGGAGCGGGCGTCGGGGTCGTTGCCGACACGGATGACGCTGAAGACGATCGGATCGACGAGAACGACGTGCAACTCGGCGAGCTGCTCATCGACGTCGGAGACGAGATCGAGTATCGCTACGGTGTCGAACCGCGTCGGCTGGTCATCAGGCTGGAGCGGATCGGAGAACCCGATGGCGGCCCGCTCCCCCGCTGCGTGGGAGCAACGGCCGGCATCGACCTCGTCGAGGCCGACGGACTCCTCGCGTCGCTCCGGCTGCGCTGACCGCGTGCGCTGACCTCGTGCGCTGACCGCGTGAGCAGGCCACTCGCGACGGGTCAGCGTTTGGCCGGCGCCGCCAGAACCTCTTTGAGGAAGCGACCGGTGTGGCTCGCCTCGACCTTCGCGACCTTCTCCGGGGTGCCGGTGGCGATGATGGTTCCGCCGCCCGATCCACCTTCGGGACCGAGGTCGATCAGCCAGTCGGCCGACTTGATCACGTCGAGGTTGTGCTCGATCACGATCACCGTGTTTCCCTTGTCGACCAGACTGTTGAGCACCAGCAAGAGCTTGCGCACGTCTTCGAAGTGCAGACCGGTGGTCGGCTCGTCGAGAACGTAGATGCTACGGCCGTTCGACCGCCGCTGCAGCTCGGTGGCGAGCTTCACGCGTTGCGCCTCGCCGCCGCTCAACGTGGTGGCACTTTGGCCCAGACGCACGTAGCCGAGGCCCACCTCGACCAGGGTGTTCAGGAAGCGGTGGATCGCGGAGATCGGCTCGAAGAACTCGGCCGCCTCGGAGATCGGCATGTCGAGCACCTCGGCGATGTTCTTGCCCTTGTAGTGCACGGCCAGGGTGTCGCGGTTGTAGCGCGCACCACCGCAGACCTCGCACGCCACGTAGACGTCGGGCAGGAAGTTCATCTCGATCTTGATCGTGCCGTCGCCCGAGCAGGCCTCGCAGCGGCCGCCCTTGACGTTGAACGAGAACCGGCCCGGCAGGTAGCCACGGGCTTTGGCCTCCGCGGTCTCGGAGAAGAGGGTGCGGATGCGGTCGAACACGCCCGTGTACGTCGCCGGGTTCGAGCGCGGGGTGCGGCCGATCGGCGCCTGGTCGACGTGCACCACCTTGTCGAGATTGTCGAGCCCAGTGACGCGCTTGTGCTTGCCCGGGAGCTTGCGCGCTCCGTTCAGCTGATTGGCCATCACCCGGTAAAGGATGTCGTTGACGAGACTGGACTTGCCCGATCCGCTCACGCCGGTGACCGCGGTCATCACGCCGAGCGGGAAGTCGGCCGTGACCTTCTTGAGGTTGTTGGCTTCGGCGTCGACGACCGTGATAATCCGCTTCCGGTCGATCGGGCGACGCTTCTTCGGCGTCTCGATCGACTTGCGACCCGAGAGGTAGTCTCCGGTGAGCGAGCGGGTGTTCGCGAGCAATTCGTCGTAGTGACCCGAATGAACGACGGTTCCACCGTTCACACCGGCGCCGGGACCGATGTCGACGATCCAGTCGGCCGTGCGGATGGTGTCTTCGTCGTGCTCCACCACGATCAGCGTGTTGCCGAGGCTCTTCAGTTTCACCAGGGTCTCGATCAGGCGCCGGTTGTCGCGCTGATGCAGACCGATCGACGGTTCGTCGAGCACGTAGAGCACCCCGGTGAGGCCCGAGCCGATCTGAGTGGCAAGACGGATGCGCTGAGCCTCGCCGCCCGAGAGCGACCCGGCCGCGCGCGACAAGCTGAGGTAGTTCAGGCCGACCTCGATCAAGAAGTCGAGACGTGCCTTGATCTCGCGCAGCACCTGGGCGGCGATCATCGCCTCACGGTCGGTCAGGTTCAGCTTGCCCATGAACGACTGGGCTTCGATCAGGCTGAGCTCCGCGACATCCGCGATGCTGTGCGAATCGACGGTGACCGCGAGGACTTCGGGCTTCAGACGCTTGCCGTCGCAGACGGGGCAGGGCACCTCGCGGAGGTATTCGCCCCAGCGCGCACGCTGCGAATCGGAGTCGGCCTGGAGGAACTGGCGCTCGATGTAGGGCATCACTCCCTCGAAGCCCGAGGTGTAGCTCATCTCACGGCCGTAGCGGTTCTTCCACTTGACCTTGACCTCGAAGTTGTCGCCGCGCAGGATCGCCTCCTGCACGTCGGGCTTCAACTTCTTCCACGGCGTGCTCAGCGAGAAGTCGAGATCGCGGGCCAGGCCCTCGAGTAGCTTCTCGTAGTACTGGAAGAGACCCTTGCCCTGCGTGGTCCACGGGATAATCACGCCGTCGTTGATGCTGAGGTCTTCGTCGCCCAGCAGGAGGTCTTGGTCGACCGACATCCGCGTGCCGAGGCCGGAGCATTCCGGGCAGGCGCCGAACGGCGCGTTGAACGAGAAGGTTCGCGGCTCGATCTCGGTGAGCTGAATGGGGTGCTGGTTGGGGCAGGACAGCTTCTCGGAGAAGGTCTGCCATGCCTCGGGGCCGTTCTCGTCGACGTAGTTGATCTGCACCAGCCCGTCGGTGAGCCGCAGAGCGGTCTCGAGGGAGTCGGTGAGCCGCCCGAGGATCTCGGGGCCGGCCACCAGGCGATCGACCACGACCGAGATGTCGTGCTTGATCTGTTTCTTGAGCTTCGGCGGCTCGGTCAGCTGAATGAGGTCACCGTCGACGATCGCCCGGGAGTAGCCGCTCGCGGAGAGCTCTTTGAACAGGTCGACGAACTCGCCCTTCTTCTGCGAGACGACGGGGCTGAGGATCTGGTAGCGGATGCCCGGCTCGAGTTCCATGAGCTGGTCGGCGATCTGCTGCACGGTCTGAGCCGAGATGGTCTCACCGCAGATCGGACAGTGCGGGATGCCGATGCGCGCCCAGAGCAGCCGCATGTAGTCGTAGATCTCGGTGATCGTGCCCACCGTCGACCGCGGGTTGCGGTTCGTGGACTTCTGATCGATCGACACCGCAGGGCTGAGCCCCTCGATGAAGTCGACGTCGGGCCGGTCGACCTGACCGAGGAACTGACGGGCGTAGGCGCTCAGCGACTCGACGTAGCGGCGCTGACCCTCGGCGAAGATGGTGTCGAAGGCGAGGCTCGACTTGCCGGAACCCGACAGCCCGGTGAACACGACGAGGGAGTCGCGTGGGATCTCGATGTCGACGTCGCGCAGGTTGTGCACCCGGGCGCCGTGGACGCTCAGTTTTCCGCTGGAACCATGGCGGAACTCCACCGGCTCGACCGGAACCGGAACGGGACGCGGGGCGATGGAATCAACGGAATCTATGCTCGAAATCGACACCCCGAAAGTCTATGTCGACCCTCCGACACTGGCGTCGGATTACGCTCACGGCAACATCGCCCGCCGCGGATTGGCGGGAATCTCGGCCCCGCGCATCCGGTCGTTTCCCAGCGAAGGGGGTCAGCTGATGTGGCCGGCCTTCTCCATCTGCCGGAGTTCGCGCTTGAGCTCGGAGACCTCGTCGCGCAGTCGCCCGGCCAGCTCGAACTTGAGTTCGGCCGCCGCCTCGAGCATCTGACTGTTCAAGTCGGCGATGATCGACTCGAGATCGTTCGCGCCGGCCGCCGCGATGCCCTCGCGGCGGAGGTTCGGAGTGGGGCTCTTCTTGCCGCGGCCCGAGCGCTCGCGCAGCAGCTCGGCGGTGTCGGCACCCTCGCGGGCCAGCGCCTCCGTGATGTCGGCGATGCGCTTGCGGAGCGGCTGCGGGTCGATGCCGTGCAAGGTGTTGTAGGCCACCTGCTTCTCGCGCCGCCGGTCGGTCTCATCGATCGCCAGCCGCATCGAGTCGGTCATCTTGTCGGCGTAGAGGTGCACCTCGCCGGAGACGTTGCGCGCCGCGCGGCCGATGGTCTGGATGAGGGAGGTCGAGGAGCGCAGGAAGCCCTCCTTGTCGGCGTCGAGGATGGCCACCAGCGACACCTCGGGCAGGTCGAGGCCCTCGCGCAGCAGGTTGATACCGACGAGCACGTCGTACACACCCATCCGCAGTTCGGTGAGCAGCTCGACGCGGCGCAGGGTGTCGACGTCGGAGTGCAGGTAACGCACCCGCACGCCGGCCTCGGTGAGGAAGTCGGTGAGCTCTTCGGCCATCTTCTTGGTGAGGGTGGTGACCAGCACGCGCTCGTCTTTCGCGGCGCGGATGCGGATCTCTTCGAGCAGGTCGTCGATCTGTCCCTTGGAGGGCTTCACGACGAGTGTCGGGTCGATCAGGCCGGTGGGGCGGATGATCTGCTCCACCACCCCGTCGGCGATGCCCATCTCGTACTTGCCGGGCGTGGCCGAAAGGTAGACGGTCTGGCCCACACGGTTCTTGAACTCGTTCCACTTCAGCGGCCGGTTGTCGAGCGCGCTCGGCAGGCGGAAACCGTGGTCGACCAGGGTGCGCTTGCGCGAGGAGTCGCCCTCGTACATTGCGCCGATCTGCGGCACCGTGACGTGGGACTCGTCGATCACCACGAGGAAGTCGTCGGGGAAGTAATCGAGCAGGCAGTGCGGTGCTTCACCAGGCATCCGCCCGTCGATGTGGCGGGAGTAGTTCTCGATGCCCGAGCAGAAGCCGATCTGCTGCATCATCTCGAGATCGAAGGTCGTGCGCATCCGGAGCCGCTGGGCTTCGAGGAGCTTGCCCTCGCGTTCGAGCACGGCCAGGCGGTCGTGCAACTCGGTCTGGATGGTCTCGATGGCGCGATGCATCACGTTGGTGTCGGCAACGTAGTGCGAACCGGGGAACACCGACACGTTGTCGAGTTTGTGCACGATCTCGCCGGTCAGCGGATGCAGGCTGTAGAGACCTTCGATCTCGTCGCCGAACATCTCGATGCGGATGGCGAGCTCTTCGTACATCGGGATGATCTCGATGGTGTCGCCGCGCACCCGGAAGTTGCCGCGCGAGAAGTCGATGTCGTTGCGCTGGTATTGCATCGAGACGAAGCGTCGGATGAGCCAGTCGCGGTCGACCTTCTGGCCGACCTGGAGAGCGATCATCGCGTTGAGGTACTGCTCGGGCGTGCCCAAGCCGTAGATGCAGGAGACGGTCGAGACCACCACGACGTCGCGACGGCTGAGCAGCGAGTTCGTGGTGGAGTGCCGGAGGCGCTCGACTTCGGCGTTGATCGAGGAGTCTTTCTCGATGAAGGTGTCGGTCTGCGGCACGTAGGCCTCTGGCTGGTAGTAGTCGTAGTAGGAGACGAAGTACTCGACCGCGTTGTTCGGCATCAACTCGCGGAACTCATTGGCCAGCTGGGCGGCCAGGGTCTTGTTGTGCGCGAGCACCAGTGTGGGGCGCTGCACCTGTTCGATGAGCCACGCAGTGGTGGCCGACTTGCCCGTTCCCGTGGCGCCGAGGAGCACGACATCCGTCTCACCGGCGTTGATGCGGCCCGCCAACTCGGCGATGGCGGCCGGTTGGTCGCCACTCGGCGTGTAGTCGCTGATGACCTCGAAGGGGTGTACGGAGCGAGTGGGTTCCATGCATTAAGTTTAGGGAGGGCCACCGACATCATGGTCGGTGCTCGCTCTCAGCGTCATGGCGGCGCATCCCCTCACCACCACCTCGAGGCAGACACACATGAGAATCGGCATCCTGACCAGCGGCGGAGACTGTCCTGGACTGAACGCGGTCATCCGTGGAGCAGTGCTCAAAGGCACCGAGATCAACGGGCAGGAGTTCGTCGGCTTCAAAGACGGCTGGCGCGGGGTCGTGAAGGGCGAGATCCTCCCGCTCGAGCGCAGCCACGTGCGCGGCATCGCCAAGCAGGGCGGCACCATTCTCGGAACCTCGCGCACCAACCCGTTCGAAGGCAACGGCGGCCCTGAGCGCATCCAGGAGACCCTCGACCGCCTCGGTATCGACGCCATCATGGCGATCGGGGGCGAAGGCACTCTCGCCGCGGCGAAGCGGCTGACGGATGCCGGACTGAAGATAGTCGGCGTGCCCAAGACCGTCGACAACGACCTCGACGCCACCGACTACACCTTCGGATTCGACACCGCCGTGGAGATCGCGACCGAGGCGATGGACCGCCTGCGCACCACGGGAGACTCGCACAGCCGGTGCATGGTGGCCGAGGTGATGGGGCGCCACGTGGGCTGGATCGCCCTGCACTCCGGCATGGCCGCGGGCGCCCATGCCATTCTGATCCCGGAGCAGAAGACGAGCATGGCGCAGGTGGCCGCATGGGTGCAGAGCGCCAACGACCGGGGTCGCGCGCCGCTGGTGGTCGTGGCGGAGGGGTTCACGCCCGATCACGCCGACGACCCGCACTCCGAGCGCGGCCTCGACGCCTTCGGCCGCCCGCGTCTCGGCGGCATCGGCGAGCGGCTCGCACCCATGATCGAAGAGCTCACCGGAATCGAGACGCGGGCGACCACGCTCGGTCACATCCAGCGCGGCGGTGTGCCGACGGCCTACGACCGGGTGCTCGCCACCCGGCTCGGCATGGCGGCATCCGACATCGTGCAGGATTCGGCCTGGGGGCAGATGGTGGCGCTTCGCGGCACCGATATCGTGACCGTCGGGTTCGAAGAAGCGCTCGGCAAGCTCAAGGTGGTGCCGCAGCACCGCTACGAAGAGGCGGCGATGCTGTTCGGGTGAGCCGCTGCTAGTTTTTACGCAAATAGAGAGGACCGGCGCCCTATATGGGGTCGGTCCTCTCTATTTGCGTAAAAACTAGCAAGCCGCACGAAAACGAAGCACGTCGCCGGGACGCAGCTGGGCCGCGCGGTCCACCGAGGCCGTCGTGAGCACGCCGATCACGGGGTAACCGCCCGTCACGGGGTGGTCGCGCAGGAACACGACCGGCTGCCCGCTCGGCGGAATCTGCACCGCGCCCACGACCATGCCCTCGCTCGGCAGCTCACCGGCGTGATCCGGCGCCCGCTCGACCGCGGCGCCGTCGTCGCCGTCGGCGCCGTCCAGCCGCACACCCACGCGGTTCGAGTCGGTGCCGACCGTCCACCTCGCGTGCAGCAACATCCGCCAGCCCGCCTCGCCGAACCAGTCGTCGCGCGGGCCGCGGGTGATCGAGAGGATGGCCGGCCCGGTTCGCGGAAGCGGTGGCGGAATGAGTGTCGTCTCCGGCCAGTCGCCCGGCGCGCCCCGCTCGTCGCCGGCCAGACCGAGCACGTCACCCTGCTGCAGAGGTGCCGGACCGAGGCTGCTCAAAACGTCGGTGGAGCGGCTGCCGAGCACTCGTTCCCCCGCGAACCCGCCGCGCACCGCGAGGTAGGAGCGGAGACCCTCCTCAGGAGCTCCCAGAGCGATCGTGTCACCGGCGAACACGACGAACGACGTACCGGCCGGGTGCGGGATGCGCGACCTGGCCTCATTCGCGCGGGCGTCGGTCTCTTCGGCGCCGGCAGAGTGACGGCCCTTGCGCGCGAACTCCGTGACGGTGGCCACCGCCGAGGCGCCGGTCAGCGCGACGAGCAGGGTGCGTGATGCGCGCAATTCGAGACCCCCGAACACGGCCTCGATGGCTGCCGCGCCCGGTTCGTTGCCCACGAGGCGATTCGCCGCGGCGTAGGCACTGCGGTCGGCCGCGCCCGAGGTTGTCACGCCGAGGTGCGCGTATCCGGGCCGGCCGGCATCCTGCAGCAGGGCGAGCGGTCCAGTGGCCATCACCTCGAAGGCGGCGGCTGCCCCGCTTGCCTCGGGGGATCCGGCCTCCCACTCCTCAGCGTTCACGAACGAACCTCACCCGCGTGCCCGGCGCGAGCAGCGCAGGATCTGCGCGCTTCACATCCCACAGCACCGCATCCGTGCGCCCGATGAGGTGCCAACCGCCGGGCGACTCCCGCGGATACACCCCGCAATATCCCGCCGCCAACGCCACCGATCCCGCCGGCACCACAGCGCGCGGAGTGTTCCGCCGCGGCACCGTGAGACGGTCGTCTTCACCAGCGAGGTACGCGAACCCGGGGGCGAAACCGATGAACGCCGCCGTCCAGAGCTGGTCGAGGTGCGCCGCGATCACACTGTCGACGGATGCGCCGCTCAGCTCCGCGACGACGGCGAGATCGGGCCCGTCGTATCGCACGGGCAGCTCCACGATCGCGCCAGGGGCGTTCCCGCCCGCGTCGTCCCTTCCGATCCCGCCCGTTGGCGTGCCCGCGACGTCGCTGCGGCCCCTTGCTCCGTCGGCCCCGCGCCCCGCTCCTGCCGGGCGGTCATCGGCAGCGCCGATCGCTGCGGTGGCGGTTGCCGTGCTGGTCGCCCAGGACACGACCGCGCCGCGCGACAGGATTCCCTGGTCAAAGGCGACGAGCACCGTGACCGCCGCCGGCACCAGGTCTGTCACGCCGGCCGGCGTGGTCGCACGCAATCGGAGGTAGAGCTCGACGACGCCCCGCGCATCCGTCGGCTCGATGAGCACGGCCGACGAGCCGAGCGGGAGCACCCGTAGTCCGGCCGCGAACGCAGCAGCATCCGCAGGCCGCGGCGCCGCCCGCCCGGTCATCGCGACGACGACGCGAACGGCGCGATCGACAGACCCGAGGCTTCGAGAGCGTCGCGCACAGCTCGGGCGATGGCGACCGAGCCCGGTGAGTCGCCGTGCACGCAGATGGTCTCGGCCGAGAGGGCGATGTCGGTGCCGTCGATGGCCGTGACGACGCCCTCGGTCGCGAGCCGCAGCATCCGCTCGGCGATCTCGGCGGCATCGTGCAGCACTGCGCCCGCCTCAGTGCGAGACACGAGGGTGCCGTCGGGCCGGTAGGCGCGATCGGCGAACGCCTCGGGCACGAAGCGCAACCCCTCGGCCTCGGCGAGCCGACCCACCTCCGAGTCAGGAAGCCCGACGATCGCGAGCGACGGATCGATCGCGATCACCGCGTCGACCACGGCACCGGCCTGCCGCTCGTCGTGCACGATGCGGTTGTAGAGGGCGCCGTGCGGCTTCACGTAGAGCACGCGGGTTCCGGCGGCGGTCGCGAGACCCTGCAGCGCCCCGATCTGGTAGATGACGTCGGCGGTGAGGTCGGCGGCGGGCAGATCGAGATCGCGTCGCCCGAAGCCACGCAGGTCAGGGTACGACACCTGGGCACCGACCTCGGTGCGGCGAGCGGTGGCGAGCCGCAGCGTGTCCAGGATGCGCGTGGGGTCGCCCGCGTGGAAGCCGCACGCGACGTTCGCGCTCGTCACGAGGTCGAGCATCGCGCGGTCGTCGCCGAGGGTCCAGGCGCCGTACGACTCCCCCAGGTCGGCGTTCAGATCGATCACGGTCATGGCGTCACCCTCTTCTGCACGCTCTCCCACGCGGCGTCGACCTGCTCGAGCGTCTGGTCGAGGGTGCCGCTGGAATCGATGACCGTGTCGGCGATCGCCCGCCGTTCCTCGTCGGTGGCCTGCGACCGGATGCGCCGCTCGGCTTCGTCACGCGACATCCCGCGCAGCTCCACGAGCCGCGAGATCCGCATCTCCGCCGGCGACTCGACCACCACGACGTGCTCGAACAGACCGCCGCGGCGCCCGCCCGACTCCACCATGAGCGGCACGTCGTACACCACGACGGCATCCGGATCGACCGCCCGGGTGGCTTCGAGCCGCTGCTTCAGAAGCCGTGCGACCTCCGGATGCGTGATGCCGTTCAGATCGAGTCGAGCCTGCTCGTCGCCGAACACGACCGCGCCGAGCGCCGGCCGGTCGAGCGTGCCGTCGGCGGCGATCACGGAATCACCGAAGCGGTCACGGATGGCGGCGAGCCCGGGAGTGCCCGGTTCGACGGCCTCGCGCGCCAGCTGATCCGCGTCGAGCACCACGGCGCCGTGCTCCGCGAAGCGGCGCGCCACCGTCGACTTGCCTGCGGCGATACCCCCGGTGAGTCCGATCACGTACACGTGCTCATGCTATCGGGAGGTGCATCCGATCAATCGTCTTTAACGGCCGGATGGCCGCCCCCGAAGGGACGGCCATCCATGCGTGCTGCAGTGTGACTAGTTGTTCGAGCTGAGCTTCTCGCGGAGTGCCGCGAGGGTCTCGTCGTCGGCGAGGGTGCCGGCGCCGGTCGACTCGCTCGAGAACGAGTTCGAGCCCGAGGGGATGTCGCTCGAAGCGGCATCCGCGTTGGACGCGGCGACCTGCTTCTTGTGCGCTTCCCAGCGAGCCTGAGCCTCGGCGTACTCCTGCTCCCACTTCTCGCGCTGAGCGTCGAAGCCCTCTTTCCACTCGTTGGTCTCCGGGTCGAAGCCCTCGGGGTACTTGTAGTTCCCCTGGTCGTCGTACTCGGTGAGCATTCCATAGAGTGCGGGGTCGAACTCGGTGCCCTCGGGGTCGACGCCGTCGTTCGCCTGCTTCAGCGAGAGGCTGATGCGGCGACGCTCGAGGTCGATGTCGATGACCTTGACGAAGACCTCGTCGCCGACCGACACGACCTGCTCGGCGAGCTCGACGTGCTTGCCGGAGAGCTCGGAGATGTGCACCAGACCCTCGATGCCCTCGGCGACGCGGACGAACGCACCGAACGGCACCAGCTTGGTGACCTTTCCGGGCGCGACCTGGCCGATGGCGTGGGTACGGGCGAACACCTGCCACGGGTCTTCCTGAGTGGCCTTGAGCGAGAGCGACACGCGCTCACGGTCGAGGTCGACCTCGAGGATCTCGACGGTGACTTCCTGGCCCACCTCGACGACCTCGGAGGCGTGCTCGATGTGCTTCCAGGAGAGCTCGGAGACGTGAACCAGCCCGTCGACGCCACCCAGATCGACGAACGCACCGAAGTTGACGATCGACGAGACGACGCCCTTGCGGACCTGCCCCTTCTGGAGGTTGTTGAGGAAGGTGGTGCGGCTCTCGGACTGCGTCTGCTCGAGCAGGGCGCGGCGCGACAGAACGACGTTGTTGCGGTTCTTGTCGAGTTCGAGGATCTTCGCCTCGATCTCCTGACCCAGGTACGGGGTCAGGTCGCGCACGCGGCGGAGCTCGATGAGCGAAGCCGGGAGGAAGCCGCGGAGTCCGATGTCGACGATGAGGCCACCCTTGACGACCTCGATGACCGAACCGGTCACCACGCCGTCGGCGTCCTTGATCTTCTCCACGTCGCCCCACGCACGCTCGTACTGAGCACGCTTCTTGGAGAGGATGAGGCGGCCTTCTTTGTCTTCCTTCTGGAGGACGAGGGCCTCGACCAAGTCACCGACCTGAACGACCTCGGTCGGGTCGACATCGTGCTTGATGGAGAGTTCGCGCGAAGGGATGACGCCCTCCGTCTTGTAACCGACGTCGAGGAGAACCTCGTCGCGGTCGATCTTCACGACGGTGCCTTCGATGAGGTCTCCGTCGTTGAAGAATTTCAGAGTCTTTTCGACCGCGGCGAGAAAGTCTTCAGCAGATCCGATGTCATTGATGGCGACCTGCTTGGTTGCCTTTTCGGTCGTTGCGATTGTCATGTAGTAGTTGCTCCGTTATGGACATAGTTCGGGCCGGTTGCGAGATGTTCGATGTGTTGTGCACTCTGGGACGAGCGCAATTCCGCAACTGGCAGGGCGGATGATAGTCACAAGCGTGACGCTTTAGTCTAGCTTCGCGGCGCCGGATGCGGCAAGCCGCGTTCCCAGTGCCGTTTCATACAACACCCGGGAGCCTCCGAGCATTCCGCTCGTTCGATCTGCCGACGATGTCGGCGAGGGCGCCCTCGTGGTCTCGGAAGGCGAACTCGTAGCCGGCCGCCTCGAGTCGTTCGGGAACGACCCAGCGGCTCTTCAGCACCAACTCGGTCTCGGTGCGGATGGCGATCGAGCCGAGTTCGAGCATCCATCGCCAGGTCGGAAGGCCGAACCAGACGCCGACCGCGCGGCGCGCCGATGCCATGAAAGTGCGATTGTCGGTGGGGTTCGGGGCGGCGGCATTGACCGCCCCATCGATCTCGGGATGCGCGTCGAGAAATCGGATGATTCTGACCACGTCGTCGAGATGCACCCAGCTGAACTTCTGCCGCCCCCCGCTCGAGCCTCGCCGGAAGCGGTGATGTGTTCCGGCGGCGCGGCGCCCCGGGGTGGACGGCCAGTGCCCGTCGAACTGCGGCCCTCCGAAACCGGCACGGGCGAGCGCAAGGATCGGGGTGAGCGCACCGCCGTCGCCCAGCACGATCGCCATGCGCAGCGCGACCCGCCGGGTGCCCGGCAGTCCGCCGCGGAGGAACTCCTCTTCCCAACTGGTGGCGACGTTCACTGAGAAGCCCTCGCCGATCTCACCGGTCGACTCGGTCATTGCTCGGTCGTCGGCGTGCCGGTAGATGGTGGCGGTCGACGAGTTGATCCACAGGCGCGGCGGATGCGCGGCCACGGCGATCGCCTCGTGCAGCGCGCGGGTGGTCGCCAGCCGGGAGCGGAAGATCTCGGCGCGGTTCACGGGGCCGTAGCGGCAGTTGACGCTCTTGCCGGCCAGGTTGATCAGGAGGTCGGCGCCGTCGACCAGCGCGGCGATCGCGGCCGGGTCGTTCCACCGTGCATCGGGGCCGGCGCGACCGATCAACGCGACCTCGGCGCCTTCCTCGCGGAACGCATCCGCCAGCCGCGCGCCGATGAAGCCCGAGGCGCCGGCGATGACCACCCGACGGGGATCGGTCATCGGGGGCCCGCGTCGGCGTCTTCGACGTCTTCGGCGTCGTCGACGTCCTCTGCGGCTTCTGCGGTTTCTGCACCCTCCGACGTTTCTGCGGTTTCTACGGCGAAGCCGCTGCCCGCGGCGCCGTCGTCAGCCACCTCGTCGTCGACGCGTGTTTCGACTTCTGCCCGCAACTCGTAGGTGAAGGTGCCCGTGTATTCGTAGATGCGCCCGATCAGTGGGGCGTCGACGGTGACGGAGACGCGCTGGGCGCCCTCTCCCCCGCGAGCCGCATCGTCGAAGCGTTCGACCAGGGTCACGCGCGGGGCGAGCGCGGAGGGCACGGCGTAGTGCTGTCGCCCGATCCGCAGTTCGAGGCTCGTCGAAACGAGGTGGAGCTCACCGCGCACCACGGTGGTGGAGAGCCGCACCCGGAACCGGCGATCGAGGCCGAGATGATCGACCAGACCGTCGGCGCCAGGGTTCTCGGCGGTGATGGCATCGACCATCGTTCGCGCCCCACCCAGGAAGTGGAAGTGGCGCACCGCCACGACTGCGGTTCGCCCGTCGCGGTCGACCAGCGGGCCGTTCACGACGGTGAAGGGAACGTTCTGCTCCCAGACCGGGAAGAGGATTCCCTGTCGCGCCAACAGCGCCAGGGCAGGACGCAGCCAGAGGCGCGGCGTGCCGACGACGTCGAAGACGCCACTGCCGTGGCCACGCATTCCGGCGGGAATCGCACCGAAGTACGTGCGGAGCACCGGATGCAGGTCGTCGAGCGCCGAGCCCGAGGTGAGTTCGTAGGGAGAACGAGGAGACCGCACCACGCCGCAGCTACTTCAGCAGGGCCGAGCGCAGGGTGTCGAGCCCCACGCCGCCGAGGTCGAGAGCCCTGCGGTGGAACTCCTTCGACGAGAAGGCCTCCTTCTCGCGGGCGCGTAGGGTGTCGCGCAACTCTTCCCAGATGCGCTGGCCCACCTTGTACGAAGGAGCCTGGCCGGGCCAACCGAGGTAGCGGTTGACCTCGAAGCGGATGAACGCGTCATTCATGTTCACGTTCTGGCGCATGAACTCGAGGGCATACTCCGCATCCCACACCCCGGAGCCGGTGAGCCGCGGTTTCTGCAAGTGCACGCCGATGTCGAGCACGACGCGGGCGGCGCGCATCCGCTGACCGTCGAGCATGCCAAGGCGGTCGGCCGGGTCGTCGAGGTAGCCCAGCTCTTCCATCAGGCGCTCGGCGTAGAGCGCCCAACCTTCGGCGTGACCACTGGTTCCGGCGAGCTGGCGCCGCCAGGTGTTGAGCTTGGCACGGTTGTAGACGGCCTGGCCGATCTGCAGATGGTGACCGGGAACGCCCTCGTGGTAGACCGTGGTGAGTTCGCGCCAGGTGTCGAACTCGGTGACGCCGTCGGGCACCGACCACCACATGCGGCCGGGGCGCGAGAAGTCGTCGGTGGGGCCGGTGTAGTAGATGCCTCCCTCGTGGGTGGGCGCGATCATGCACTCGAGGGCGCGAATCTCATCAGGGATGTCGAAGTGCGTCTTTCCGAGTTCTTCGACCGCGCGGTCGCTGGTGGCCTGCATCCAGGCCTGCAGCGCATCCGTGCCCTGGAGCTTCCGGCTCGGATCGCTGTCGAGAAAAGCGATGGCCTCGGCGACGGATGCCCCGGGCTTGATCTCCGCGGCGATCGCCTCCTGCTCGCGCACCATGCGGCCGAGCTCCTCGATGCCCCACTCGTAGGTCTCGTCGAGATCGATCGTGGCGCCGAGGAAACGACGCGACTGCAGCGCGTAGAGCTCGCGACCCACCGCATCCTGGGTGCCGGCGACCGGCGCCAGCTCGTTCTCGAGGAACTGGGCGAGCTTCGAATAGGCCGAGGCGGCGGTCTGCGCAGCCCGCTCCAGGTCGGCGCGGAGACTCGCGGGCAGTTCGGTGGGGGCGCCACCCGAACCCGTCTCGGCCTCGATCTCCGTTTCGGCAATCACCCGGGCGCCCTGCGCGAACTCGGTGAAGAAGTTGTCGGGGCCCGAGTTCTTGCGCACCTGTGCGAGCACCTCGACCACCTGGCGGCGAGCCGGGACGGTGTCACGGCGCATGCCCTCGCGGAGAGTCACGATGTAGCCGTCGACCGCCTCCTCGACCGCGGAGAGCCGCTTCGCGACCACCGACCAGTCGTCGACCGTGGCGGTGGGCATGAGGTCGTAGACCTCGCGGAGGTGCTGGCTGGGCGAGTCGATCACATTCAGGTCGCGCAGCTGCAGGCCCGCCTCCGAGCTCGCCACGGCGAGTTCGAGTTCGCTGCGCAGATCGGTCTTGGTGACCTCGTCGACCTCGTCGACCGGCGTTGCAGCGTCGAGTTCGGCGAGCACCGACTTCACGGCGGCGATGTAGCGCTCGTGGCCCGCGGGTGAGAGGTCTCCGTAGCGGTCGTTCACCTCGGACCGGCCGATGTAGGTGCCGAGCACCGGTTCGAGCTCCACCACGGTGTCGACCCAGCGCTCGGCGATCGCATCGATCGCGGTCGGAGGTCGGGTGTCGGCGGGGGTCGGTACTGTCGTGCTGGTCATGTTTCGACCCTAGGGCACGGTGCCGACACCGGGCGATGAGCAGCCGAGGCTGTGGAGAGAATCCGATTCTCCACAGGCCGCATCACCGGATTGACTTATTCGAACATATATTCGAACATGAGGGCATGACGGATGCCGCGCTCACTCTCTCCTCCCCCGCTCCGGCGGGCGAGGAGATCCGTGCGCTCCAGTCGCGCATCCAGCAGATGCAAGCCACCAAGCTCGACACCCGGAGTGTGCGAACGCATCCGGCACTCGAGGCGTTGCTGCCCGGCGGCTCGCTGCGTTCCGGCGCGGCGTACTCGGTCGAGTCCTCCACCGCGCTGGTGATGGCGCTGATGGCCGGGCCCTCGGCCGACGGGGTCTGGTGCGGGGTCGTCGGGCTGCCCGATTTCGGGGTCGAGGCGGCGTCGCGCTTCGGCATCGACCTCGAGCGGCTCGCGCTCGTGCCGCATCCGGGCGAGGAGTGGCTCACCGTCACGGCGGCGATGGCCGACGTCGTGGGGGTGGTGGTGACCCGGGCGCCCAGCCGGGTCACCGATTCGGCCATTGCGCGGCTGCAGGCCCGCATCCGGCAGCGCGGAGTCACGTTGATCGTGCTGGGTGACTGGCCGCAGAGCGAGGCCTCGTTGCGCATAGCGGAGAGCTCATGGGCGGGCATCGGTGTGGGGCACGGGCATCTCGCCGAGCGGCAGGTGCTGGTCACTGCCACGGCACGGGTGGGCTCGGGCCGGCCTCGTCGTGCGCGACTGTGGCTGCCCGACCGGCACGAGTCGTTCCGGCCGGTGCTGGACGCCCGGCCCCGCCTCCTGCAGGGGGTGGGCGGATGATCGGGGTGCGGAGCGGAGCGGCACCAGTGCGCACGATGGTGGTCTGGTGCCCCGACTGGCCGGTGGTGGCGACCATCGGGGCCGAAGGTGTGTCGCCCGAGCGCAGCATCGCGGTGATCGAGAAGGGGCTGGTGCTCGCCTGCTCGGCTGCGGCGCGTGCCGACGGGGTGAAGCGGGGGCTCCGGCTCCGCGAGGCGCAGGCTCGGAGTCCGCAGTTGCTCGACTTCGCCTACGACCCGGTGCGGGTCGACCGCGCCTTCGAGCCGATGATCAGCGCGCTCGAAGAGATGAGTCCGAACGTGCAGATCGTGCGCGCGGGCAGCTGCGCCCTGGCCGTGCGCGGTGCGGCACGGTTCTACGGCGGTGAGCATGCAGCGGCTCTGGCCTTTCTCGAACGCTTCGCCGAGCTGGGGGTGACGGATGCCCGGGTGGGAGTGGCTGACGGGATGTTCGCGGCCGACCAGGCGGCCCGGCTGCCCGGCGTCGATCTGATCAGGATCGTGCCGGAGGGTGGTTCACCCGGGTTTCTGCGCGGTCTCCCCCTGCAGTTGCTCGACGAGCCCGAGTTGACGACGCTGCTGTGGCGGCTCGGCATCCGCTCGCTCGGCGATTTCGCCGAGCTGCCGGCGGCCGACGTGCGTTCCCGCTTCGGTGAGCCCGGTGCACGAGCCCACACCAGGGCGGCGGGACTCGACGGCAGTCAGGTGGTGCCGCGCATCCCACCCGAGGTGCGCGAGAGCCTCAGCGATTTCGAGCCCCCGCTCGACCGTATCGATCAGGTGGCCTTCGGAGTGCGAGCGGCGGCGGAGCGCTTCATCGGAGATCTGGCGGCCGCCCGCTTCGTCTGCACCGCGTTGCGGGTCGAACTCACGAGCGAACGCGGTGAACGACGAGATCGCAGCTGGCTGCACCCGCGGTGGTTCAGCGCCGGTGATGTGGTCGACCGGGTGCGCTGGCAGCTGCAGGGCGGCAGCACCATCGAGAGCGCGCTCTCGTCGCCGATCGCCCGGGTGCGCATCGTCGCCGAGGCCGTCGATCACAGTGCTCGGCACGAGACCGGGCTCTGGGGCAGTGGTTCCGAAGAGCGCATCCACCACGGCCTCTCCCGCGTGCAGAGCATCGTGGGGCACGAGGGAGTGCTGACGGCCTCGATCGGGGGCGGTCGATCGCCCCGTGAACGGCAGATCCTGGTGCCTTGGGGCGACCGCATCGAGCAGAAGTCCACTGCACCCAGCTCTCCGAAAAGCCGTGCCCGCGGTGGAAGAATGCCGAACCGCACGGCGGGTGTTGCGGGTGCCGGCGGTGCGCGGAGCGAAGAGCAGGCGCCCTGGCCGGGGAGCGTCCCGCCGCCGCTGCCCACCACGGTGTTCGAGCGGCCGCGGGCGGTACTGGTGCTGGCCGCTGGGCAGCAGGAGGTGGCGGTCACCGCCCGGGGTGCGCTGACGGCAGAACCCGCCCTCTTCTCCTCTGAAGCCGGTGGCCGTCAGCTGCGGCCGCTCGAAGCCTGGGCGGGTCCGTGGCCGGTGTACGAGCGCTGGTGGGATTCCGCGGCGCGGCGCCGTTTCGACCGCTTCCAGGTGGTCGACGCCGACGGCACCGCCTGGCTCCTCGCCCTCGAACGAGGCTCCTGGTATGCGGAGGCCCGCTATGACTGAGTTGTTGTTGGGTTCGCCGCCGCTGCTACTGCGGCGAACGGTGCGACGAGTTGCTCCCCCGCACCCCTGGCCGCCCTCAGGGCTGAAAAGCGACGTACACGCCGCCGCTTTTCAGCGGATCGCGGGTGGCTGATGGGGTGGCAGAATCCGCCCATCACGTGGTCGGAGCTGGAGCGGAAGATGTCGGGGCGAACGCGGCCCCGGAGCCCGATGGAAGACGAGGAGACACATTCTCGTAAGCGGCCCGCTTATGTGCCACCGCCCCTGGAAGAGGCGGTGCACGACGGAGTCGCCGCCGTCGGCGACAGCGGTGGCGGCGAGGCCGTCGTGCCCTATGCCGAGTTGCACGCGCATTCCAACTTCAGCTTTCTCGACGGCGCTTCCTCGCCCGAAGAACTGGTGCAGGAGGCGGCACGGATGCGGTTGCACGCGCTCGCTCTCACCGACCACGACGGCTTCTACGGTCTCGCCCGCTTCGCCGAAGCAGCCGAGATGCACCAGGTCAGAACCATGTTCGGCGCCGAGCTCTCGCTCGAGCTGAGCGCACCGCAGAACGGGATGGCCGACCCCGAGGGCTCGCACCTGCTCGTTCTCGCCCGCCAGCAAGCCGGCTACCACCGACTCGCCGGCGCCATCACCACGGCACAGCTGGCCCCCGGGGCCGAGAAAGGCAAACCGCTCTATTCGCTCGAGCAGCTCGCCCACGACAGCGGGGGCGACTGGATGGTGCTCTCCGGCTGCCGCAAAGGCCAGGTGCGGCAGGCTCTCGCGAGAGAGGGCATCGAGGGCGCCGAGCGCGAACTCGACCGGCTCGAGGCGCTCTTCGGTCGCGAGAACGTGCTGGTCGAGCTGAGCGATCGGGGCGATCCCCTCGACAGCAGCATCAACGACACCCTGTTCGCCCTGGCGCAGAAGCGGCGGCTCGCCTCCGTCGCCACCGGCAACGTGCACTACGCCACTCCCGACCGGCACCGACTCGCGGAAGCCCTGGCCGCGGTGCGCGCCCGGCGCAGCCTCGACGAACTCGACGGCTGGCTGCCCGCCGCACCCGCGGCACACCTGCGCTCGGGCGCCGAAATGGCGCAGCGTTTCGGTCGCTACCCGGGAGCGGTCGAGCACACGGTCGAGGTCGCCGACGAGCTCTCCTTCGAGCTGCGCCGTGCCAAGCCGAAGCTGCCGCGACAGGAGGTGCCGGAGGGGCACACCCCGATGTCTTACCTCCGGGCGCTGGTCGCCGAGGGCGTCGCCGACCGCTACCCGGGTGCCGGACCCGAGATCTGGGCGCGGCTCGAGAAAGAACTCGCGGTGATCGAGACCAAGGATTTTCCGGGCTACTTCCTCATCGTCTACGACATCGTGCGCGAGGCCAGGCGGCTCGGCATCCTCTGCCAGGGGCGTGGCTCGGCGGCGAACTCAGCCGTCTGCTACGTGCTGAAGATCACCGCCGTCGACCCCATCGCCCGTCTGCTGCCGTTCGAGCGCTTCCTCTCGGCGATGCGCGAGGAAGAGCCCGACATCGACGTCGACTTCGATTCCGACCGGCGCGAAGAGGTGATCCAGTACGTCTACGCGAAGTACGGGCGACGCAACGCGGCGCAGGTGGCCAACGTCATCCAGTACCGACCGAAGTTCGCCGTGCGCGACATGGCAAAGGCGCTCGGTCACAGCCCGGGTCAGCAAGACGCCTGGTCGAAGCAGGTCGAACGCTGGGGCCCCATGGTCGAGAGCGGCGATCACGACATCCCGGCGGAGGTGATCGAGTTGGCCACCGAGGTGCTCGGCTTCCCCCGGCACCTCGGCATCCACTCCGGTGGCATGGTGCTCACCGACCGCCCCGTCGGTGAGGTGTGTCCGATCGAGAACGCGCGCATGGAAGATCGCACCGTGCTGCAGTGGGACAAAGACGACTGCGCCTGGATGGGGCTCGTCAAGTTCGACCTGCTGGGTCTCGGGATGCTGTCGGCGCTGCAGCACACCTTCGATCTCGTGAAGGAGTCGACGGGCCGCGAGTGGGATCTCGACAGCATCCCCAAAGAGGAGGAGGGCGTCTACGACATGCTCTGCCGAGCCGATTCGATCGGCGTCTTCCAGGTGGAGAGCCGGGCGCAGATGGGCACGCTCCCCCGACTGCAGCCGCGCGCGTTCTACGACCTCGTGGTGGAGATCGCGTTGATCCGACCGGGGCCGATCCAGGGCGGGGCGGTGCACCCGTACATCCGCCGCAAGCTCGGCTTCGAACCCGTCACCTACCTGCACCCGAAACTCAAGCCCGTGCTCGAGCGCACCCTCGGGGTGCCGCTCTTCCAGGAACAGCTGATGCAGATGGCGATGGCGGTCGGCGGGTGCGATGCCGACGACGCCGATCTGCTGCGCCGGGCGATGGGTTCCAAGCGCGGGCAGGAGAAGATCTCACGGCTCCGAGCGAAGCTCTACCAGGGGATGGCCGGCAACGGCATCACGGGTGAACTCGCCGACGACATCTATCAGCGCATCGAGGCTTTCGCGAACTTCGGCTTCGCCGAGAGCCACTCCACGAGCTTCGCTCTGCTGGTGTACGCGAGCTCGTGGTTCAAGTTGCACTACCCCGCCGCGTTCCTGGCGGCGCTGCTGCGGGCGCAGCCGATGGGCTTCTACTCACCGCAGACGTTGACGGCGGATGCGCGGCGGCACGGTGTCGAGGTGCGGCGCCCCGACATCCAGCGTTCCGGGGTGCAGGCCGGCCTCGAACCGTTGCTGCTGGCCGAGACCGGGCAGACCGTCGAGACCGGGCTCGCCGAATGCGTGCATCCAGCTGCCCCGGTGCCGAAGGTCTTCAACCGCGAAGCCCCCGATCGCACGCTCGAACACCGTCGCGACGGGGAGCTCGCGGTGCGACTCGGACTGGCCGAGGTCACGTCGATCGGCGAGAAGCTGGCCGAGCGGATCGTGGCCGAACGCGAGCAGAACGGCCCCTACCTCGGCATGCCCGACCTCGCCCGCCGCGTGGGTCTCACCACTGCTCAGCTGGAAGCCCTCGCTACCGCCGGTGCTTTCGAATCTCTTGGCTTGACCAAGCGCGAAGCGCTGTGGGAGGCAGGCAACGCATCCCAGGAACGAGCGGAATATCTCCCCGGCACCTTCGTCTCGGTGCAGCCGCCACTGCTTCCCATGCTGAGCGCCGAGGAGCAGGTTGTCTACGACCTCTGGGCCACCGGCATCTCCCCCGACGACCATCCGCTCGCCCATGCCCGCGACGACCTGCGGCACCGCGGCGTGCTCTCGGTGGCCGAGCTGGCCGCCGCTGAGAACGGCCGCCGGATCGAGGTCGCCGGGGTGGTGACGCACCGCCAGCGACCCGCGACGGCAAGCGGCATCACCTTCATGAACCTCGAAGACGAGACGGGCATCCTCAACATCATCTGCAGCGTCGGGGTCTGGATGCGGCATCGCCGGGTGGCCCGCGACTCCCCTGCGTTGATTGTGCGCGGCATCCTCGAGAGATCGAAAGAGGGCGTCACCAACATCGTGGCGGATCGCTTCGAGCCGTTGCTGCTCAGCGCGAAGACCACCTCACGCGACTTCCGCTAGCCCGGTCCAAAGATTGAACACTTGCCGATATGGGTATATGTTGCTGTCATGGCACGAGCAGCGACCACGTCGGACGTCTTCAACGCGATCGCAGAGCCCCAGCGTCGGCAGATTCTGGCGCTGCTGCGCACCGGTGAGCGACCGGTGACCGAGCTGTCCCAGGAGTTGGGGATGTCCCAGCCGGGTGCGTCGAAGCATCTGCGGGTGCTCCGAGAGGTCGGACTGGTGCGGGACCGCCGGGCGGGAAAGCAGCGCCTGTACGACCTGGACGCGCGGGGACTGAAAGCGGTTCACGAGTGGACCGGCGGGTTCGAGCGATTCTGGAACGAGAGTTTCGACCGCCTGGACGCCTATGTGCAGGAGCTCAAACAAGAAAGGCACGAGGAGTAACGGATGAATACGACTGGACGCGATTCAGAGGTGCGGTCGGCGACGGCCGACCGCGAGATCGCGATCTCCCGACTGATCGACGCCCCACGGGAGCTGGTGTTCGAGGCGTTCACCGAGGTACGGCACCTGTCGAAGTGGTGGGGGCCGGAGGGGTTCACCACCACCACTCGATCCTTCGAGTTCAGGGTCGGAGGCGAATGGGTCTTCGTGATGCACGGGCCCGACGGCACCGACTACAGCGAGTGGATCTCCTGGATCGAGATCGTTCCGCCGGAGCGGATCGAGATGCTCCATGGCGAGTACCGCGGCGACCCGAATGCGTTCGAGTCGGTGCTCACGTTCACACCGGAGGGAAAGACGACCCGGATCGAGATGCTCACGGTGTTTGCCACCAAAGAGCTGCGTGACGAGGCGATCGAGAAGCACGGCGCGATCGAGGGCGGTCAGCAGACCCTGGGCAACCTGGCCGCCTACGTCGCCGAGGTCGTTCGGGACGGAGCGGCGGGCTGATGGCTGCGAAGGTGTTCTTCAGCGTGTCGATGTCGCTCGACGGGTTCATCGCGCCAGAGTCTCCCGACGAATTGATGGGACAGCAGTGGATGGAGCTGCAGCGGTGGGTCTTTCGACAGAGATTCTTCCGAGAGAACCTGAAACTCGGCGAGGGCGGTGAGGAGGGTCGCGACAACGACATCGTGCGCGAGACGTTCGAGCGCACCGGAGCGAGCGTGATGGGCAAGCGCATGTTCGACGCCGGCGAAGGTGCGTGGCCAGAGGATCCGCCGTTCCACACGCCGGTGTTCGTCGTGACCCACGAGGAGCGGGAACCCTGGGAACGACAGGGCGGAACCACCTTCTTCTTCGTGAACGACGGTATCGAGTCAGCGCTCGATCAGGCCCGCGAGGCCGCCGGCGAGAACGACGTCCGCATCGCGGGCGGTGGAGAGACGATCGTGCAGTATCTCAATGCGGCCTTGATCGACGAGTTCCATGTCGCGCTCTCGCCCGTGCTGTTCGGGTCGGGAATCCGCCTGTTCGACGGCGTGCACGCGGGCGAAGTGGCTCTTGATCTGGTGCGCGCAGAGCCGTCGCCGAGCACGACCCATCTCCATTACACCGTGCATCGACGGTGAGGGCGCGCAGGGTCACCACCACCGCTTCTGTCTAGTGCGCCGCGACGTTCCAGTTCTGCCCGCGGCCCACCTGCACCTCGAGCGGCACAGAGAGCGACGCTGCCGACGACATGCGCGCGGTCACGATGTCTGCCAGCGCATCCCACTCCCCCGGCGCCACATCGAACACGAGCTCATCGTGCACCTGCAGAAGCATCTTCGACGACAGTTGCTGAGAGGAGAGATCGGCCGAGATACCGATCATCGCGATCTTGATGATGTCGGCCGCCGTGCCTTGGATCGGCGCGTTGAGCGCCGCCCGCTCGTCGTTCTCGCGGAGCACGCGATTGGCGCTGTTGAGGTTCGCGAAGGGGCGACGCCGGCCGAAGATCGTCTCGGTGAAACCGTCGACCTTGGCCTGCACCACCACGTTTCGCAGATATTCGCGCACGGCCCCGAACCGCTCGAAGTAGTCGGTCATCAGCTGCTTCGCCTCGGCGGTCTCGATGCGCAGCTGCTTCGACAGCCCGAAGGCCGAGAGCCCGTAGGCGAGGCCGTACGACATCGCCTTCACCTTGGTGCGCATGTTCGATGTCACGTCGGCCGGGTCGACCCCGAAGATGCGCGCTCCCACGAAGCGGTGCAGGTCTTCACCGGACTGGAAGGCGTCGATCAGCCCGGCATCGCCCGAGAGGTGCGCCATGATGCGCATCTCGATCTGCGAGTAATCGGCTGTGAGCAGCGTTTCGTAGCCCTCACCCACCTGGAAGGCGGCACGGATGCGTCGGCCTTCCTCGGTGCGAACCGGGATGTTCTGCAGGTTCGGGTCGGTGGAGGAGATGCGCCCGGTCGACGAGCCGGTCTGCACGTACGTGGTGTGCACCCTCTTGTCGGGCGCGATCGCCTTGTCGACCGACTCGATGATCTGCCGCAGCTTGGTGGCGTCGCGGTGCGCCAGCAGCAGCCCGAGGAAGGGATGCGGGTTCGTGGCCTGCAGATCGGCGAGAGCACCGGCATCCGTCGAATAGCCCGTCTTCGTGGCGCGCGTCTTCGGCATGTCGAGTTGATCGAAGAGCACCTCCTGGATCTGTTTCGGCGACCCGAGGTTGATCTCGCGCCCGATGATGCCGAATGCGTCGGAGGCGATCTGCCCGGCAGACTCCCCGAGCTCGGCGGAGAGGGCCGCCAATTCGTCGTGGCTCACGGTCACGCCCGTGAGCTCGACCTGAGCCAGCACGAGAAGGGTCGGCATCTCGATGTCGGTGAGCACGCGGCGCGTGCGGTCGTCGAGCATGGCGGAGAGCGCTTGCGCCACCCGCCAGGCATACCAGGCCTCCTCGGCGGGGCCGACCACCGTGTCGGAGTCGGGCACGAGCTGATTCGGATCGGGAGTCGGCAGCGTCTCGAGCAGGTGCCGGTCGACGAGCTGGGCGAGCGAGCGGTCGGCGCTCGAATCCGGCTTCAGCAACCACGCCGCGATCACCGGGTCGAAGAGCAGACCATCGAAGGCCAGACCGGCCGAGCGGAGCGACTTGATCTGCTTCTTCGCATCGAACAGGATCTTCGGGCTCGGCCCGGCGAGCCACGCTTCGAACGACGCGAAGTCAGCACTGTCTCGAACCCACGGCAGGTACACCGTCTCGTGTGGGGTGGCGAGACCGATCGCGATGGGGAAACCGTCGAGCGTCTCGACCTGCACCGAAACGGCGCCCGAGAGGTCGGCCGGATCGGCGGGCGAAGAGGCGGTGTCTGGGGCTGGACCCGATGCGGTTGCCGAGACCGACGCGGCACCGGAATGCCGACCCAACCAAGCCGCGAGCTCTTCGTCGAGGAGAGTCACCGGCACCGGTGCCTTCTCGGCCTTCGCGGCTGCTGCCGCCGCGGCAGCCTGCCCCACCTCGGAGTCTCCCCCGATGCCCTCGAGCTTCAGGATGCGGTCGAGCAAGGTGCGGAACTCCAGCCGCGCGAAGACGTCGCGCATCTGCTGCTCGTCGACCGGCTGGCGCGCGAGGTCGGCGGGCCCGACCGGGAGCTCGACGTCGGTCAGCAGCCGGTTGAGCCGGCGATTGCGGATCGCGTTCTCGGCGAATTCGCGCAGGTTGTTGCCCACCACGCCGGGGATCTCGTCGCGGTGCTCGAGGATCGCATCCAGCGACCCGAACTGATTCAGCCATTTCACCGCGGTCTTCTCGCCGACCTTCGGGATGCCGGGCAGATTGTCGCTCGTCTCGCCCACCAGCGCCGCGATCTCGGGATACTGCTCGGGGAGGATGCCGTAGCGGTCCTGCACCTTCGCCACGTCGTAGCGGGTGAGGTCGGACACGCCCTGGCGTGAGGGGTAGAGCAGCGTGACTTTGTCGTTCACGAGCTGGATCGCATCCCGGTCGCCGGAGACGACGAGCACACGGTAGCCCTGCTCGGTGCCCTGCAGAGCGAGGGTGGCGAGGATGTCGTCGGCCTCGTAGTCGGGCTTCTCGATCGTGGTGATGCCGAGGGCGTGCAGCGCCTCCTGCAACAGCGGTACCTGCCCGACGAACTCCGGCGGTGTCTCGCCCCGGGTGCCTTTGTAGTCGGGGTACTCGCGGGTTCGGAACGACGAACGCGACACGTCGAACGCCACCGCGAGGTGCGTGGGATTCTCGGCCTTGAGCAGATTGATCATCATCGCGATGAACCCGTGGATGGCGTTCGTGTGTTGCCCGTCGCGAGTGGAGAAACTGTCGACCGGAAGGGCGTAGAACGCCCGGAATGCGAGCGAATGTCCGTCGATGATGAGAAGGGTAGGCTGTTCTTTGTCCGGCACACGGCCAGCCTACACAGCCCCTCCGACACGCCAGAGAGTTCAGGATCCCCGACGATGACGATGCCCGAATCCGCCTCCCAGCACCCGCAAGAACCTCTTGCGATGGACGTGATGGAGGTCTTCGGCTACCGGGGTATCGGGGCTCTTGCCGAACGGATGGGCATCCAGTTCCTCGAGCTCTCGCCCGAGCGGTCAGTGGCCCGGATGCCCGTAGAGGGCAATACGCAGCCGCTCGGTCTCGTGCACGGCGGCGCTTACGTCGTGCTGGCCGAGAGCCTCGGTTCGACGGCGGCGAATCTGTTCGCCGGGCCCACCAAGATCGCCGTCGGCATCGAGATCAACGCCAGCCACTCCCGCTCGGCCACCGAAGGCTGGGTCACCGGGGTCTGCACGGCGATCACCCTCGGCCGCACGCTCGTGACCCACGAGATCGCCATCAGCGACGAACAGGGCCGCCGTCTCTCGACGGTGCGAATGACGAACTTCATCAAGGACCGGCCCGAAGGCCAGGTCTTCGAGACGAAGTAGAGAGCGCTACTTCTTCGGGCTGAGCTGCTCGATGATCGCCTGCGCGACGTCGTGCATGGTGAGTCGGCGGTCCATCGACGCCTTCTGGATCCAGCGGAACGCCTCGGGCTCGGTGAGACCCATCTTCTCGTTCAGCAGGCCCTTGGCCCGGTCGACGAGCTTGCGGGTCTCGAAGCGCTCGACGAGGTCGGCGACCTCGGACTCGAGCGTGATGATCTGGGCGTAGCGCGAGAGAGCGATCTCGATCGCGGGCAGCAGGTCGTTCGGGGTGAACGGCTTCACGACGTAGGCCAGTGCGCCGGCCTCGGTGGCCCGCTCCACGAGCTCCTTCTGGCTGAACGCGGTGAGCAGCACGACGGGGGCGATGTGGTCTTTCGACAGCCGCTCGGCCGCCGAGATTCCGTCGAGTTGGGGCATCTTGACATCCATGATGACCAGGTCGGGGCGGAGCTCCGTGGCGAGGGCGACAGCCGTCTCGCCGTCTCCGGCCTCGCCGACGACATCGAACCCGTTGTCACGCAGGATCTCGACGATGTCGAGGCGGATCAGGGATTCGTCTTCAGCCACCACTACACGGCGGGGCACTGCTGTCGTTGGTTCTTGGTCAGTCACGGTTCAACCCTACGGTATTCTGGACCTCGCTCGTAGCAAGCCGGTGTGGCGGAATGGCAGACGCGACGCACTCAAAATGCGTTGTCCGTGAGGGCGTGTGGGTTCGAGTCCCACCACCGGTACGCAGCACGAGCAGTCTCACCCCTCGGGGATGGGGGTGGGCGCCACGTCGGAGCGGGCGTCGCCGACGCGAGCGGCGAGAATCGCCACCGGATGCACGGAGCCCATATCCGTGCCGACCGACTCGAACTGCACGGAGCCGTCGGACGCGTCTGCGCGGGTCGACGTGGCCGTGTGCATGGGCGGTGTGGGCTGGATGCCGAACAGCGCAGAAACCACTCCTGACGCAAAACGGCCAGGAGTCGATCAAAGGCTGATCGAATCCTGGCCGAATGGTGAGGCACGATTGACCTCCGTGAAGCAGTCCCGCTAGTTGTCGAAGGTGTCCGGCTTCAGCGGGTTGTGCGCCGAACCGATGATGTGCACGCGCATGTCGTTCGTGGTGCCCGATACTCCGGGAGGGGAGCCGGAGATCACGATGACCTTGTCGCCGATCTGCGCGCGGCCGAGGCCGAGCAGCACGTCGTCGACCTGAACCATGAGCTCGTCGGTGTGGGTCACGCGCGGCGCCAGATAGGACTGTACGCCCCAGCTGAGCGCCATGCGGTTGCGGATGCCGGGCAGCGGCGTGAAGCCGAGGATCGGGATGGTCGAGCGCAAGCGCGTCATCCGTCGCACCGAATCGCCCGACTCGGTGAACACGCAGAGGAACTTGGCGCCCACGAAGTCGCCCACCTCGGCTGCGGCGAGGGTGACCGCGCCGCCCTGGGTGCGCGGCTTGGTGCCGAGCGCCGGGATGCGCTCCAGACCGTGGTCTTCGGTCGACTCGATGATGCGTGCCATGGTCTGCACGGTGATGACCGGGTATTCGCCGACGCTGGTCTCGCCGGAGAGCATGACCGCGTCGGCACCGTCGAGCACCGCGTTGGCGCAGTCGGATGCTTCGGCGCGGGTCGGGCGCGGCGACGAGATCATCGACTCCAGCACCTGGGTGGCGACGATGACCGGCTTCGCCATGCGGCGGGACAGCTCGATGGCCCGCTTCTGCACGATCGGCACGGCTTCAAGGGGCAGCTCGACGCCGAGGTCACCGCGGGCGACCATGATGCCGTCGAAGGCGTCGATGATCTCTTCGAGGTTGTCGACCGCCTGCGGCTTCTCGATCTTGGCGATGACCGGAACCTTGCGGCCCTCCTCGGCCATGATCTCCTGCACGAGGTCGACATCGGCGGCATCGCGCACGAACGACAACGCGATGAGGTCGGCGCCGAGGCGGAGTCCCCAGCGCAGGTCGGCGATGTCCTTCTCCGACATGGCCGGAACATTCACCGCGACACCGGGCAGGTTGATGCCCTTGTTGTTGGAGACCGCACCAGGCACCTCGACGCGCGTGGTGACGACCGTTCCGTCGGTCTCGAGCACGCGCAGCGTGACTTTGCCGTCGTCGATCAGCAACGGGTCGCCGGCCTTGACGTCGTTGGGCAGGCCTTTGAACGTGGTGGAGGAGATCTCCTTGTTGCCGATGATGTCTTCGATGGTGATCTTGAAGATGTCACCCTCGGCGAGGTCGTAAGGGCCGTTCTCGAACTTTCCGAGACGGATCTTCGGGCCCTGGAGGTCGACGAGTACCGCGACGGCGCGACCGGAGTCGTCGGCCGCCTGACGGACGTTGCGGTAGACCTCCTCGTGCACGTCGTAGCTGCCGTGGCTGAGGTTCATCCGCGCGACGTCGACGCCGGCATCGATGATCGCTCTGATGGTCTCGTAGGTCGACGTTGCCGGACCCAGTGTTGCGACGATTTTCGCGCGTCTCATCAGTGTGTATTGCTCCGAGTTCTGCGCCGGGGCGCATGGGGTGGTGGAGGTGGTGGTGGGTTGGAGTCTGCGGGGCGAGAGTATCAGATCGAGATTGCGCGGTCGGTGGGCTTCACCGGGAACGGCAGGTCGGTCTCTCCCTCGAGGTAGCGGTCGACAGCGGATGCCGCGGCGCGGCCCTCCGCGATCGCCCAGACGATGAGCGACTGGCCGCGACCGGCGTCGCCGGCCACGAAGACGCCGGGCGTGGTGCTCTGGTAGTCGCCGTCGCGCTCCACGTTTCCGCGCGGGTCGAAACGGGTGCCGAGCTGGGTGGTGATGTCGTCGGACTCGGCACCGGTGAATCCGAGGGCCAGAAGCACCAGGTCGGCCTGGATCTCGCGCTCGGTGCCGGCCTTCGGCACGCGACGGCCGCCCAGGAACTCGGTCTCCGCGACGCGGATCGCGCGCACCTCGCCGGACTCGTTCGCAAGGAACTCGACCGTCGAGGCGAGGTAGCTGCGCTCACCGCCCTCTTCGTGGGCGCTCGAGACCTCGAACAGGGTCGGGAACATCGGCCAGGGCTGGTTCTCGGGGCGCTCGGCCGGCGGCTGCTTGCCGATGGCGAGGTTGGTCACCGAGAGCGCGCCCTGACGGTGCGCGGTGCCGATGCAGTCCGCTCCGGTGTCGCCACCGCCCAGCACGACCACGTGCTTGCCCTCCGCCGTGATCTGGCCGAGGATGTCGTCGCCGGCGCCCACCTTGTTCTGCTGAACCAGGTACTCCATGGCGTGGTGCACGCCGTCGAGGTCGCGGCCCGGGATCGGGAGGTCGCGCGGCACGGTCGCGCCGGTGCAGACGATCACCGCGTCGTAGCGGGCACGCAGGTCGTCCCAGGAGATGTCGACGCCGATCTCGATGCCGGCGCGGAAGCGCGTGCCCTCCGCCATCATCTGGGTGAGCCGGCCCTCGAGGTGCTTCTTCTCCATCTTGAAGTCCGGGATGCCGTAGCGCAGCAGGCCGCCGATGCGGTCGTCGCGCTCGTACACGGCCACCGTGTGGCCGGCCCGGGTGAGCTGCTGGGCGGCGGCGAGGCCGGCGGGGCCGGAACCGACCACCGCGATGGTCTTCCCGGTGAGGCGCTCGGGCGGATGCGGGGTGACCCATCCGTTCGCGAAGGCCTGGTCGATGATCGACACCTCGACCTGCTTGATCGTCACCGGCGGCTGGTTGATGCCGAGAACGCACGACGCCTCGCACGGCGCCGGGCAGAGCCGGCCCGTGAACTCCGGGAAGTTGTTCGTGGCATGCAGCCGCTCGATGGCCTGGCGGCCCTCGTCGCGCCGGGTGAGGTCGTTCCACTCCGGGATCAGGTTGCCGAGCGGGCAGCCGTGGTGGCAGAACGGGATGCCGCAGTCCATGCAGCGGCCGGCTTGGCGCCGGGTGGTCGCCGCGTCGCCCTGCTCGTAGACCTCTTTCCAGTCCATGAGCCGCACGGAAACCGGCCGGCGGGCCGGGAGCTCGCGCTCCTGCGTCTTCAGGAAGCCCTTGGGATCAGCCACCTGTCACCTCCAAAATACGTCCCCAGACGACGTCGCCGTCGGGGTCGAGTCCTTCTTCGACCGCCGTCTGCCGGGTGGCGAGAACGGCGGCGTAGTCACGGGGCAGCACCTTCACGAAGGAGGCGATGGTCGTGTCGAAATCGGCGAGCATCCGTGCCGCCAGTGGCGACCCGGTCTCGGCCTCGTGCCGTTGCAGCAGATCGCGCACGATCTCCACGTCGGCACCGCCGAGCGGCAGCAGCTGCAACTCGCCGGAAGCCAGCGAGTCGGCGTTCACGCGCTCCTCGTGCAGGTCGTAGATGTAGGCGGTTCCGCCCGACATCCCGGCGCCGAGGTTGCGGCCGGTCGAACCGAGGATGAGGGCGAGCCCGCCGGTCATGTACTCCAGCGCGTGGTCGCCCACGCCCTCGACGACCGCGGTCGCCCCGGAGTTGCGCACCAGGAACCGCTCCCCCACGATGCCGCGGAGGAACATGCTGCCACGCGTCGCGCCGTAGCCGATGACGTTGCCGGCGATGACGTTGCGCTCGGCAGGGAAGACCGACTGGCGATCGGGGCGCAGGATGATCTGCCCGCCCGACAACCCCTTGCCGACGTAGTCGTTCGAGTCCCCCTCGAGTCGCAGCGTGATGCCGGAGGGCAGGAAGGCTCCGAGCGACTGGCCGGCCGAGCCGAGCAGCGTGATCTGGATCGTTCCGTCGGGCAGACCCTGCTCGCCGTGCCGCTTCGTGACCTCGTGACCGAGCATCGTGCCCACCGCGCGCTCCGTGTTGCGGATCGGCAGCGTGATGGCAACCGGCTCGGCGTGGTCGAGCGCCGCGACGGCCTCGTGGATGAGGCGCTTGTCGAAGTGCTTCTCCAGTTCGTGCTCCTGCTGGCGGCGGTTCGAGCGCGGCTCGTCGGGCTCGAAGTGGGGGCCGACCAGCACGGGGCTGAGGTCGAGTCCGTCGGTCTTGAAGTGCTCGATCGCCGCGTTCACGTCGAGCAGCTCGTTGTGGCCGATGGCCTCCTCGAGGCTACGGAACCCGAGCTCGGCGAGGTACTCCCGCACCTCCTGGGCGAGGAACTCGAAGAAGTTCACCACGAACTCGGGCTTGCCGCTGAACCGGGCACGGAGCTCCGGGTTCTGGGTGGCGACGCCGACCGGGCAGGTGTCGAGGTGGCAGACGCGCATCAGGATGCAGCCCTCCACCACGAGCGGCGCGGTGGCGAATCCGTATTCCTCGGCACCCAGCAGCGCGCCGATCACGACATCGCGGCCGGTCTTCATCTGGCCGTCGACCTGCACCACGACGCGGTCGCGCATCCCGTTCAGCATCAGGGTCTGCTGGGTCTCGGCGAGGCCGATCTCCCAGGGCGTTCCCGCGTGCTTGAGCGAGTTGAGCGGGCTCGCGCCGGTTCCGCCGTCGTGGCCGGAGACCAGCACCACGTCGGCCAGCGCCTTCGTGACACCCGCAGCGACCGCCCCGATGCCGTTCTGGCTCACCAGCTTCACGTGCACCCGAGCCTCCGGGTTGGCGCGCTTGAGGTCGAAGATGAGCTGTTTGAGGTCTTCGATCGAATAGATGTCGTGGTGCGGCGGCGGGGAGATGAGGCCGACGCCGGCGGTCGCGTGGCGGGTGCGCGCGACCCAGGGGTAGACCTTCGTGGGCGGCAGCTGGCCGCCCTCGCCGGGCTTCGCACCCTGCGCCATCTTGATCTGGATGTCGGTGGCATGCGTGAGGTACATGCTGGTGACTCCGAAGCGGCCGGAGGCGACCTGCTTGATCGCCGAGCGCCGCTCCGGGTCGAGCAGGCGGTCGACATCCTCGCCGCCCTCGCCGGTGTTCGACTTCGCACCGAGCCGGTTCATGGCGATGGCGAGTGTCTCGTGTGCTTCGCGTGAGATCGATCCGTAGCTCATGGCGCCGGTGGAGAACCGCTTCACGATCGACTCCACCGACTCGACCTCGTCGAGAGGAACGGCGGGCCGGATGCCGGTGCGCAGCTTGAAGAGACCGCGCATCGTCATCAGGTTCTCGGCCTGGTCGTCGACCAGCTTCGTGTACTCGCGGAAGATGTCGTAGCGGCGCGCGCGGGTGGCGTGCTGCAGCCGGAACACGGTGTCGGGGTTGAAGAGGTGCGGCGGTCCTTCGCGACGCCACTGGTACTCGCCGCCCGTCGCGAGGGGCTCGTGCACGGTGGTGGCGCCGTCTTCGGGGTAGGCGGCCGCGTGCCGCGCCGCGCTCTCCCCCGCGATGACGTCGATGCCGATGCCGCCGAGCTTCGAGGAGGTGCCGGTGAAGTACTCCTCCACGAACTCCGGCGCGAGGCCGACCGCTTCGAAGGTCTGGGCGCCCGCGTACGACGACACGGTGGAGATGCCCATCTTCGACATGATCTTGAGCACACCCTTGCCGAGCGCCTTGATCACGTTCTTGACGGCCTTCTCCGGCGTGACGCCCGAGATGTCGCCGGAGCGCACGAGGTTCTCGCAGGTCTCCATGGCGAGGTAGGGGTTCACGGCGGAGGCGCCGTAGCCGATCAGCAGCGCGACGTGGTGCACTTCGCGCACGTCTCCGGCCTCGACGATCAGACCCACCTTCATGCGGGTCTGCTTGCGGATGAGGTGGTGGTGCACGCCGGCCAGCATCAAGAGCGACGGAACCGGCGCGAACTCGCGGGTGGAGTCGCGATCGGAGAGCACGATGAACTGTGCGCCGTGCTCGATCGCGTCATCGGCCTCGGCGCACATCGCGGCGATGCGGTTCTGCATGGCCTTCGGGCCCTCGTCGACGCGGTAGAGACCCTTGATCGTCGTGGTCAGGCGGCTGCCCGACGACGGGTCGATGTGCTGGATCTTCGCCAGCTCGTCGTTGTCGATCACCGGGAAGTCGAGGATGACCTGCCGGGTGTGCTCGGGCGTGGCGTCGAGCAGGTTGCGCTCCGGGCCGAGCCCGAGACGCAGGCTCGTCACCACCTCTTCGCGGATGGAGTCGAGCGGCGGGTTCGTGACCTGGGCGAACTGCTGCGTGAAGTAGTCGAAGAGCAGCCGTGGGCGGTCGCTCAGCACGGCGATGGGGGTGTCCGATCCCATGGCGCCGAGCGGCTCCGCGGCGTTCTTCGCCATGGGGGTGAGCAGGATGCGCACTTCTTCCTCGGTGTAACCGAAGGTGCGCTGACGCCGGGTGACGGATGCGGGCGTGTGCACGATGTGCTCGCGCTCCGGCAGGTCGCGCAGATTGATGCGCCCTTCGTCGAGCCACTGACCGTACGGCTCCGCGGCGGCGAGCTCTGCCTTGATCTCGTCGTCTTCGATCAGGCGACCGGCCGCCGTATCGACGAGGAACATCTTGCCGGGGCGCAGGCGCCCCTTGCGCACCACGCGGGAGGGCTCGACGTCGATGACGCCGATCTCGCTCGCGAGCACGACCAGGCCGTCGTCGGTGATCAGGTAACGGCCCGGGCGCAGCCCGTTGCGGTCGAGCGTGGCGCCCGCGAGGGTGCCGTCGGTGAAGATGAGGGCGGCGGGGCCGTCCCACGGCTCCATGAGCATCGAGTGGTACTCGTAGAAGGCCCGGCGGGCGTCTTCGAAGTCGGCTTGGTTCTCCCATGCCTCCGGCACCATCATCATGATGGCGTGCGGCAGCGAGCGGCCGGCGAGGGTCAGCAGCTCCACGACCTCGTCGAAGGAGCCGGAGTCGCTGAGCCCGGGCGTGACGATCGGGTACAGGGGCGACAGGTCGCCGAGCAGCTCCGACTCGAGCTGCGACTGACGGGCGCGCATCCAGTTGCGGTTGCCCTGCACCGTGTTGATCTCGCCGTTGTGCGCCATCATCCGCAACGGCTGCGCGAGCGGCCACGACGGGAAGGTGTTGGTGGAGTAGCGGGAGTGCACGAGTGCCAGCTTCGAGGCGAACCGCTCGTCGGAGAGGTCGGGGTAGAACGGCTCGAGCTGCAGCGTGGTCACCATGCCCTTGTAGGTGATGGTGCGGCACGAGAGCGACATGAAGTAGACCTGGTGCTCGAGCTCTGCGCGCTTGCGCAGGCGGAAGGCCTGGCGGTCGAGCGCGAGGTCGGAGAGCGTGGCGCCCGACTCGGTGGTGCGGGTCGACTGCACGAAGAGCTGCCAGATGGCCGGCATCGCATCGCGCGCCAGGCGGCCGAGTTCGGCGGGGCGCACGGGCACCTCACGCCACCCCAGGATGTGCAGGTCCTCCTGCTCGGCGAGGTCGCGGATGCTGTCCATCACCCGCTGCCGCTCTCCCGCATCCAACGGCAGGAAGGCGTTTCCGACGGCATAACGACCGACCGACGGAAGCTCGACCGGTGCGACCGCGCGGAGGAAGGCATCCGGGATCTGAGTCAGGATGCCGGCGCCGTCACCCGTTCCCGCGTCGGAGCCGATGGCCCCGCGGTGCTCGAGGTTGCGCAGCGCGCCGAGCGCGGTGTCGATGATGTCGTGCCCGGCGGTGCCGCGCAAGGTGGCGACCATCGCCAGGCCGCAGGCATCCTTCTCGGCTGCCGGGTCGTACAGACCCTGAGCGGCCGGAAGCGTGCTGAACGAGAAGCCGGGCGTGGAGCGCAGTGCAGGCTGATCGGCCATAGAGAACCGTCCTCTACGTGTTTCTTAGGGAACTGGGACGCCAATGGCCCAAGGATGTCAGTGTGTGTCCACCGGGATGCTGTCTCCCTGTGGGGGTCCGATGTGTCTGTGCCGGGTGCTGTATCTGCGCAGACTAGGGCTTCGCTCCGACTTCACTTTTGGCGCTCGGTTCGACTGCCTCGTTCTCGGTAGCCTCGGGAGCTTCCTCGCCCTCCAGCTCGTCGTCCGAATACGTGTCGGTCGATTCTACCTCAGCGGAAGGCGGAACCCATTCCGCCCCGGGCCGGTAGGGGCTCGGCTCGACGCCGGGGTGCCGCCGTGACTGCACCAGGATGAGGATGATGCCGGCCAGGATCGCCGCCCAGGCGCCCCACACGTTGGTGCGCACGCCGAGGAAGATCTCACTCGGATCGACCCGGATCGTCTCGAACCATGACCGCCCGATGCCGTACCAGATGAGGTAGAAGCCGAACACCTTGCCCCATTGCAGACGGAAGCGCCGTTCGAGCCAGAGCAGCACGGCGACGCCTGCGAGGTTCCAGATGATCTCGTACAGGAAGGTCGGCTGGAACAGTGTGCCGTCGGCGAGCCCGGTAGGGAAGGCCGGGTTGTCGGAGGGCACTTCGAGACCCCAGGGAAGCGTGGTGGGCTGGCCGAAGAGCTCCGTGTTGAAGTAGTTGCCGAGCCGCCCGACGGCTTGGGCCACCAGCATCGCGGGTGCGAGCGCATCCGCGAAGGTCCAGAAGCGGATGCCGCTCAGTCGGCAGCCGATGAAAGCTCCGACTGCGCCGCCGATGAGCGAGCCGAACACGGCGATGCCGCCGTTCCAGATCGCGAACACCTCCCAGAGGTTCGCGCCGTCGTAGAAGTAGTCGCCCGGATGCGTCAGCACGTGGAACACGCGCGCCCCCACGAAACCGAGCGGCACGGCCCAGATGATGATGTCGAGCACCACCCCGGGCTCCGCGCCCCGCCTGGTGAGCCGACGGGAGGTGATCCAGGTGGCCAGGATGATGCCGGCGATCAGGCAGAGCGCGTAGAACCGGATGGGCAGGTTCCACTGACCGAAGAAGGTCAACCCGATGCTCGAGAGCCACTGGGTGAGGTCGAAGGAACTCACATCGGGGCTGGGGATGCTGAGGGGCACGAACATCCCGCTACCCTACCGGTGCGTGCCCTCGGCCAGTTCTGCGGCGAGGCGCCCGACGGCCGCGACTCCCCCGTCGGCCAGCGCCTTCACCAGCGCCGATCCGACGATGGCTCCGTCGGCGTAGCTCAAAATCTCGGCGATCTGATCGGGCGTCGAGATGCCGATGCCGACCGCGAGGCTCTCGCCGCCCTGCTCGCGCAGCCGAGCCACCAGGGTGCGGGCCGCCGCGTCGAGGTCGGCTCGGGCGCCCGTGATGCCCATGGTGGAGACGGTGTAGACGAAGCCTCGACTGTTCTCGATGGCGAGACGCAGACGCGCGTCGGTGGAGGTGGGTGCGGCGAGGAACACTCGGTCAAGACCCGTGCGGTCGCTCGTGGCGAGCCAGTCGGCGCCGGAGTCGACCGTGAGGTCGGGCGTGATGAGCCCCGCCCCACCGGCTGACACGAGGTCGTCGGCGAAGCGGTCGACGCCGTACTGCAGCACCGGGTTCCAATAGGTCATCAGCAAGACGGGTGCGTCGACGCGGGAGCGGATGCGCTCCACCGCGGTGAAGGCATCCGTGAGGTGGAAGCCGCCCTGCAGCGACGCGAGGGTCGCGGCCTGGATGACCGGGCCGTCCATCACCGGATCGGAGTAGGGCAAGCCGAGTTCGAGCACGTCGACGCCGTTCTCCACCAAGGCGACTGCGGCGTCGACACTCGCGTCGAGTGACGGGAAACCCACCGGCAGGTAGCCCACCAAGGCGCCGGCGCGCTCGGCGTTGGCGGCCGCGATGGTACGGGCGACGGGCGATTCGCGGGTCGCGGGGGCGGCCGCCTCGTGCATCGTGTCGCTCATACCTTCGCGTTCCCCTGCTCGTCGAGCACATCGAAGTACCGGCCCGCGGTCTCCACGTCTTTGTCGCCGCGGCCGCTCAACGACACCAGGATCGTGGCGTCGGGGCCGAGCTCACGACCGAGATCGATCGTGCCGGCCAGGGCGTGCGCCGATTCGATGGCCGGGATGATGCCTTCCGTGCTGCACATCAGGCGGAAGGCCTGCATCGCCGCCTCGTCGGTGATCGGGCGGTAGTTCGCGCGGCCGATCGAGGCGAGCCAGGCGTGCTCGGGGCCGACGCCCGGGTAGTCGAGGCCCGCGGAGATCGAGTGCGAGTCGAGGGTCTGGCCGTCGGCATCCTGCAGCATATAGCTGCGCGAGCCGTGCAGCACGCCGGGGCGGCCCTTCGTGATGGTGGCCGCGTGCTTGTCGGTGTCGGCACCGAGACCGGCGGCCTCGTAGCCGTAGAGCCCCACCGAGGTGTCGTCGAGGAAGGCGTGGAAGATTCCGATCGCGTTCGAGCCGCCGCCCACGCACGCGGTCACCGCATCCGGAAGCGCGCCGGTGAGGTCGAGCATCTGTTGGCGCGCCTCCTCGCCGATGACCTTGACGAAGTCGCGCACCATCACGGGGAACGGGTGCGGGCCGGCCACCGTGCCGAGCAGGTAGTGGGTGTTCTCCACGTTCGCCACCCAGTCGCGGAATGCCTCGTTCAGGGCGTCTTTGAGGGTGCGCGTGCCGCTCGTGACGGGGATGACCTCGGCGCCGAGCAGACGCATCCGGGCCACGTTCAATGCCTGGCGCTCCGTGTCGACCTCGCCCATGTAGACGACGCACTCCATGCCGAACAAGGCGGCGGCGGTCGCGGTGGCGACGCCGTGCTGCCCGGCACCGGTCTCGGCGATCAGGCGCGACTTACCGATGCGGCGCGCGATGAGGGCCTGACCGAGCACGTTGTTGATCTTGTGCGAGCCGGTGTGGTTGAGGTCTTCGCGCTTCAGGATGACGCGGGCGCCGCCGGCATGGCGGGCGAACCGCGGCACCTCGGTGAGGATCGACGGACGACCGGTGTAGGTGCGGCCGAGAGCGGCGAGCTCCTCGTGGAAGGCCGGATCGAGCTTCGCGAGCTGGTAGGCGTCGGCGAGCTCGTCGAGCGCGGCGATCAGCGACTCCGGCATGAACCGGCCGCCGAACTCGCCGAAGAACGGGCCCGCCTCGGCGCGGAGGGAGGGGGTGAGATCGGTCATACGGAGAGGAACTCCTTCAATGTCGCCACCGGGTCGTCGCCCGTGACGAGGGCTTCGCCGACCAGCACCACGTCGGCACCCGACGAACGGTAGTGGGCAACATCGGCGACGGTCGAGACGGCGGATTCGGCCACCTTGATCGTGCCGGCGGGGATGCGGTCGACCAGGCGACCGAACAGATCGGTGTCGAGCTCGAAGGTGCTGAGATTGCGGGCGTTGACGCCCACGAGGCGGGCACCGAGATCGACGGCACGTGACACCTCGACGGCGTCGTGGGTCTCCACCAACGGCGTCATGCCCAGCGAGACCGCGAACTCATGCAGGTGCGTGAGCGTGGGCTGGTCGAGCGCCGCGACGATCAGGAGCACCAGGTCGGCGCCCGCGGCCCGCGCTTCGAGCACCTGGTACTCGGTGGCGATGAAGTCTTTGCGGAGCACCGGGATGTCGACGGCAGCGCGCACCGCCTCCAGGTCGGCGAGAGAGCCTTTGAACTTGCGCTGTTCGGTCAGCACGCTGATGGCGCCGGCCCCTCCGGCCGCGTAACGCGCGGCCAGTTCGGCCGGGTCGGCGATGGTGGCGAGGGCGCCGCGCGAGGGACTCGCGCGCTTCACCTCGGCGATGATCTTCACCCGCTCGGCGGGCGCGAGGAAGGTGAGGGCATCGAGAGCGGGCGGAGCCGCGGCTGCCGCAGCCTCGACCACGTCGAAGCCGCGCGTGGCCTGCCGATCCGCCGCATCCTCGAGCGCTCCGGCTACGAGATCGGCGAGCACGGAGTCAGTGCTCCTTGTGCTGAGTGCGCGACCCGTTGACGCCGTAACCCGCGCGGGCGAGCGCCCAGCCCAGGATGAAGCCGACGAGCGTGAGCCCGGCGGCGGCCCAGACGAGCCACTGCACGTCGAGAACGAAGGCGACGGTGCCGATCGCGATTCCCACGAGTGCCACGATGACGGCCGTCCATGCGGCGGGAGAGTGGCCTTCGCCTAGTTCTTCAACGTCAGAGCTCATCGATCGCTTCCTGTCTCACGGGTGGAGGTACGAGGAAAGTCTACCGGGGTCTTGCCCCCGTGTCGGGTTCAGCGGGTCGGGTCGGTGCCGTGCGTCAGGTTGTCCCAATCGTCGACCGCCGCATCCCGGGCCGTCGTCGCGGGAGGCCTCGTCGAGGTGGGCGGAGCAGACGGCGCATCCGCCCTCGTCTCCGTGGAGTCGACCGGCTCGTCGTCGAAGAAGTCGGCCGGATCGGCGCTGCGCTGCCCGTCGGCGCCCTCGAAGGCGACGGCCTGGTATTTGCGGCTCGCCTGCGGCCATCGCCGCACGGTGACGATCACGAACACGCCCGCGACGATCATCAGGGCGCCGAGCGCCACGGTCACCGCCGCCCAGGGGGTGGTGGTGCTCACGGTCACGAGATCGCGCACCGACTGCGTGCCCGCCACGCCGGTGCTGGTCGTGACGACCGAGGCGCCGGCGGCGACCGGATCGGTCACTGCGCCGACAGCCGAGGCGAGCACGCTCGCGCCGAGCAGCACCTCGAGCGCTCCGAGCACGATCCGGATGATCGGGCCCGCGATCGCGAGGGCACCGGCCAAGGCGATCCCGGCGAGGGCGAGAGCCGAGAGCGCAGGCGCAGCCACGGAGCCCGGAACGTCGAGCGTCGCCGCACTGGTGGTGCCGGCCACGATGGTGAGGGTGCCCCAGGATTGCGACCAGGCCAGGAAGGTGAGGGCGCTCAGACCGAGCACGGCCAGAATGGCGAGGGCCTTGAGACGCCGCCCGGAGCGGACGGTGTCGGCGCGAGCCGGGTCGGTGCCGCCCGAGGCGCCTGCAGCACCGGTGTCGCCTGAGGTCGCGCCCGGCGCATCCGTGCTCATCAGCGCACTCTCGTCATCGCGTTCGCCACCGCCACCGCTCGCAGGGGCGCCGCGGCCTTGTTCTGCGACTCCTGGAACTCGCTCGCCGGGTCGGAGTCGGCCACCAGACCGCCGCCCGCCTGCACGTGCGCCACGCCGTCACGGATGGTCGCCGTGCGGATCGCGATGGCGAGGTCGGCGTCGCCGCCGAAGCCGAAGTAGCCCACGACTCCCCCGTAGAGACCGCGTTGGGCGGGCTCCAGGGCGTCGATGATCTCGAGGGCACGCGGCTTCGGCGCGCCCGACAGCGTGCCGGCAGGGAAGGTCGCCCGAAAGACGTCGATCGCGTCGATTCCGTCGCGCATCTGCCCCTCGACCGACGACACGATGTGCATGATGTGGCTGAACCGCTCCACCCGCATGAACTCGGTGACCTCGACCGAATCGGCCTCGCACACCTTCAGCAGGTCGTTGCGCGCGAGATCGACGAGCATCAGGTGCTCCGCCTTCTCTTTCTGGTCGCCGAGCAGCTCGTGCTCCAGATCGAGATCCTCTTGCGGGGTGGCGCCACGCGGCTTCGAACCGGCGATCGGATGCGTGTGCGCCCGCCCGCGCTCCACCTTCACGAGAGCCTCGGGGCTCGATCCGACGATCTCGTACGGCGTTCCGTCGGTGTCGACGAGGCTCAGCAGGTACATGTACGGGCTCGGGTTGAGCGTGCGCAGCGCCCGGTAGACGTCGAGCGGATGCGCCACCACGTCGAGCTCGAAGCGTTGCGAGACCACGACCTGGAAGATGTCGCCCTCACGGATGTGCTCCTTCGCCACCTCGACGGCGGCGAGGAAGTCATCGCGCTCGGTGCGGTGGCGAGGATCGGCGGTGCTGGCGAAATCGACCGTCGCGAGCCACGCCTCGGCCGGCTGGGCGAGCGCATTCTGCAGCTCGTCGAGGCGCGCCTGAGCGGCTGTCCAGAGCGTGTCGGCATCCGTGCCGTCGTCGGTCAGCACGTTCACCAGCAGTTGCAGCGTGCCGTTGCTGTGGTCGACGACGACGATCTCGGAGACGAACGAGAGACCCTGGCTCGGCATCCGGTAGTCGGCCGGTGGCCGGTTCGGCAGACGCTCGATCTGGCGCACCGACTCCCAGCCGATGAAGCCCACGAGTCCGCCGGTGAGGGGCGGATGCGTCGCCACGGCCGGCGTCTTCCACAGCTCGTAGAGCGCACTGAGCGCCTCCAACGGGCCGGCGGGGAGGCCGGCCGGGAAGGCGCGCTCCTCGGGCAGGCCGAGATCGAGCCAGACCGCGTGGTCGTCGTTCTCGGTGAGCACGCCGAAGCTCGAGACGCCGATGAACGAGAACCTCGACCAGATGCCGCCCTGCTCCGCGGATTCGAGCAGGAAGGTGCCCGGGCGGCCGTCGGCGAGTTTGCGGTAGATGCCTACCGGTGTCTCCCCGTCGGCGAACAATTCGCGGATCACCGGGATGACCCGGTGACTCGCATGCAGCTGCCCGAACTCGGCACGCGTGGTCGAGTTCTGTGAGGTGGAAGTCATGGTCTTACGAGTATTTCAGGTCGTGGGCGAACCCACGACCGGCTGCCCCACGACCGGCTCCAACGGGTCGACATCGAAGCAACGGCGGGCCCCCGTGTGGCAGGCAGCGCCGATCTGGTCGACCTGCACGAGGAGTGTGTCGTCGTCGCAGTCGAAGGCGGCGCTCTTCACGTACTGCACGTTGCCGGAGGTGTCGCCCTTGCGCCAGAACTCCTGGCGGGAGCGCGACCAGAATGTCACCCGCCCCTCGGTGAGCGTGCGGCGGAGGGCTTCGGCGTTCATGTATCCGAGCATGAGCACCTCCTTGGTGTCCCATTGCTGGATGATCGCCGGCAGCAGCCCGGCGGAATCGAACGTCGCCCGCTCGAGCACGGCATCCACGTCGTTCATCGCACGACCACCCCTTCTTTTCTCAGTTCGTCTTTCACGTCGCCCACTGTCATCTCGCGCAGGTGGAACACGGATGCCGCGAGCACCGCGTCGGCGCCGGCCGCCACAGCCTGGCCGAAGTGCTCCACCTTACCTGCGCCGCCCGAGGCGATCACCGGCACCGAGCTCAGTTCGCGCATGAGGCTCATGAGTTCGAGGTCGAAGCCGTCTTTCGTGCCGTCGGCGTCGATCGAGTTGACCAGCAGTTCGCCGGTGCCGCGTTCGATGGCCTGGCGCGCCCAGGCGAGCGCATCCAACTCGGTCTCGCGACGGCCGCCGTGCGTCGTGACCACGAAGCCCGAAGGCACGAAGTCGCTGGGCTCGGTGCGCTTCACGTCGAGCGAGAGCACGAGCACCTGGGCGCCGAAGCGGTCGGCGATCTCGTCGAGCAGGTGAGGGCGTGCGATGGCGGCGCTGTTCACGCCCACCTTGTCGGCGCCGTGGGCGAGGAGTCGGGCCACGTCGTCGGTGGAACGCACTCCCCCGCCGACCGTGAGTGGGATGAACACCTGTTCGGCGGTCTGGCGCACCACGTCATACATCGTCTCGCGGGCATCGACCGTGGCGGTCACGTCGAGGAAGGTGAGTTCGTCGGCGCCCTGCGCGGAGTAGAGGGCGGCGAGCTCCACCGGATCGCCCGCGTCGCGCAGGTTCTCGAAGTTCACACCCTTCACCACGCGGCCGCCCGCCACGTCGAGACACGGGATGACGCGTACCGCGAGCGACATCAGATTCTCGCGGCGTGGATCGGGCTGACGAGGATGGCCCGCGCGCCGACGGCGTAGAGCTCGTCCATCACGTGGTTGGTGTCGAAACGCGGCACCATCGAGCGCACCGCGACCCACTCGGGGTCGTGCAGGGGCGAAATGGTGGGCGACTCGATGCCCGGGGTCAGCGCGACGGCTTCGTCGAGGTTGACGACGGGCACGTCGTAATCCATCAGCACGTACTGGCGGGCCACCAGCACGCCCTGCAGGCGGCGCAGCAGGGTGGCGGCGCCAGGGTGCTCGGTTCCCGAGCTGATCAGCACGGCGGTGGACTCCAGGATGACCGGGCCGAAGATCTCGAGACCGGCGGTGCGCAAGGTGGAACCGGTGGAGACGACGTCGGCGACCGCATCCGCGACCCCGAGGCGCACGGCGGATTCGACCGCGCCGTCGAGTCGGATGAGGGTTGCGGTGATGCCGTGTCCGGCGAGGAACGCGCCGACCAGGCCGGGGTAGCTGGTGGCGACACGGGCGCCGTGCAGATCGGCCAGTTCGATCGCGGTGCCGACGGGGCGAGCGAAGCGGAAGGTCGACTCGCCGAAGTTCAGCGCAGCCGTCTCGGTGGCCGTCGACTCGGAGTCGAGCAGCAGGTCGCGGCCGGTGATGCCGACGTCGAGTGCGCCGGAGCCGACGTAGGTGGCGATGTCGCGCGGGCGCAGGTAGAAGAACTCGACGTCGTTGCGGGGGTCGAGCACGACCAGTTCCCGCGGGTCGCGCCGACCCACGTAGCCGGCCTCGGCGAGCATCTGGGCGGCGGTTTCGGACAGGGAACCCTTGTTGGGCACCGCGATCTTGAGCATGGAAGGTCTTTCAGAGAGAAGAGAAGGTATCGGGATCGTCTACTGCTCGGTTCACAGATGTCGGTAGATGTCGGCCGGGGTCAGACCCTTCGCCAGCATCATCACCTGCAGGTGGTAGAGCAGCTGCGAGATCTCCTCGGCCGCGTTCTCCGCCGACTCGTACTCGGCAGCCATCCACACCTCGGCGGCCTCTTCGACGATCTTCTTGCCGATCGTGTGCACGCCACCGTCGAGTTCACGAACGGTGCGTGAGCCCTCGGGGCGCTCGACCGCCTTGGCGGAGAGTTCGAGGAACAGCTCGTCGAAAGTCTTCACCTGTCAAGGGTACCGGTGTCAGTGGGTGTGCCGGGCCGCGAGCGAACGCAGGTGATCGACCTGGGCGGCTGCGCTCTCGGCGCCGAAGACGCTCGAGCCGGCCACGAAGGTGTTGGCGCCCGCGTCGGCCGCGACCGCGATCGTGTCGTCGTTGATGCCGCCGTCGACCTCGATCCAGATGTCGAGCCCGGAGGTCTTCACCGCCTCGGCGAGACGGCCGAGCTTGGGCATGGTGCCCGCCATGAACGACTGCCCGCCGAACCCGGGCTCCACGGTCATGATGAGCACCAGGTCGAACTCGGGCAGCAGTTCGAGGTAGGGCTCGACCTCGGTGCCGGGCTTGATGGCGATGCCTGCACGGGCTCCTCGTTCACGGAGGCTACGGGCGACGGCGACCGGATCGGTCGTGGCTTCGGCGTGGAAGGTGACGGAGTAGGCGCCCGTCTCCGCGTAGAGCGGTGCCCAGCGACCCGGATCGTCGATCATCAGGTGCAGGTCGAGCGGGATCGGGGACACCTGCTGCAGCCGCTCCACCACCGGGAGGCCGATGGTGAGGTTCGGCACGAAGTGGTTGTCCATCACGTCGACGTGCGCCAGGTCGGCGTTGGAGATGCGGCCGAGCTCGGTTTCGAGGTTCGCGAAGTCGGCGGCCAGGATGCTGGGGTTGATGCGCACTACCACGATCCGACCCTACCGCCCGCTCGCCCGCGGGGTCTGACCGTCGACACCGTTGCCGACAGCCAGCCGCTCGACCGGCTGCCCGGTCACGTCGGCGATCAGCTCGAAGTCCTTGTCGACGTGCAGCACGGTGAGCCGACAGATCTCCGCGGTAGCCGCGGTGAGAACGTCGACCACAGACGCCGCGCGATGATGTCCGCGCTCGGCCAGCAACCTCTGGATCTCCACAGCTCGCACCTCAATCGCCGGCGTCGACAGCTCGAGTACGAGACCCGTCACCGGGAATGTCGACGTGATTCGCTCCCAGTCCGATGCCGACCGGGCAGTGAAACCCATCTCGAGGCGGGACACGGTGCAGACGCCCACCAGTCCACGTTTGATTCGATCGACCCATGTCCGGTCGTCGAGGCTGCTGGAGAGTCGGCTGAGCGCTGAAGTGTCGATCAGCCAGTGGACACCCATCAGGGACTCGCTTGGTGAGCATCGCCAAGCATCCAGGCCAACCGCGCGAATGCCTCGCGTGCTTCTTCGTATTCCGCCTCGGTGAGTAGCGGTTTGCGGGCTTCGCGCCACAGCACGGCGGTGATGAAGTCTTCTCGCGTCATCGCCACGCGCTCGGCTATGGCATCGAGCGCCGCGATCACGTCGTCGGGCAGGTCGGAGATGATGATGTCGGTGGTGATGGCTCCCTTCGCCGAAACCGACGATATCACGCTCATGACGATTCCTCAGGCAGAAGTCGCACCCCGTCGGAGAAGCTGAGGAGGCGCGCCCGCACCGGCACACCGCCGACGGCGATCGCCCCCGAGACCGCCGAGAGCAGGCTGCGTTCGGCGTCGTCGAGTTCAGACCCTCCCGGCCGCTCCCAGGTGAGCAGGATGCTCGCCGCGCCCGTCGTGCGCGCCATGCCGCAGGCCAGCGCGCCGTACTTCGCGATCTCGTCGTCGGGTGGATCGAGGTCGAAATCCGCATACGGCACGATCAGAGGCAGCGGACGATGCTCCTCGTCGAGAAACATCAGCCAGCACTGACGGCGGATGGCTTCGCCCACGAGGGAACTCACCAACTCCACGATGTCGAAGTCGGAGCGGTGGGGCATCTGGGCGGCGATCTGGGCCGGAATGATCTTGGTGGTCATGTCTCCACGATCTCGGGAAGACGCGTCGAAGAACGCGACCAGCCGCGATCTGTGGAGGGCGCTTCGGGCCGCCCGTATTGTGGTGGAGAAGTCAGAGCTTGCGGAACAACGCCACGAACATCGCATCGGTGTTGTTGCGATGCGGCCAGAGCTGCACCGCCGCATCCGGAGCGCCCAGCACGACCGCACCCTCCGTCACCGATCGCAGCACCTCTTGGGCGTCGACCTGCTCGAGAACCCCGTTCCAACGGCGCAGGGCACCCTGCACCTGGCCTCGGGTCTCGCCGACATGCGGCGAGCAGGTGACGTAGGCCAGCAGGCCGCCGGGCTTGAGCGCTCGGACGGCGGAGTCGATCAGATCCTGCTGCAGGATGACCAGCGCAGCGACGTCGCCGGGGGTCTTGCGCCACCGTGCCTCGGGCCGGCGGCGTAGAGCGCCGAGACCGGTGCACGGCGCATCGACGAGGATGCGATCGAATGACTCGGGGTCGTCGGTGCCGATGGTGGTGCCGTCGCGCTCCCAGACCTCCGGCGCATCCGGAATCGCCGCGACCGCGCGACGCACCAGGCCGGCTCGAGCCGCGATCGGCTCGTTCGCGATCACCGTCGCACCACCGAGCCGCGCTTCCGCCGCGAGAACCGCGGTCTTGCCGCCCGGGCCGGCGCAGAGGTCGAGCCACCGCTCCCCCGCAGCGATCGGTCGGGAGCGGGTGAGCGCGAGGGCCGCCAGTTGCGATCCCTCATCTTGCACCCGGGCCGTGCCCTCGTGCACGGCGGGGATGGCGGCGGGATCTCCCGTCGGCGCGAGCAGGCCGATCGGCGACAGCGGCGACGGCTCCGTGCCGTGCCCGACCGCTTCCCGTTCGAGAAGACCGGGCAGAGCCGTGAGGCTGAGGCGGGCGGGCGTGTTGTCGGCCTCGAGCAACTCGTCGAGCTGGAAGGGCAGCTCGGCCGCGGGAACACCGTCGGCTGTCAGGGCACGACGGAACGCCCGGATGACCCAGGCCGGATGCGAGGCGGCCACGGCGAGCCGGTCGTCGTCGGTCGCCGCATCCATCGCCCGTTCGAGCCATTCACTGGCGGGGGTGCGGGTGATGCCCCGCAGCACGCCGTTCACGAAGCCGGTCGCCGAGCGGGATGCGACCTGCCGGGCGAGTTCGACGGATTCGTTCACGGCGGCGTGCTGCGCGACGCGCATCGAGAGGATCTGGTGGCAGCCGAGTTCGAGCACGTCGCGCACTGCACCGTCGATCTCGTCGATCGGGCGGCCGGAGGCGAGCTCGATCACCCGGTCGTAGTAGCCGCGGAGCCGGAGGGTGCCGTAGGTGAGTTCGGTCGCGAGGCCGGCGTCGGCCGTGTCGAGACGGGCCGCGGCGATCTTCGAGGGCAGCAGCAGGTTGGCGTAGGCGTCGTCAGCACGAACCGCCGTGATCACCTCCAGCGCGATGCGGCGCGCCGGCTGCACGGGGCCCGGCTTCGGCGAGGGGGTGGCGGGCTTGCGTCGCTGCGGCCCCCCGGCCCCCGGTCCGCTCCGGCCCGAGCCGCGGCCGGAACCTCGCCCGGAGTCGCGCCCGGTGCCGCTCATCGCGCCACCATCCGCTCCGCACCGGAGCCCCGCCACCAGTCGGCGGCCGCCATCGGCTTCTTGCCGGCGGGATGCACGGTCAGGAGTTCGAGCGGGCTCCCCGCGGTTCCGACGTAGACGTGCCGCCCCTCGGCGACCACGACCCCCGGGTCGAGGCGCGGGCGATCACGAGCGGGCGAGGCATCCAGCACTTTCACGCGCACACCGTCGATCTCGGTGAACGCGCCGGGCTCGGGCGTGACGCCGCGCAGCCGGGCGTAGACCTCGTCGAGCCCCGCCGTGAAATCGAGCCGTGCATCGTCGATGGTGAGTTTCGGCGCCAAGGTCACCGTCCCCTCCTGTTCGTGAGCGGAAAGACGCCCGGAGGCGATCCCGTCGACGGTGTCGACGAGCTGCTCCGCGCCCGAGGTCGAGAGTCGCGACAGCAGGTTCCCCGACGTCTCATGCGGGCCGACCGGGGTCGACGCGAGAGACCAGATCGGACCGTCGTCGAGGCCCGGCCGCAGCTGGAACACGGTGGCGCCGGATTCGGCGTCACCCGAGATCACGGTCCACTGCACCGGCGCCGCGCCCCGCCAGCGCGGAAGGAGCGAGAAGTGCAGGTTGATCCAGCCGAGACGCGGTGTGCTCAGCAGCGGCTCGCGCACGAGACCGCCGTAGGCCACGATCACGCCGAGCTCCGCGTCGAGCGCTGCGATCTGCGCCGTCACGTCGTCGTCGAGCCGGTTCGCCTTGATCACCGGGATGCCCGCCTCCGCGGCCGCCACAGCCACCGGAGAGGGCGTGAGCACGCGTTTGCGCCCGATCGGGGCGTCGAGCCGGGTGACCACCCCCACGACCTCGTGACGGGCCACCAGCGTCTGCAGGCTGGGCACCGCGACGGCGGGGGTTCCCGCGAACACGACTCTCATTCCATGATCTCCGAATCGTCGAACCGCACGCGCAGCGTGGGTGGGGGCCGGTAGCCGGGGCCACGCCCGGCCTTCGCCCGTCTGCTCGTCGCGTTCTTCACGACGAGGGCACGCAGGTGCCGGGCGACGGCACCCCCGACCGAATAGTCGAAGCGCACGATCGCGCGCACACTCCCGTCATCGGCGGGCACCGGACCCAGTGTGTCCATCTTCGCCCATTCTTCGTCGCTGATGAGCGCCCGGAGGTCTGCCAGCGCGGTGGCGACCGTGTCGGCCGCCCCCGTGATGGTCGCGATCCGCACCGCAGGGGGAAAGCGGAGTCGCCGACGGTCGGCGAGCTCCGACCCGGCCACCGACTCCTGCTGCCAGGTCACGAGCGCCTTCGCGAGCTCCCCGCCCACGCCGACGAGAACGGTCGTCGCACGGGGAGCCGACAGCGCGATCGCATTCGACCACCAGCGCAGGCAGTCTTCCGCCACCCGCAGCGACTCGCGGGCGAGCATCCGCGGACCGTCGAGCAGCAGCACCGCTCGATAGCCACCGGATGCGATGGGCTCGGCCCCGCGGGTCGCCACGACGAGAGCGGGGCGGGCGTCGACCGTGAGCACGGTGCGCTCGCCGTCGGAGACGATCACCCGCACACCCGGGAAGGCACGGCCCAGTTCGTCGGCCGTGCGCCCGGCCCCGATCGAGGCGAAGCGGTAGGTGGTGCCCTGGCAGTGCGAGCAGGTCCAGTTGGCCGCGATCGCCCCGCAGAGGGTGCACGACGGTCGTTGCCCGGCGCGCCCGACGTGCAGCGGCCCGCCGCACACCGTGCAGGCCGCCGGGGCGTTGCAGGTCTGGCAGGCCAGCACCGGCGCGTACCCGGGCCGCGCCACCTGCACGAGAACGGGACCCGACTCCAGGCCCTTGCGCGCCACCTGCCACGCGGCGGAGGGGATGCGCGCGGCGTTCTGCGGGGCATCCGCGTCGTCCTGCTCCGCCGTCGGAACGACGCGCGGAAGGTAACGGGGCGCCGGGAAGACCTGGTGCAGGAAGCCGAGCTCGACCAGACGCTCCACCTCGGTGCTGCGCGAATGCGCGACGAAGACGAGTCGGCAGCCGGACTGCTCCTGGCGCACGAGGGCCGCGTCGCGCACGTGTACATAGGGTGCGTGGGGCTCGCTCTGCAGCGAATCCCCCTCGTCCCAGATCACGACGAGGCCGAGCCGCGACACCGGTGCGTAGATGCTCGAGCGGTTGCCCACCACGATGTGCGGTGCGCCATCCAGCGCGGTGAGGAAGTGCGCGTAGCGGTCGTTGCGGGCCTGGCGGGCGTCGAGCGGTACCACCGCGTTGCCCACGCCGAGGTGCGACAACGCCTGCTCGAGCGAGATCTGGTCGCGGTAGTCGGGCACCGCCACGATCACCGACTCCCCGCCGCGGAAGACAGCGGCGGCGAGTTCCGCCACGGTCAGCGCCCAGTGCCCGACCGTGTGGTCGATGCCGTCGGCGGTCTGCACCGGCACCACCGTGGCCAGGGCGTCGATCGCGGCTCGAGCGCCCGGCGCGGCAAGATGGGCGGCGTCCGACGCCGAGTACCCCGTGAGGTCGAAACCGACCAGAGAGCCGGGAACGACGGATGCGACGGGGTCGACGGATGCCGCACCACCGGCTGAGTCCGCACCCCCGGCCGAGTCCGCACCACCGGCCACACCCGCCGCCGCCGACACTCCGCCCTGCCGCGCGATGAACGCCTTCTCCACCCGCACGAAGCGCGGGGGGATCGCCAGCCGCACGATGTCGCAGGCGCTCCCGGCAGCGCGATCGGCGAGCCTTCGCGCGAGGGCCCACACCTCGGGGGCGAGCACGGGCAACGGCGAGACGATCTCGTCGATCTCGCTCAGCGACCCGCCGTAGTCACCCCGCGCAGCGAGATCGGAGAGCTCGACGATGTATCCGCGTGCGGTGCGCCCGGCCGAACGCAACGGCACCTTGACCCGCACGCCGGGGCGCGCGTCGGTCGCCAGCGGGGCGGGCACGAGGTAGTCGAACAACCGGTCGAGCTGAGGCAAAGGCGACTCGAGCATGACCCGCGCCACCCGAGCCGTGCCGTCCGGGACCTGTTCGCCCGGCGCGCCCTCGCCGGCCACGGTTACAGGCCTGCGGCGGCGCGGATCTCCTCGACCCGATCGAGGCGCTCCCAGGTGAACTCCGGCAGCTCGCGACCGAAGTGGCCGTAGGTCGCGGTGCGGGCGTAGATCGGTCGCAGAAGGTCGAGGTCCTCGATGATCGCGGCCGGCCGCAGGTCGAAGACACTGCGCAACGCGTCGGTGATCACCTCGTCGGAGACGACGCCGGTGCCGAAGCTCTCGACGTAGAACCCGACCGGTGCCGCCTTGCCGATGGCGTAGGCGATCTGCACTTCGAGCCGCGAGGCGAGCCCGGCGGCCACGGCGTTCTTCGCCACCCAGCGCATCGCGTAGGCGGCCGAGCGGTCGACCTTCGACGGGTCTTTGCCGCTGAATGCGCCGCCGCCGTGGCGCGAGGCCCCGCCGTAGGTGTCGACGATGATCTTGCGCCCGGTGAGTCCGGCATCGCCCTGCGGCCCGCCGATCTCGAAGATGCCCGTCGGGTTGATCAGCACCCGCACGTCGGAGGAGTCGAGCTTCAGCCCGCCTTCTTCGGCCGCGTCGAGCACGGGACGGATGACGGTGGCCTCGACGTCGTGCCGCAACTGGTCGAGCCCCACCTTCGGCGAATGCTGCGTGGAGAGCACGACGGTGTCGACCGACTTCGGCACGACGCCGTCGTAGCCGATGGTCACCTGCGTCTTGCCGTCGGGCCGGAGGTAGTCGAGAACCCCCTCCTTGCGCACGGCGGCGAGCCGTTCGGAGAGCCGGTGCGCCAGCCAGATCGGCAGCGGCATGAGCTGCGGGGTCTCGGTGGTGGCATAGCCGAACATGATGCCCTGATCGCCCGCGCCCTGCCGGTCGACCTCGTCGACGGAGGAGCCCTCACGGGTCTCGAACGCGTTGTCGACGCCCTGCGCGATGTCGGGCGACTGCCCGCCGATCGACACCGAGACGCCGCAGGAGCGGCCGTCGAACCAGACGTCGGAGGAGGTGTAGCCGATCGACGTGATCTTCTCCCGCACGATCGCGGGGATCTCGACGTACCCCTTCGTCGTCACCTCGCCGGCCACGTGCACGAGGCCCGTGGTGACGAGCGTCTCCACGGCGACCCGGGAATGCGGATCGACCGTGAGGAGGGCGTCGAGGATGCTGTCGGAGATCTGGTCGCAGATCTTGTCGGGGTGACCCTCGGTGACGGATTCGGATGTGAAAAGGCGAAGAGAGGTCATTCTGCTCCTGTTAGGACGGTGGCGAACACTCCGAGGATGTCATCGGCCACCGACGTTTTGCTGCCCGATGCCTCGAAAACTATAGCGCCGGATGCGTCGAGCACCGTGACGGTGTTGTCGTCCTGCGCGAAACCGGTGGTCCAGCCGACCCCGTTGACCACGAGGAAGTCGCAGCCCTTGCGGGCGATCTTCTCGCGGCCGAGCCGGATCAGGTCGTCGCGGTCGGTCGCGGTCTCCGCGGCGAACCCCACGATGAGCCGGCCGTTCCGTTCGGCGTGCGAGAGAGTGGCCAGGATGTCGGGATTCTGCACGAGTTCGAGCGTGAGGTGCTCTCCCGTCGAGGCCTTCTTGATCTTGTCGTCGGAGACGGTGACGGGCCGGTAGTCGGCCACGGCGGCCGCCATGATCACGAGGTCGTGCGAGGGTGCCGCCGTGGTGGCCGCCTCGAGCAGCTCGGCAGTGGTCTCCACGCGCACGACGTCGATGCCCGTGGGCAGGTCGACCTCCACGTGCGCGGCGATCAGGGTCACCCGCGCACCGCGGGCCCGGGCGGCCCGGGCGATGGCGATGCCCTGGCGACCGCTGGAGCGGTTGCCGATGTACCGCACCGGGTCGAGCGGCTCCCGGGTTCCACCGGCCGTGACGAGCACCGAACGGCCTTCGAGGTCACGCGCGGGAGAAGGAACACCGGATGCGGACTCCGCGACGGTCAGCGCCCCGCGCACGATGTCGTCGGGCTCGGCCATCCGCCCAGGCCCCGCGTCTTTTCCGGTGAGCTGCCCGCTCACCGGTCCGATGAGATGCACCCCACGCGAGCGGAGGGTGCTGATGTTCGCCACCGTCGCCGGGTTCTGCCACATCTCGGTGTGCATCGCGGGGGCGATGACGAGCGGGGCCTTCGAGGCCAGGACCGTGTTGCCGAGGAGGTCGTCGGCGAGACCGGCCGCGAGCTTGGCGATGGTGTTCGCCGTCGCCGGGGCGATCACGATGAGATCGGCCGCCTGCCCGATGGCGACGTGCCGCACCTCGGCCACCGCCTCGTAGAGATCGGTGTTCACGGTGTTGCGGGAGATGGCCTCGAGTGTCGGCCGGCCGACGAAGCGCAATGCGGCGTCGGTCGCCACCACGTGCACGTCGTGACCGGCCAGAACGAGACCACGGATGACATTGACGGCCTTGTAGGCCGCGATGCCACCCGTGATTCCGACGACGATGTTCAATTGACTGCGTGTGCGGTGCTGATCGGCCCGGAGGCTCTACTCGATCGGCGCTGCAGGCTTGACGACGAGCTTGTCCTCGTTGATCTCGTGCATGGCGACCGAGAGCGGCTTGTCGTCGATGGTGGAGTCGACGAGCGGTCCGACGTTGTCGAACAGGCTGCCTTCGTGCAGGTCGGCGTAGTAGTCGTTGATCTGGCGGGCCCGCTTGGATGCGAAGATCACGAGGGCGTACTTCGAGTCGACCTTCGAGAGAAGTTCGTCGATGGGCGGGTCGATGATGCCGAGCTTGTTGGTGGCCATTGTGTGGTTACTCCTTGCCGTGAAGGTCGATCGCCTTCTGAATCTGCATCAATTCTACGACCTCCGCCGCCGCTGCCCGCACATCCCGGTTCACGACGCGGTGATCGAACTCGTCCTGAGCCGCCAATTCGACCCGTGCGGTGGTGAGCCGGCGCTCCTGCTCCTCGAGCGATTCGGTGCCACGGCCGATCAGCCGGCGCACCAATTCCTCCCAGGTGGGCGGCAGCAAGAACACCAGCATCGCCTCGGGCATCGCGGTCTTCACCTGACGGGCGCCCTGGATGTCGATCTCGAGCAGCACGCTGCGCCCGGCGCCGAGCGCCTCGTCGATCGGCGTGCGCGGCGTGCCGTAGCGCGACTTGTTGTGCACCACGGCCCACTCGAGGAATTCGCCGGCGGCGATCATCCGATCGAACTCGTCGTCGTCGATGAAGTAGTAGCTCACGCCGTCGATCTCACCTGGCCGCGGAGCGCGGGTGGTGGCCGAGACCGAGAGCAGCACCTCGGGGTAGTTCTCCCGGATGTAGGTGGAGACGGTGCCTTTGCCCACGGCGGTCGGGCCGGCGAGCACGACGAGGCGGCTCTGCTCGGGTTGCTCCACCCGTGGCGCCCGCTTCAGCAGGAACTCCCGCAGCCGCTGCTGCTGGTGCACCCCGAGGCCCGAGAGCCGTTTCGAGGCGGCGATCTCGAGCCGCTCCATCACGCGGTCGACCCGCACCGGTCCGAGGCCGGGGATGCTCAGCAGAAGGTCGCGCACCCGCATCGTCGCCTCGACGCTCTCGGTGGAGGACAGCGCGGTGTCGAGCACGGCGACGGCGCTCAGCCGCCGCTCGTTCACGGCACGCTTCACCGAGGCGCGGGCCCGCCGCGCCGCGACCGCGGCACGAGAGGCGGCGACCCGGTCGACCTCGGGCGGCTTCATCGAGCCACCCCAGCCAGGTGCGCCACGTCGATGTCGATGGCGTCGGCGAGACCGGATGCGCCGTGCTGCAGGATCGAGCGCGACACCGCCACGAGCACGTTCGGCGCGAGCGGGCCGAACACGCTGGTCAGCTGCGAGAACTCGGCGCCCTGGAAACCGAAGCCCGGTGCGAGCACCGGCGTGGTGGAGAGCGCACGCACGGCGTCGTTCGTGAAGCCGTAGTCGTCGAGACGCTTCGTGGCGCCGAGCACCACACCGAAGTCGCCGAGACGGGTGCGGTCGGTGTTGCGGGCGGCCACCTCATCGGCGACGAGCCGCGAGACGGTGGCGCCGGCATCCGTTCGCGCCGTCTGCAGCACGCGCGACTCGGGATTCGAGGTCGCACTCAGCACGAACACGCCCTTGCCGTTCGCCTCGGCCCGGTCGAACAGGCCGCCGAGCGCGCCGACGCCGGTGAAGGCGGTCACGGTGAGGGCGTCGACCTCGAGCGGTGAGCCGGGCTCGAGCCAGGCATTCGCGTAGCCGTCGTTGGTGGAGCCGATGTCGCCGCGCTTCGCGTCGCCGATCACGAGGAGTCCGGCCGCGCGGGCGGCAGCCAGCACCTCCTCGAGGGCGGCGAACCCGGCCGACCCGTAGGCCTCGAAGAACGCGACCTGAGGCTTCACGACGCCGACTCGGCCGGCAGCGGCATCGATGACGGCGAGTCCGAAGCGGCGCGCTCCGTCAGCGCTCGACGGCAGCCCCCAGGAATCGAGGAGGTACGGATGCGGGTCGATGCCCACACAGAGCCGCCCGTTCGCCACGATGGACGCGTCGAGTCGTGCGCCGAATGTCGAACTCTTCTGCGCTCCGGTCATCCCCGGGCGCTCCGGGCGATCGCGTACTCCTGCAGCGACGTCACATCGAAGCCCTCGGACAAGGCGTCGAAGGACGCCACGGCTGCACCGAGCTGTGCGATCGTCGTGAACAACGGCTTGTCCGCCGCCACCGCGGCGGCGCGGATCTCGTAACCGTCGGCCCGCGCCGACCGACCCGAAGGCGTGTTGATCACGATGTCCACCTTGCCGGCGTTGATCAGGTCGACGACGGTCTCCCCGTCGCCGTCCTTGCCCTCGGAGTACTTCGTGACCAGGCGGGCGTGGATGCCGTTGCGGTTCAGCACTTCGGCGGTTCCGCTCGTGGCGAGGATCTCGAAGCCGAGCTGCTGCAGGCGCAGCACCGGCAGCACGATGGCCCGCTTGTCGCGGTCGGAGACCGAGACGAACACGGTTCCACTCGTCGGCATGCCGCCGTATGCGGCCTCCTGGCTCTTCGCGAAAGCGCGCGGGAAGTCGCGGTCGATGCCCATGACCTCACCGGTCGAGCGCATCTCAGGCCCAAGCACCGAATCGACGATCAGGCCCTCCTTGGTGCGGAAGCGCTTGAACGGCAGCACGGCCTCCTTCACGGCGACCGGCGAGTCGAGCGGCACGATCGAGCCGTCCTGCACCGGGAGCATGCCCTCGGTCTTCAGCTCGTCGATGGTCGAGCCCACCATGATGCGCGAGGCGGCCTTGGCGAGCGGGATGCCGAGCGCCTTCGACACGAACGGCACGGTGCGTGAAGCCCGCGGGTTCGCCTCGAGCACGTAGAGGATGCCCGCACCGATCGCGAACTGCACGTTCAGCAGGCCCCGCACACCGATCCCCTGGGCGATCGCGAGCGTCGCGTCGCGCACGTGGTTGATCTGGTCGCGGCCGAGGGTCACGGGCGGCAGCGTGCAGCTGGAGTCGCCCGAGTGGATGCCGGCCTCCTCGAGGTGCTCCATGATGCCGCCGATGTAGAGCTGGTGGCCGTCATAGAGCGCGTCGACGTCGATCTCGATCGCGTCGTCGAGGAAGCGGTCGACCAGCAGCGGGTTGGCGGTGCCCACCATGCCCTGGCCGGCGATCCGCTCGAAGTAGTCGGCGAGGGACGGGGTGTCGTAGACGATCTCCATCCCGCGCCCGCCCAGCACGTAGGAGGGGCGCACGAGCACCGGGAAGCCGATCTCCTCGGCCACCACGACGGCGGTCTCGTAGTCGGTGGCGGTGCCGTTCTTCGGCGCCAGGATGCCGGCGGCGTCGAGGATGCCGGAGAACAGTCCGCGCTCCTCGGCCAGGTCGATCGCATCCGGAGTGGTTCCGAGGATCGGCACACCGGCCTCCTCGAGCCCCTTCGCGAGTCCCAGAGCGGTCTGCCCGCCGAGCTGCACGACGACGCCCACGAGCTCGCCCGACTGCTGCTCGGCGTGGATGACCTCCAGCACGTCTTCGAGCGTGAGCGGCTCGAAGTAGAGGCGGTCGGAGGTGTCGTAGTCGGTGGAGACCGTCTCCGGGTTGCAGTTGATCATGATGGTCTCGAAGCCGGCATCCGACAGCGCGAACGAGGCATGTACGCAGGAGTAGTCGAACTCCACTCCCTGGCCGATGCGGTTCGGGCCCGAGCCCAGGATGACGACCTTGCGGCGATCCGAGGGCTCCACCTCGGTCTCGAGGTCGTAGCTGGAGTAGTGGTAGGGCGTGAGCGCCGGGAACTCCCCCGCGCAGGTGTCGACAGTCTTGTAGACGGGACGGATGCCGAGGATGTGCCGCACCTCGCGCACCTCCTTCTCGCCGAAGCCGCGCAGCGACGCGATCTGGGCATCCGAGAAGCCGTGCTCCTTGGCCAGCGTGAACATGGCCGTGTCGGCGTTCTCCGAGGCGTGGATGGCCTCGGCCACCTCGTTGATCAGCACGATCTGGTCGAGGAACCAGGGATCGATCTTGGTGGCCTCGAAGACCTCCTCGATCGTGGCACCGGCGCGGAGGGCCTGCTGCACGGTCACGATGCGGCCGTCGGTCGGCACCGCGGCGATGGCGAGCAGCTCGTCTTTCGAGGTGCTGAGCGGCTCCCAGTGGAACGACGAGCCGCGCTTCTCGAGCGAGCGCAGTGCCTTCTGCAGCGCCTGTGAGAAGTTGCGGCCGATCGCCATCGCCTCGCCCACCGACTTCATGGTGGTGGTGAGGGTGGGGTCGGCGGCCGGGAACTTCTCGAAGGCGAAGCGGGGCACCTTCACCACGACGTAGTCGAGGGTGGGCTCGAAGGATGCCGGGGTCACCTTCGTGATGTCGTTCGGGATCTCGTCCAGCCGGTAGCCGATGGCCAGCTTCGCGGCGATCTTGGCGATCGGGAACCCGGTGGCCTTCGAGGCGAGGGCGCTCGACCGGGAGACGCGCGGGTTCATCTCGATCACGATGATGCGGCCGTTGGCCGGGTCGACCGCGAACTGGATGTTGCAGCCGCCGGTGTCGACGCCGACGGCACGGATGATGTCGATGCCGATGTCGCGCATCCGCTGGTATTCGCGATCGGTCAGTGTCAAGGCCGGGGCCACGGTGATCGAGTCGCCGGTGTGCACGCCGACCGGGTCGACGTTCTCGATCGAGCACACCACGACCGTGTTGTCGGCCGTGTCGCGCATGAGTTCGAGCTCGTATTCCTTCCAGCCGAGGATCGACTCCTCGAGCAGCACCTCGGTGGTGGGGCTCTGGTGCAGGCCGTCGCCGACGATGCGGCGCAGCTCCTCGACGGTGTAGGCGAAGCCCGAACCGAGACCGCCCATGGTGAAGGAGGGGCGCACGACGAGCGGGTAGCCGAGGTCTTCGGCGAACCCGACGGCCTCCTCGACCGTGTGCGCGATGTGCGACCGGGCCACTTCGGCGCCGGCGTCGATCACGAGCTGCTTGAAGATCTGGCGGTCTTCGCCCTTGTTGATCGCCTCGAAGTTGGCGCCGATGAGTTCCACGCCGTACTTCTCGAGGATGCCGTGCTCGTGCAGCTGGATGGCCGCGTTGAGCGCCGTCTGGCCGCCCAGGGTCGGCAGGATCGCATCCGGCTTCTCCTTGGCGATGATCGACTCGATGACCTGCCAGGTGATGGGCTCCACGTAGGTGGCGTCGGCGAAGTCGGGGTCGGTCATGATGGTGGCCGGGTTGGAGTTCACCAGGATGACGCGCACGCCCTCCTCGCGCAGCACGCGACAGGCTTGGGTACCCGAGTAGTCGAACTCGCAGGCCTGGCCGATGACGATCGGGCCGGAGCCGATGACGAGAACACTCTGGATGTCTTCTCTGCGTGGCATTACTCGTGGTCTCCTTCAGAGGGCGCCTCGACGAAGTTCGTGTCGGCCCCGAGGGCCGCGCTCTTCTTCGCCAGGATCATGTCGCGGAAGCGGTCGAACAAGTACATGGAGTCGTGCGGACCGGCCGCCGCCTCCGGGTGGTACTGCACCGAGAAGGCGTCGATGTCGAGGCAGCGGATGCCCTCCACCACGTCGTCGTTGAGGCTCACGTGGCTCACTTCGACCCGGCCGAAACCGGCCGGCGAGTCGACGACACCCTCGCGCGGGGCGTCGACGGCGAATCCGTGGTTCTGGCTGGTGATCTCCACCCGGCCGGTGGTGCGGTCGAGCACCGGCTGGTTGATGCCGCGGTGGCCGAAGGGCAGCTTGTAGGTTCCGAAGCCGAGCGCACGGCCGAGCAGCTGGTTGCCGAAGCAGATGCCGAAGTAGGGAGTGCCACCGCGGAGGACATCCTGCAGCAACTCGACGTGGCTTTCGGATGCCTCGGGGTCGCCGGGGCCGTTGGAGTAGAAGAGCGCGTCGGGCGCGAGCGCACGCACCTCGTCGGCCGTGACCGACTCCGGCAGCACCTCCACGTCGAAACCCCGCTCGGCCAGGTAGTTGAGCGTGGAGGTCTTCACCCCGAGGTCGAGCACGGCCACGGAGCCGATCCGCTCCCCCACCGCCGGAACCTGGTAGCGCTCATGGGTCGACACGATCGACGAGAGCTTCTGCCCCGCCATCTCGGCGCCCGAGCGCACCGCACCGAGTTGTTCGGTCTGACTCAGCTCGTAGTCGGCACCCGAGAAGATGCCGGCGCGCATCGCGCCGAAGGAACGGATGTGCCGGGTCACCGCACGGGTGTCGATGCCCGAGATGCCCACGACGCCGTCGCTGACGAGGTCGTCGTCGAGGCTCCGCTGCGCACGGAAGTTCGACACCACCCGGGAGGGGTCGCGCACCACGTAGCCGGCCACCCAGATCTTCGACGACTCCTTGTCGGTGTCGTTCACTCCGGTGTTGCCGATGTGCGGGGCGGTCTGCATCACGATCTGGCCGGCGTAGCTCGGATCGGTCAGGGTCTCCTGGTAGCCGGTCATCCCGGTGGCGAAGACGGCTTCGCCGAGGGTGCGGCCGCGGGCTCCGTAGGCGCGGCCTTCGTAGCGTCGACCGTCTTCCAGCACGAGCACGGCGGGTTCGGTTGAGATCACGACGAGGGTCCTTCCTGTTGCGGGTGGAGCGGGTTATCGGAAATCGGGATGATCGAATCCGTAGCGTCGATGAGACGGGCGGCGTCGCCCAGCTCGATCGCGCGCACGTAGCTCTCGACGTCGACGGGGCTGCTCTCGGCCGGGTACGTCCAGTCGAAGCGCACCAGGCCGCCGGTCTCGACCACGCGGTCGATGGCCCAGGTCGAGGTGCCCACCGAGCGGAGGCGCTCGCGCGGGATGAAGGTCTCCGGCTCGCCGGGAATGGTGAGCGACACGCCCTGCTCGAACACCGTGACCACGCCGCGACCGCGGAAGGCGAGCCCGGGGATGGTGAGCCGGTCGAGCGGTTCGCCGGCGGTGGTGGTGGCCACGTAGAGCACGGAGGCGCTGCCGAGTTCGGCACCACGTTCATCCGCCGCCGGGGCGTCGAGGGGGTTCTGGAACGCGGATTGACGCTTCTTGCGGGCCCGCCAGGCCCAGAACATGGCGACGAGCAGCAGCAGGAGGAAGGCCGTGACGAGCACAGCGGGCAGAATTCTAGCCACGGGCCGGCACCCCCTCTCGGGCGAGGCCGAAGGCGAGATCGCGCGCATGCTCCGCCGCCTCCTCGACCGGGGCCAGCTCGCCGTCGCGGAGCGTCGGGAAGCCGTGGTGGAAGGTCCAGCGCACGCGGCCGGAGAGCGTCACGCCATCGAACGGCGTGTTCTGGCTCTTGCCCGCCAGGCGGTCGAGCGTGAAGCTGCTGCGATCGGCCGGGTCGACGAGGGTGATGTTCGCGGGCGCGCCCTCCTCGAAGGAGTGGCTGTGGCCGTTCAGGCGGCCGATCCGGGCGGGGGTGGTGGACAGCACACGGGCCACGTCGTTCCAGCCGAGAAGACCGGTGTCGACGAGGGCGGTCTGCACCACGGGAAGGGCGGACTCGAGGCCCACCATGCCGAATGACGCGGCATCCCACTCGCTCTCCTTCGACTCCCGTGGGTGCGGTGCGTGGTCGGTGGCGACGATGTCGATGGTGCCGTCGGCGACCCCTTCGCGCAACGCCTGCACGTCTTCGTCGCGGCGCAACGGCGGGTTCACCTTGTAGCGCGCGTCGTAGCTGCGGATGAGGTCTTCGGTGAGCAGGAGGTGGTGCGGGGTCGCTTCGGCGGTGACCTGGATGCCGCGTGCCTTCGCCCAGCGGATGACGTCGACCGACCCGGCCGTCGACAGGTGGCAGACGTGCAGGCGCGCGCCGACGTGCTCGGCCAGCAGCACGTCGCGGGCGATGATCGACTCCTCGGCCACGGCGGGCCAGCCCTTCAGGCCGAGCTCGGAGGAGAGTGCGCCCTCGTTCATCTGGGCGTTCTCGGTGAGCCGCGGATCTTGCGCGTGCTGCGCGATGACGCCGTCGAAGGTCTTCACGTATTCGAGCGCGCGGCGCATGAGCAGCGAGTCGTGCACGCACTTGCCGTCGTCGGAGAACACCCGCACCGCGGCGCGGGACTGCGCCATGGCGCCGATCTCGCTCAGGCGTTCGCCCGCGAGGCCGATCGTGACGGCGCCGATCGGCCGCACCGTGGCGTAGCCGGCCGCGTCGCCGAGCGACTGCACCTGCTCCACCACGCCGGCGGTGTCGGAGACGGGCATCGTGTTGGCCATCGCGAACACGCTCGTGAAGCCACCGGCCGCGGCGGCGCGGGTGCCGGTGAGCACCGTCTCGCTCTGCTCGAAGCCGGGTTCGCGGAGGTGGGTGTGCAGGTCGACGAGGCCCGGGAGGGCCACCAGTCCGGCGGCGTCGACGACGACTGCACCCGCCGCATCCGTTCCCCGGGTGGTGGAGACGATGCGGCCGTCGGCGATCAGGATGTCGGCCCCGGAGCCGTCGGGGAGGGTTGCGCCCTTCAGCAGATACGTGGTGCTCATGCCTGGGCCTCTCGTTCGCCGGAGAGCAGCAGGTAGAGGACCGCCATCCGGATGGACACCCCGTTCGCGACCTGTTCGAGAACTGTCGACTGCGCGGAGTCGGCCGCACCGGCCGAGATCTCCAGACCGCGATTCATCGGTCCGGGGTGCATGACAATGCTATCCGGGCGGAGCCGCGCCAAGCGCTCGTCGTCGAGGCCCCACTGCCGGGCGTACTCGCGCGCGCTCGGGAAGTAGGCGGCGTTCATCCGCTCGCTCTGGATGCGCAGCATCATCACCACGTCGGGTTGCGTGAGCGCGAGGGTGGCGTCGAGGTCGAAGCTGACATCGGCCGGCCAGGTGTCGATGCCTACGGGCACGAGAGTCGCCGGGGCCACGAAGGTGACGGTGGCCCCCAGGGTTCGGAGGAGCCAGAGGTTCGAGCGGGCGACACGGGAGTGCAGGATGTCGCCCACGATCACGACGCTCACCCCGTCGAGAGCCTTGCCGCGGGCGGCGTCGCCGTGCAGGCGCCGGCGCATCGTGAAGGCGTCGAGCAGGGCCTGGGTGGGGTGCTCGTGCGTGCCGTCGCCGGCGTTCACCACGCCCGCGTCGATCCAGTCGCTCTGCGCCAGCACCTGCGGGGCGCCCGAGGCGGAGTGGCGGATGACCACGCCGTCGGCGCCCATGGCAGCGAGGGTCTGCGCGGTGTCTTTCAGGCTCTCGCCCTTCGAGACGCTGGAGCCCTTCGCCGAGAAGTTGATGACGTCGGCCGAGAGCCGTTTGGCGGCGGCTTCGAAGGAGATGCGGGTGCGGGTGGAGTCTTCGAAGAAGAGATTCACCACCGTCTTGCCTCGGAGGGTCGGGAGCTTCTTGACCTCGCGGTTCTGCACATCCGCCATGTCCTCGGCGATGTCGAGAATCTGGATCGCCTCGTCGCGGCTGAGGTCTTTGGTGCTGAGGAGGTGTCTCATCGCTCGCCCGCCGCCTCTTCGATGCTGACTTCCTCGGTGCCGTCGATCTCGGCCAGCCGCACGTTGATGCGCTCCTCCCGCGAGGTGGGCAGGTTCTTGCCCACGAAGTCGGCACGGATCGGCAGATCCCGGTGACCGCGGTCGACGAGGGTCGCGAGCCGCACGACGCGGGGGCGGCCGAGGTCGTTCAGGGCGTCGAGGGCGGCCCGGATGGTGCGGCCCGAGTAGAGCACGTCGTCGACGAGCACCACCGTCTTGCCGTCGATCCCCTGCCGCGGCACCTGCGTGGGGCTCGGGGTGCGGGTGGGATGCTTCGCGAGGTCGTCGCGGTACATCGTGATGTCGAGGGAGCCCACGATCGCACCGGGGTCGGTTCCCGGTTCGATGTCGGCGATGATGCGGCCGATCCGATCGGCGAGGATCACCCCGCGGGTCGGGATGCCGAGGATCACCAGATCGTTCGCCCCCCGGTTGGACTCCAGGATCTCGTGCGAGATCCGAGTCAACGCCCGGGCTATGTCAGCCTGCTGCAGCACTGTGCGCGCCATGCGACCGACCTCCTTCCCCGCCTCTCGGACGGACTTAAAGGATGTCTGTTGTTACCGTCGTCCACCCTACCAGCGGCAGCGCCTTACACCAGCCATCACGGGCTGCCGCGCGCTGCGCGCTTGCCGATCCATCTGTTCGTCCCGGCCACGGTCCATTTCGGGCAAGCGCGCAGCGCGCGGCAGCAGATCGGCGTGGCAGGTCGAGTGTCAGTGGCTCATGCTTGAATTATTCTCATGAAGAGTTTGTTCGTGGCCCGCACCGAGGAGCTCGACGCCCGCCTCGATGCCGTCATCGACGAGCTCCGCGAGGTCGACCTCCTGACGGCCGGGTTGGATGCGCGGCGGGCCCGGGGCCTGGCCGCGGCGGCGGTGATCGCTGACGAGCGGGCCGGGTTGGTGTCGCCGGTCGGCCGGGATTTCTCGGCCGCGCGGGACGGTGAACGCACACTCGTGGCGGTCGAGATCGCCACTGCGACATTGCGGTCGGAGCGCACCGTGGCGCGGCTGATGAACGAGGCCGAGCAGCTCGTGCGCGACTACCCGACCACCCTCGCCGCCCTCGAAAACGGCCGCGTGTCGGCGCTACACACCCGGCACCTCGTCGCCCACGCCTGCACCCTGCCCGCGGACGCCCGACCGGAGTTCGAAGCCCGGCTGCTCGTCGAGGCGGCCGTGTCGCCGGCGCACCGTTTCGCCGAGAAGGCCCGCCGGATGCGCGAAACCGCCCACCCCGAATCCATCGTCGTGCGCAATAGGCAGGCGCGGGAGGAGCGGAGCGTGTGGCTCTCGCCCGAGTGCGACGGAATGGCGACCCTCACCCACCACCTGCCCGCGGTCGACGCGGTCGCGATCGACGACCTGCTCGACAAGATCGCCCGCGCCGAACGCTCCGACACCGACCCACGCACCCACCCGCAACGCCGCGCCGACGCCCTCACCCGACTGATCCTCACCCCCGACAACCCGGCCCGACCCGCGTCCATCACCGCGGCCGTTCTCGTGACCGTGCCGGCGGCAACCGTCGCGGGAGCCTCCGACGAACCGGGCGAATTGCACGGTTACGGCCCGATCGACGCCGACACCGCCCGACAGATCGCGGCCACCGCCCCCACCTTCCTCCGGGTCCTGACCCACCCGGTCACGGGGGAACCGACAATGGTCACCCGACACTGGGGCCGCGCCACCGCCGACCACCTGCCCACGCGCGACGCAGCCACCCACCCCACCACCGACGCCACCCGCCCCAGCAGCGCCGCCCGCCCCACCGGCGGCGGCGGTGCCGCCCTCCCCACGACCGGCGCCGACGGACACGATGAGGCCGGGCGCGACCGGTACAGCGCTTCACCCGAGCTGCGGTTGGTGCTCGCTGCGATCGACCAGACCTGCCGATTCCCCGGCTGCGGACGCCGCGCCAACCGCTGCGAACTCGACCACACCCACGACTGGGCCCACGGAGGCGCCACCACCGCTGAGAACCTCACCTACCTCTGCTCCCGCCACCACCACCTCAAACACGACACCGGCTGGACCGTCAAGCCCGACCCCGACCGGCCACGCCACCTCAACTGGCGCAGCCCCCACGGCCGCCACCACCACACCGCACCCCCACGCGCCCCCAGCGGCTGAACCGAAGTATGACGCCGGCACACCGCCTCGAGACGCCTCGCGACCGGCCGCTCCACAACGAGCGCGCGGCCATCGCGGCACGCGCTGTTCGACCCCGCCACCGCGCTGGGCAGTACGAGTGCACGCGCACGGTAATGCGAGCATCCGCATCCGCATCCGCGCCCGCGGTCTTCCTCTGTTACGCATGGTGCGCTGGGCGCCTCGCTGACCTGGGCGCCCGTGCCTCGACGCCACGCGCGCTCGACGCCAGCCGCGCACGGTGAGCCGCATGCCACGACGATGTCGGCGATCACGGCACGCACAGCCAGGAACGTCGTCGACGACCAGCCGATCACAGTCGGCGACGCCACCGGATCAACGGCGTTTCACTCCACTCGAGCGAACCCCGCACGCGCGGTCGGCCACCGGAAGGATCAGAAAGATCCAGGCTCCGATGACGGCGCGTGTCAGGCCGACTCGGCGACCTTGCCCAAGACACCGTTCACGAAGCTCGAGGAGTCCTCCGTAGAGAGGGTCTTCGCCGCCTCGACCGCCTCAGAGATCGCGACCGAAGCCGGCACCTCGTCGTTGTAGAGGATCTCCCAGATCGCGATGCGCAGAAGCGCCCGGTCGATCGTGGGCATGCGTGCGATGGTCCAGCCCTGCGAGTAGCTCTGGATGGTCTCGTCGATCTCGGAGAAGTGCTCCACCACTCCGTCGACGATCTCGCGCGCATAGAGCCACGAGTTCTGCCGGTCGGGCTCCGAGGCGGCTCGCGTCGCCTCCGATGCCAGCGATTCGGTGATCGGGATCTGCCGCACGTCGGCGGCGTACAAGATGTCGAGGGCGCGCTTGCGTGCCTTCGTGCGTGCGCTCAACGCCCGCGCCTAGTTGACGCGGCCGAGGTAGTCGCCCGTGCGGGTGTCGACCTTGACCTTGGTGCCGATCTCGAGGAACAGCGGAACCTGGATCTGGTATCCGGTCTCGACCGTCGCCGGCTTGGTGCCGCCGGTTGAACGGTCGCCCTGGAGGCCCGGCTCGGTGTAGGTGATCTCGAGGGTCACGGATGCGGGCAGCTCGACGTAGAGCGGCTCGCCCTCGCTGAGGGCGATCGTGGCGGTCTGCTGCTCGAGCAGGAAGTTCGCCGCTTCGCCCACGATGGCGGCCGGCAGCGTGATCTGGTCGTAGTCGCTCGTGTCCATGAACACGAAGGAGTCACCGTCTTTGTAGAGGTACTGGTAGTCGCGACGGTCGACGTTGGCCGTGTCGATCTTGGCGCCCGCGTTGAACGTGCGGTCGACGACCTTGCCGGTCATCACGTTCTTGATCTTGGTGCGCACGAACGCGCCGCCTTTGCCCGGCTTGACGTGCTGGAACTCGATGACGTTCCAGAGCTGACCGTCGATGCTCAGCACGGTGCCGTTCTTGATGTCGTTCGTTGAAGCCATGAAAGAGGTGATCCGTTCGAAGTCTTGAGGTGCGACCGGCGTTTCGGTCCTGAAAGAGTGTAGCTCAGGCGTCGAGGATGCCCCGAAGAGCGAGCCGGTACGACCCGAACCCGAATCCGGCGATCACTCCCGAAGCCACTCCCGAGATCACGCTGGTGTGCCGGAAGGTCTCCCGGGCGTGCGGGTTCGAGATGTGCACCTCGATCAGCGGAACGCCCGCCTTGGTGACCAGCGCGGCGGCATCCCGCAGCGCATAGGAGTAGTGCGTGAACGCGGCGGGGTTCAGGATGACCGGGGTTCCGGTATCGACGGCTTCGTAGAGCCAGGCGATCAACTCCGCCTCGTCGTTGGTCTGCCGCAGATCGATCTCGACCCGCCCGTCGGCCTCGGCGACGAGGAGCTTCTCGAGTGACGCGAGATCTTGCGAGCCGTAGACGTCCGGTTCGCGGCTGCCGAGGCGGCCGAGATTCGGGCCGTTCAGAACGAGGACGGATGCCATGCGATGCTCCTCAGGACGCGATCTCTTGGTAGGCGGCGAACAGCAACGCCGTCTCGGGGCCTTGCAGCACGCTGGGCCGCGCGATGTCGTCGAGCACGATGAACCGCAGCATACCGCCGCGCGACTTCTTGTCGCGCTGCATCGTGGCCAGGAGGGTCTGCCACCGGCCTGCCGGGTAGCTGGTCGGCAGCGTGAGCGAGGTGAGGATGTCGCGATGCCGATCGACCACGGCGTCCGGCAGCGACCCGGTGAGCCGCGACAGTTCCGCCGCGTAGACCATGCCCACCGAAACCGCCGCCCCGTGCCGCCACTGGTACCGCTCGGCGTGTTCGATCGCGTGACCGAGGGTGTGACCGTAGTTCAGGATCTCGCGGAGGCCGGCTTCTTTGAAATCGGTGCTCACCACGCGCGCCTTGACCCCGATCGAGAGCTCGATCAGGCGTCGGAACTCGTCGCTGGTGGGGTCGGTGGCGCGATCGACGTCGGCTTCGATGATGTCGAGGATCTCGGGCTCCGAGATGAACCCGGCTTTCACGACCTCGGCGAACCCGGCCAGGATCTCGTTACGCGGCAGGCTGGTGAGCAGGTCCAAGTCGGCGACCACGATGCTCGGCGGGTAGAAGGCGCCGACGAGATTCTTGCCCTCGTTGGTGTTGATGCCGGTCTTGCCGCCCACCGCGGCGTCGACCATGCCGAGGAGCGTGGTCGGCACCTGCACGAGGGTCACGCCGCGCAGCCAGGTGGCGGCCACGAACCCGGCGAGGTCGGTGACGGCGCCGCCACCGAAGCCGATCACAGCGTCGGTGCGCGTGAAGTCGGCCTGGCCCATGACCTGCCAGCAGAACGCGGCGACCTCCACCCGCTTGCCGGCCTCCGCATCCGGGATCTCGGCGAGCAGCACCTCGTAGCGGTCGAGCAGCTGTTCCCGCAGTTCGGCCGCGAGCACGGCGAGGGTCGGCGGATGCACGACCAACACCTTCTTGACGCCCGGACCCAGTCCGTCGCCCACACGATCGAGAACGCCGCGGCCCACCACGATGTCGTAGGCGGTGTCGCCGGTGACCGGGATGGCGGTGCTGTCGTCGGTCATCGGATGGTCTCCTCGGTTGGGCGGGTGGTGCGAGTGGGCCTCGGGGTGCGGTGCTCCGCGCGAGCCCAGTCGGCGATCTCGGCCGCGATCACGTCGGTGGGCCGGTCGGTGGTGTCGACGGTGTGATCGGCCAGTCGCTCGTAGAGGTCTCGGCGGCTTTCGTAGAGTGCGATCCACGAGTCGATGTCGGGCACCAACGGGCGCTTGCCGTTGCCGAGCCGAGCGATCACGGCATGCGGCTGCACGGTGAGCAGCACCACGCTGTGGCCCGCCAGATCACGTTGCGTGTCGGCGTCGAGCACGGCTCCCCCACCGAACGACACCACGGCGTCGGTGCTGAGGGCCCGCGCCACTTCGGCCCGCTCGAGCGAGCGGAAATGCGGCTCGCCGTGGGTCTCGAAGATGTCGGGGATCGGTCCGTGCGCCTCGACGACGAGCTTGTCGGTGTCGACGAACGGCACACCGAGGATGCGGGCGACGCGCTTGCCGATGCGCGATTTTCCGGAGGCGGGCGGGCCGATCAGAACGAGGGTCACGGGCGGGCGATGTCCGTCCTGAGGGCCTCGGGGATGGCCGCGAGGTAGGACTCGAGGTTGCGCCGGGTCTCACCGACCGAGTCGCCGCCGAACTTCTCGAGCACGGCGTTCGCGAGCACGAGCGCGGTCATCGCCTCGGCGACCACGCCGGCCGCGGGCACGGCGCAGACGTCGGAACGCTGGTGGTGCGCCGCCGCATCCTCCCCCGTCGCCACGTCGATGGTGTGCAGGGCATGAGGAACGGTGGCGATCGGCTTCATCCCGGCCCGCACGCGCAGCACGGTGCCGGTCGACATGCCTCCCTCGGTGCCGCCGGCGCGATCGCTCGACCGGGTGATCTCGTCGCCCTCGCGGTAGAGCTCGTCGTGCGCGGCCGAGCCGCGGCGCCGCGTGGTCTCGAACCCGTCGCCGACCTCGACGCCCTTGATGGCCTGGATGCCCATCAGGGCGGCGGCCAGCTGCGAGTCGAGCCGGCGGTCCCAGTGCACGTGCGATCCGAGTCCCGGCGGCAGACCGTAGGCCAGCACCTCGACCACGCCGCCGAGGGTGTCGCCCTCCTTGTGCGCGTCATCGATCTCGGCCACCATGAGCGCGCTGGTCGCGGCATCCCAGCACCGCACCGGATCGGCGTCGAGGGCGTCGACGTCGCGTGGGCGCGGGAGGGGGGCGCCGTCGGGCACGCGCACCGGCCCGATGGCGAGCGTGTGGCTCACGAGCTCGATGCCGAGCTGCTCGAGGAAGGCCTTCGCGATGGCGCCGAGAGCGACGCGGGCCGCGGTCTCGCGGGCGCTCGCGCGTTCGAGGATGGGACGAGCTTCGGCGAAGTCGTACTTCTGCATGCCTACGAGATCGGCGTGGCCTGGGCGAGGACGGGTGAGCGGGGCGCTGCGGCCTGTGCCGGACAGCTCTTCCTCGAGCGGATCGACACCCATCACCTCGGTCCACTTCGGCCACTCGGTGTTGCCGATGCGCACGGCGACCGGGCTGCCGAGGGTGCGGCCGTGCACGACGCCGCCGGTCATCGCCAGCTCGTCCTGCTCGAACTTCATCCGCGCCCCCCGGCCGTAGCCGAGCTTGCGGCGCGCGAGATCCGCGCGAAGTCGATCGAGGGTAACCGGGATACCGGACGGGAGTCCTTCGACGATCGCGATGAGTTCTTGACCGTGGGACTCGCCGGCTGTGAGCCAACGGAGCATGATTACGATCTTCCCACAGACGGCACCCGCGTTCGGCCGGGCCCGAGCAGCAGCAGTGCTACGGGAGGAGCTGCCCCGTGGCGTCGAGGCCGGCCGCGTCGAGCATGGCTGCCGTGATCCGCTCTTCGTCGTCGAGCTTCACCAGCGGATCGCCGCGGAGGAAGACCCGGATCTGGGCCACGGCCTGATGCACCAGCATCGCGAGACCGGGAACCGCCAGTCGGCCCTGCGACTCCCAGAGACCGGCGAGTTCGCTCGGCCACGGGTGATAGGCGACGTCGAGCAGGGTCGACGACGATGGGATGGCGGTGCCGGCGAAGTTCACCGAGACGCCGACGCCGCCGGGCAGCGTGCTGATGGTGAGGTCGGGCACGAGCGCGCCCACCGCGGGATCGTGCAGGGCGGTGACGGTCGAGCTGACTCCGGCCGCGCGCGCCGCAGCCACGACATCGGCGGCCTTCGCGGGGCTCCGCAGCACGATGTCGACGTGCTCGCTGCCCAACTGACCCGCGGCGACGACGGCCGAACGGGCCGTCGCTCCCCCACCGATCACGAGGGTGCGCACGGTGCGTTCGACACCGGCGCGCACGAGGGCCTCGCGAATGCCGTACACGTCGGTGTTGAATCCGTCGAGGCGGCGTCGGCCGTCGTGCCGGCTGACGAGCACGGTGTTCACCGCTCCGGTGGCCGCGCCGATCGTATCGACCGAGTCGAGCTCGGCGAGCACCGTCTCCTTCAGCGGCATGGTGAGCGAGAGGCCGCGCCACTCCGGCGTGAGGCCCGCGATGAAGCCGGGGAGGGCATCCGTCGTCACCTCGTAGGCGTCGTAGCTCCAGGGCAGACCGAGAGCGGCGTAGGCGGTGCGATGCAACAGCGGCGACTGCGAGTGCGCGATCGGAAAGCCGAGCACGCCGAGCATCAGCCCGTCTCGCAGGAGGTCGGGCTCGTCGTCGGGAACTGCGACGCTATTGGACATCAGGATGATCCGCCCACCACTGCTGCAACTGCTCGACGGCCGCGGCGTGCTCGTCGGCGGTCGACGAGAACACCGTCTCGCCGGTGTCGAGGTTGATGGTCACGAAGTACAACCACGGGCCGTCGGCCGGGTGCAGCGCCGCGTTGATCGCGTCGTCGCCCGGGTTGGAGATCGGCCCGATCGGCAGTCCGGGGTTCGCGTAGGTGTTGTAGAGGTTGGAGGCGTCTTCACGCTCGGCCGAGGTGGTCTCCACCCGGCTGTGGCCCGCCCCGTAGGCGACGGTCGCGTCGGACTCGAGGTTCATGCCCTGGTCGAGCCGGTTCGTGAACACGCGGGAGACCTTGAACATGTCCTCGACGCTGCCGGCCTCCTTCTGGATGAGTGCGGCGAGGGTGACCACCCGGAAGCGGTCGTCGGGAGCCACTCCTGCGGCATCCAGCGACTGGAAGGTGCGCTGCACCATGGTGGTGATCATGTCGGCCGGCGTCTGGCCGGGCTCGAAGGTGTAGGTCGCCGGAAAAAGGAAGCCCTCGATGCTCGGCGCCTGCGCCGGAACCCCGAGCGCGATATAGTTCGCGCCCGCCGCCTCGAAGTCGGCCAGCGGCTGCCCGGTCACGTCGGCGAGCTCCTGGTAGATGCCCTTCGCGCTCGACCCCTCGGGGATGGTGACCGTGTAGTCGACCTTGTTGTCGGGGTTCTGCAGGGCGTCGAGCGCCGCCTGCGCGCTCATCTTCTCAGCCAGCTTGAACGTGCCGGCCTGGAAGACGGGCGCTGGATCCTGCTTCACCAGCAGGTCGTAGAAGGCGGCCGAGCTCTTCACCACGCCCTGCGCGGCGAGATTGTCGCCGATGGTCTCGCCGATGTCGCCGTCGTTCACGACGAACATCACCTCGCCCGTTCCGGCGCCCTCGTAGTCGTCGACCTGCTGGCCGGCGAACATCGTGGCGATCTGCGCTCCGAAGGTGTTGTAGAGAAAGGCGCCGGCAGCGGTGAGCAGGCCCACGATCACCACGGTCACGATCAGACGTTTCAGCCAGCGCCGCGGTTTGCGCTCGTGACCCCGGTCGTCGTAGCCGCCGCGGCCCCCGCCGCCTCCGCCCGAACTCGAGGCCCGGTGGTGAGCCGGCTGCTCCGCGACCCGGCGCGCGTCGCGCCTCGTCGCGGGCTGTCCGCTCCGCGTGCTGGCGCGTCCGTCTTTCGTCTCCACGGGCGTCTCTGCGCGGAAGAACTCGGCGAACGGATGGTTCTCTGGTGGCTGGCGGTCAGTCACTACCTTTTCCTTGGCTCGGGTCGATGAGGATGCCGGGGGGCTTTCCCGAGGAACGCTCACTGTCGAGGGCGTGCTGCACGAGTATAACCGCGGCGACCTGATCGATCACGGGGCGGGAACTGCGAGTATTGCGGCCGTTGGCGTGCAGAGCCGTCTGTGCCGAGACCGTGGTGAGGCGTTCGTCGATCATCCGCACGGGCGGATTCCGGGCCGTGGCGAGGCGTTCGGCGAAGTCCCGGGCATCCTGAGTGGAGGCGGTCTCGCCCCCGCTCATCGACAGCGGCAGGCCCACCACGATCTCCATCGCGTCGAGCTCGGCGACGATGTCGCGGATGCGCCGGATGTCGGCATCGCCCTCTCCGTCTTTCGAGCGCGGAACGGTCTCCACCGGAGTCGCAAGCATGCCGTGGGGGTCGGTGCGCGCCACTCCGATGCGCGCCTTCCCGACGTCGATGCCGATCCTGACTCCTGGGCGCATCCGCTACCCGGCCACGGACTGGGTGATCGCGGTGAGCGCCGCGCCGATCGCGGTGACGTCGGTGCCGCCGCCCTGGGCGAGGTCGTCTTTGCCGCCTCCGCCGCCGCCGAGCACACCGGCTGCGAGTTTGGCGAGGGCCCCGGCCTTCGCGCCGGTGGCGCGCGCGCCCTCCGTCGTCGCGACGATGACCACGGGCTTCCCGGCTGCGACCGCGGCAAGCGCCACGACGGCCGAGGTGGTTCCGGATGCGGTGAGCGCGTCGCGCACGCCGGTGACCAGGTGACGCACGTCGTCGGGCGAGCGCAGCTCCCCGAGGTCTTCGGCCACGAGCGTCACGGCGCCGACCGGATGCGCGGAGGCGGCCAGCGCAGGAATCCGCGTCGACAATTGTCCGGCCTCGAACGCCGCGATCTTCTTCTCGGCCGCCTTGAGGTTCGCGGTGAGGTCGGCGATGCGTGCGGTCAGTTCGTCGCGCGGGGTCTTCAGCGATGAGGTGAGCTGCGACACCAGGGCGCGCTCGGTCGCGAACTCGCGGAACGCCTCGATGCCCACCAGCGCTTCGACGCGACGGTTGGTCGAGCCGATCGACGACTCGCCCTGCAGGTTGATCATGCCGATCTGCGCGCTCGAGGCGACGTGGGTGCCCGCGCAGAGCTCGCGCGACCACGGTCCGCCGATGTCGACCATCCGCACGACCTCGCCGTACTTCTCGCCGAACAGGGCCATCGCACCCATGGAACGCGCCTCGTCGAGCGGCAGCTCGCGGGTCACCACCTCGAGGTCGTCGCGGATGGCGAGGTTCGCGATCTCCTCGATCTCCGTGCGCGTCTCGAACGAGAGCGGCTGGTTCCAGGAGAAGTCGAGCCGCATGTACCCGGCCTTGTTGTACGAACCGGCCTGGTGGGCCTGCTCGCCGAGAGTCTCCCGCAGCGCCGCGTGGATGAGGTGGGTCGCCGAGTGCGCCTGGGTGGCACCGCGACGCCACTGCGAGTCGACGACGCTCCGCGCGAGGTCACCCACGGCCACCTGGCCGCTCGTGACCTCGGCGCGGTGACTGATCAGGCCCTTCACCGGCTTCTGCACGTCGAGCACGGTGAGTTCGAAGCCGTCGCCCACGATGGTGCCGGAGTCGGCCTCCTGCCCGCCCGACTCGGCGTAGAGGCTGGTCTCGGCGAGGATGATCTCGACCTGCTCCCCCGCCACCGCGGAGTTCACGGAGACCCCGTCGACGATGAGACCCAGTACCGGCGCCTCGCTCTCCAGCGCGTCGTACCCGTGGAACACGGTCTCGCCCAGGGCACGGAACTGGCTGTACACCGTGAGATCGGTGATGCCGAGCTTCTTGGCCTTCGCGTCGGCCTTGGCGCGCTGCTTCTGCTCCGCCATCAGCGATTCGAATGCGACCCGGTCGACGGCGAGTCCGGACTCCTCCGCGATCTCGAGGGTGAGATCGATCGGGAACCCGTAGGTGTCGTGCAGCAGGAAGGCGGTGGGGCCCTCCAGAACGGATGCGCCGCCCGCCTTGGTCGCCGCCACCGCGGTGTCGAGGATGGTCGTGCCGCCCGTCAGCGTGCGGAGGAACGACTCCTCTTCGGCGTAGGCGCCACGCGAGATGCGGTCGAAGTCGGCCGAGACCTCGGGGTAGGCGGCCTTCATGGCGTCGCGCGAGGCAGTGAGCAACTCGGGCATGGTGGCGGTGTCGACGCCGAGCAGTCGCATCGAACGCACGGTGCGCCGCAGCAGACGGCGCAGGATGTAGCCGCGCCCTTCGTTCGACGGGGTGACACCGTCGCTCATCAGCATCAGGGCGCTGCGCACGTGGTCGGCGACCACGCGCATCCGCACGTCGTCGTCGTGCACGGCGCCGTACCGGCGGCCCGAGATCTCGGCGGCACGGTCGAGCACCGGGCGCACTTGGTCGATCTCATAGAGGTTCTCGACTCCCTGCTTGAGGAACGCCACGCGCTCGAGGCCCATGCCGGTGTCGATGTTCTTGCGAGGCAGTTCGCCCAGGATCTGGAACTCGGTCTTGGAGGTGCCCTCACCGCGGAGGTACTGCATGAACACGAGGTTCCAGATTTCGATGTAGCGGTTCTCGTCGGCCACCGGGCCGCCCTCGCTGCCGTAGGCCGGTCCGCGGTCGAAGTAGATCTCCGAGCAGGGGCCGGCGGGGCCGGGCTGGCCGGTCGACCAGTAGTTGTCTTCTTTGCCACGACGCTGGATGCGCGCATCCGGCAGCCCGGCGACCCGCTTCCAGATATCGATCGCCTCGTCGTCGTCTTCGTAGACGGTGACCCACAGGTCGCGCTCGGGGAAACCGAGGCCGCCCTCGCTCTCGGGCGAGGTGAGCAGCTCCCAGGCGTAGCCGATGGCGCCCTCTTTGAAGTAGTCGCCGAACGAGAAGTTGCCGTTCATCTGGAAGAAGGTGCCATGCCGGGTGGTCTTGCCCACCTCTTCGATGTCGAGGGTGCGGATGCACTTCTGCACGCTCGTGGCTCGCGGGTACGGCGCGGGCACCAGCCCCGAGAGATAGGGGATGAACGGAACCATCCCGGCCACCGTGAACAGCAGCGACGGGTCTTCGCTGACCAGGGAGGCGGACGGAACGACCGTGTGCCCCCGGTCGCCGAAGAATTCGAGCCAGCGGGAGCGGATGTCAGCGGTGAGCATGTATTCGGGATGTCCTAGTTCGGGGAATCGTGCCGCAGCGACCGGCTCGGATGCGGCCGGCCGCGGCGCCAGGGGTCGTTACTTGCCGGCGATGGCAGCGCGGAGTTCGGCCTCGCGCTCCCGGTAACCGTCGATCAGCGAGTCGCTGAATTCTTTGGTCTTCTTGTCGAACTCATTGAAGAACTGCTTGCCCTTCGCCGTCTGGTTGAACTGGTGGGCGACCAGGAAGCCGATGCCCACACCGGCGATCAGCCACAGAAACTTCTTCATCGTCGTTCTCCTCGTTCGTGTCGGAAGCGGCAAAAGCCTCCGGCCAGTTTAGTGCGTGGTCTTCTTGGGCTTCTTGGGTCGGCGTGCGGTGCCGTCGGCATCCTCGCCTTTCGCCGCACGGAAGCTCAGCATCGCGGCCCGCACGGCGGCGCTGAAGCTGGCGAGCTTGATCAGCGGCCCGCCGACGGAGGCGGCGAAGAGCGACACCAGCGACGAGACGTTGCCGGTCACCTCTTCCACGTTGCGCGTGATCACGTCGACCCGGGCGAGCTGCTTGTTCGCCTCCTGCACGGTGACCGTCGATTCCGTGAGGATAGGCGTGATGCCGTCGCTGACGTCTTTGATGGAGTCGCGGGTCTGGTCGAACACTCCCCCGAGTTTCACCAACGGGATGGCGATGATGGCCACCAGAACAGCGAACACGCCGGCGGCGATCAGTCCTGCGATGTCTCCACCCGACATGGTTCAACCCCTCTTCGGATACACAGAAAGCGGGCCACCAGGGGTGACCCGCTCTCTAGTATGTCGTGACTGCCCACGACTCGGTGAAACGCTTAGCGCGCTGCGTAGTACTCGACGACGAGCTGCACTTCACAGGTCACAGGAACCTCGGCGCGCTTCGGGCGGCGCACGAGGCGGGCCTGCAGCTTGTCGAGCTCGACCTCGAGGTAACCCGGGGTCTTGGGGAGCAGGTCGATGTGACCGCCGGCTGCCGCGACCTGGAAGGGCTCGGTGCCCTCGGACTTGGCCTTGACGTGGATGAGCTGACCCGGCTTCACGCGGAACGACGGGCGGTCGACGAGCTGGCCGTCGACCAGGATGTGACGGTGCACGACCATCTGACGGGCCTGAGCGGTGGTGCGGGCGAAGCCCGAACGCAGGATCAGGGCGTCGAGGCGCATCTCGAGGAGCTCGACGAGGTTCTCACCGGTCAGGCCCTTCGCCTTGCGGGCCTCTTCGAAGGCGATCTTCAGCTGCTTCTCGCGGATGCCGTACTGGGCGCGCAGACGCTGCTTCTCGCGCAGACGAACGGCGTAGTCGCTGTCCTGCTTGCGCTTGGTGCGGCCGTGCTCACCGGGAGCGTAGGGGCGCTTCTCGAGGTACTTGGCCGCCTTCGGGGTGAGCGGGATGCCGAGCGCCCGGGAAAGGCGGGTCTTGCTGCGCGTACGCGACTTGGTAGCCACTTACGTCCTTTCGTTGGAATTCTTACAAGATGGATTTGCGCACAGCAGTGCGCGTGACTCCACAGGAGTCCAAGTAAGAGGGGTGTCTGCCGGGCGGTTCGGCTAAAGAACGCGATCCCGTCACCAGTGTCGATCGGCAGCCGCTCCGAAATGACGCTGATTAGGCATCGACAAGACTAGCACAGCGGATGTCGCCGATCCGCCTATTTCTGCGGTCCCCGGGTGATGTCCCGCAGCTTCGCGAGCCGGGCCGAGATCTCCCGTTCGTGCCCGTGATCGGTGGGCTCGTAGTAGGTCTTGCCGGCGAGTTCGTCGGGGAGGTACTGCTGCCGCACCACGCCGAGGTCGTCGTCATGCGGGTATTTGTAGCCCTTGCCGTGCCCCAGCCGCTTGGCGCCGGCGTAGTGGGCGTCACGCAGGTGTTTGGGCACCCGCCCGAAGTTGCCGGCCTTCACATCGGCGATGGCGGCGTTGATGCCCATGTACGCGGCGTTCGATTTCGGGGCGGTGGCGAGGTACACCACGGCCTCGGCGAGCGGGATGCGGCCCTCCGGCATCCCGATCATCTGCACGGCCTCCGCGGCCGCGACCGCGATCGGCAGTGCTTGGGGGTCGGCGATGCCGATGTCTTCCGACGCCAGGATGATGACCCGTCGCGCGATGAACCGCGGGTCTTCGCCCGCTTCGAACATGCGCGCGAGGTAGTGCAGCGAGGCGTCGACGTCGGACCCGCGCACCGACTTGATGAACGCGCTGATCACGTCGTAGTGCTCGTCGCCGTTGCGGTCGTAGCGCAGCAGCGCGCGGTCGACGGACTGCTCGAGCACCGCGCCGGTGATGAGGGGCACCTCGTCGTCGTCGGCCTCGTCGTCGTCTTCGTCGCCGTGCTCGCCGGCGGTGGCGGCCAGCACCGTGCCGGCTGAGGCCTCGAGAGCGGTGAGGGCACGACGGGCGTCGCCCGACGACATCCGGATGATCGCGGCGCGTGCTTCGTCGTCGAGCGCGACCTTGCCGGCCAGACCCCGCGGGTCGCTGACGGCCCGGTCGATCAGCACCCCCAGATCGTCGTCGGTCAACTGCTCGAGGGTCAGGAGGAGCGAACGCGAGAGCAACGGCGAGATGACCGAAAAGGAGGGGTTCTCGGTGGTGGCCGCCACGAGGATGACCCAGCCGTTCTCGACACCCGGCAACAGCGCATCCTGCTGCGCCTTGGTGAAGCGGTGGATCTCGTCGAGGAAGAGCACGGTGGAGAGGCCGTAGAGGTCGCGGTTGCGGAACGCGTCGTCCATCACCTGCCGCACGTCTTTCACCCCCGCGGTGACGGCCGAGAGCTCGACGAACTTGCGGCCCGAGCTGTGGGCGATGGCCTGCGCCAGCGTGGTCTTGCCCGTGCCGGGCGGGCCCCACAGGATGACGGACACCGAGCCGGTCGTGCCCCCGGTGTCGGAGGCCAGGTTCACGAGCGGCGAACCGGGCCGCAGGAGGTGCTTCTGACCCGCCACTTCGTCGAGACTGCGGGGCCGCATGCGGACAGCGAGCGGGACTGCTCCGGAGTGGAGTCCCGGTTGCTGATAGGCCATACGTCTAGGGTACTGTGATGGGCCGACAGAGCCCGGCGATCGAAGACCGATGGAGGACCCGTGGCACCCAGCAATCAGGAGCGCGCCGCTCGAGAAGCTCGCACCCGCTTGCGCGATTACCAGGCCCGGCAGACAGCACACACCGAGCGCTCCAAGCGCCGGGTGCGCGACAACGTCATCGCTGCGGTCGTCGTCGTCGTCGTGATCGCCGGAGTCACCGGCGCCCAGCTGTTCTACTTCAATGGCGGACCGGGATCGTCGGTCGCCACGCCGAGCGCATCCGCGACGCCGCCGGCCGACGACAGCGACGCCGCCCCCGAAGGCCAGAACACCGGCGACGTGCCGTCTTCCACCCTCGCCGAGGGCCGGGACTGGACGGGCACGCTCACCATCAACGACCTCCCCCTCGGCATCACGCTCGACGGTGCGGCTGCTCCGCAGGCCGTCTCCGCCTTCCTCTCACAGGCCAAGGAGGGCTTCTTCACCGGCACCTCCTGCCACCGCCTCACCACCAGCGGCATCTTCGTGCTGCAGTGCGGCGACCCGGAAGGCACCGGCACCGGCGGGCCCGGATACAGCTACGGACCGGTCGAGAACGCCCCGGCCGACGACGTCTACCCCGCCGGCACGCTCGCCATGGCCCGCCAGAGCGGAAACGGCTACAGCATGGGCAGCCAGTTCTTCATCGTCTACGACGACAGCACGATCCCCTCGGATGCCGCGGGCGGCTACACGGTGCTCGGCCAGGTCACGAGCGGTCTCGACGCTCTGAAGTCGAGCGTGGTCGCGGCGGGCACGGAAGACGGCTCGGGCGACGGCAAGCCGGCCTCTCCGGCGGTCATCACCAATGTCACAGTTCAATAACCCAGCGCGCCCGGTGCAATAGGCTTGTGGCCGTACTCCAGACATCGTCGACAGGATGGTTCCGTGACCGCTAGTGATCAACACCCGTGGGGGCGTGTGGACGACGATGGATCCGTCTACGTGCTCGAAGCCGATGGTGAGCGACTGGTCGGCCAGTATCCCGATGGCACGAAAGAAGAGGCGATCGCCTACTTCGAGCGCAAGTACACCGATCTCGCCGGGCAGGTGACCCTGCTCGAGCAGCGCGCGAAGCGCGGCGCTCCGGCCAACGACATCGCGAAGGCCGTCGGTGCACTCACGTCGTCGGTGCAGACGGCGAACGCCGTCGGCGACCTGGAGTCGCTGCACACGCGCCTCGAGGCCCTGGCCTCGACCGTGAGCGAGATCACCGAGAAGCAGTCGGCCGAGGCGCAGGCCGAGGTGGCGCAGGCCGTTCTCGACCGCACCGAGATCGTCGTCGAGATCGAAGCCCTCGCGGCCCAAGACCCGGCCAAGGCGCAGTGGAAGACGGTCACCGCGAAGATCGACGAGCTGTTCGCCCGCTGGCAGAAGCACCAGCAGGAGGGCCCGCGTCTTCCCCGCAGCGAGGCTCAGGAATTGTGGAAGCGCTTCCGCGAGGCCCGCACGTCGCTCGAGACGCAGCGCAAGTCGTTCTTCGCCGAGCTCGATCAGGTGCACCGGGATGCGCGGAACCGCAAGCAGGAACTGGTCGACCAGGCCGAAGCTCTCGCTCCGCGCGGGTCCGACGGCATCCCCGCCTACCGCGATCTGCTCGCCGATTGGAAGGCCACCGGCCGCGCCGGCAAGAAGTACGACGACGCGTTGTGGGACAAGTTCAAGGCCGCCGGCGACGTGCTCTACTCGGCCCGCAGCGAGGTCGTGGCCCGCGACGAGCAGGAGTTCGGCGAGAATCTCACGCAGAAGCTGGCCCTGCTAGACGAAGCGGAGCCGCTGCTCAAGGAGACCGATCGCACTCGTGCTCGGGAGGCCCTGATCTCCATCCAGCAGCGCTGGGACGCCATCGGCAAGGTTCCGCGCGAGCAGGTCAAGACCGTCGAAGAGCGGCTGCGCAAGGTCGAGACGGCCGTGCGCAAGCTCGACGAAGACTACTGGAGCCGCAACAACCCCGAGAAGAAGGCCCGTTCAGAGGGGCTCGCCTCGCAGCTCACCGGCGCGATCGATAAGCTGCAGCGCGAGATCGACGACGCCAAGACCGCCGGCGACAGCAAGAAGGTCGCTGAGCTGCAAGAAGCCCTCGATGCCCGCAAGGTGTGGTTGGACGCCCTGGGTTGAGTCGTCAGCGCCTGTGGCGGTATTCCACAGGCGCTGAGTGCTTTGCACGTTGTCCACAGATTGTTCGGTGCCGCCCTGTGCTGGGCGTGCACCGGGCATCATCGAGGCATGGCACCCGCGCTTCCCCTCGTTCTCGACAGCACCCATCTCCCCCTTGCTGAGCTCAGCGCCGCCCGGCTCGACGGCGATCTGCGAGCTCTGGCGGGCGCCTACTGCTCGGTCGACGTGCATCCCTCCGCGGCACTACGCGGTGCGGCGCTCGCTCCACTGGTGCCCGATGGGCTGATCGTCGAACGGATGTCGGCGGCCTGGCTGCACGGCGCGACACCGCGGTTTCCCCGACCGGTGCAGCTGTGCATCCGATCGTCGCACCGCATCCGTGATGTGCCCTCGATCGACAGGCAGGTGCGACAGGTGGTGCTCGGCGATCACGAGATCATGGAGGCCGGGCCGGTGCGGGTCACCGATCCGTTCCGCACCGCCGTCGATCTGGTGCGCTGCGACCCGGTGTTCGACCGCGGTGTCGTGCTGTGCGTGACGACACTGTTGCTGACCGCCCGAGCGTCGACCGTACGGTGCCGGGCCGAATTGCGCCGGGTGCCGCACCTGCCCCACAAACAGCGGGCGCTCCGAAGGCTCGAGGAGATCGACGAGGTGCTCCGCGGTCCGCCGCGCTGATCAGCCGCCGGAGACCCGATAGACGTCGTAGACCGCATCGATCCGCCGCACCGCATTGAGCACGCGGTCGAGGTGCGTCGTGTCGCCCATCTCGAAGACGAAACGGCTGATCGCCAGTCGGTCGCTCGAGGTGTTCACCGAGGCGGAGAGGATGTTGACGTGGTGTTCCGAGAGCACGCGCGTGACATCCGAGAGCAGGCCCGAGCGGTCGAGGGCTTCGACCTGGATCTGCACCAGGAAGACGCTCTTCGACGACGGCGCCCACTCCACTTCGATCATCCGCTCCGGCTCGTTGAGCAGGGCAGCGACGTTGTGGCAGTCGGCCTGGTGCACCGAGACGCCAGAGCCACGGGTCACGAAGCCGACGATGTCGTCGCCCGGCACCGGGGTGCAGCACTTCGCGAGCTTCACCAGGATGTCGGGTGCACCGCGCACGAGCACACCGGAGTCACTGTGGGTGACCCGGGGGCGGTTACCCACGAAGACATCGAGATCGGAGTCATCGCTCTCGACCTCGGTCTGCAGCGACGCGATGACCTTCTCGATCACCGACTGTGTGGAGATGTGCCCCTCGCCGATGGCTGCGTAGAGCCCCGACACGTTGTCGTAGTGCAGCTGGGATGCGACATCCGCGATGGAGTCCTGGCTCATCAGCTTCTGCAGCGGGAGGTTCTGCTTGCGCATGGCGCGCGCGATGGCGTCGCGACCCTGCTCGATGGCCTCGTCGCGGCGCTCCTTGGTGAACCACTGGCGAATCTTGTTGCGCGCGCGAGGGCTCTGCACGAAGCTGAGCCAGTCCTGTGAGGGCCCGGAGTCGGGGTTCTTCGAGGTGAAGACCTCCACCACGTCGCCCGAGCCGAGCGTCGAATCCAGCGGCACCAGCCGCCCGTTCACCTTCGCGCCCATAGTGCGGTGCCCCACCTCGGTGTGCACCGCGTAGGCGAAGTCGACCGGAGTGGCGCCGGCCGGAAGACCGACCACCTTGCCCTTGGGTGTGAAGACGTAGACCTCTTTGGCACCGATCTCGAAGCGCAGCGAGTCGAGGAACTCCCCCGGGTCGACGGTCTCGGCCTGCCAGTCGGAGATGCGCGCCAGCCACGCCATGTCGGTGTCGCTCGACGAGGCGTTCGATGCCGCAGCCTTGCCCCCGTTCACCCGCTCCTTGTACTTCCAGTGCGCTGCGACGCCGTACTCGGCGCGCTGGTGCATCTCGTGGGTACGGATCTGGATCTCGACCGGCCGGCCGCCCGGGCCGATCACCGTCGTGTGCAGCGACTGGTAGAGATTGAACTTGGGGGTGGCGATGTAGTCCTTGAAGCGACCGGGAATCGGATTCCAGCGTGCGTGGATCGATCCGAGCACGGCATAGCAGTCGCGCACGGTGTTCACGAGCACCCGGATGCCGACCAGATCGTAGATCTCGTCGAACTCGCGGCCGCGCACGATCATCTTCTGATAGATCGAGTAGTACTGCTTCGGCCGCCCGGCGACCTTGCCACGGATCTTGCCGGCCTTGAGGTCTTCGCCCACCGCATCGATGACCTGCTGCACGTACTCCTCGCGCTGCGGGGTGCGCTGACGCACCAGGTTCTCGATCTCGACGTAGAGCTTCGGGTAGAGCACCGCGAAGGACAGGTCTTCGAGCTCCCACTTGATCGACTGGATGCCCAGCCGATGCGCGAGCGGCGTGTAGATCTCCAGGGTCTCCTTGGCCTTGCGCTGCGCCGACTCGGTGGGCACGAAGCCCCAGGTGCGGGCATTGTGCAGGCGGTCGCAGAGCTTGATGATGAGCACCCGGATGTCGCGCGACATCGCCACGATCATCTTGCGAACGGTCTCGGCCTGCGCGCTGTCGCCGTACTTCACCTTGTCGAGCTTGGTGACGCCGTCGACCAGCATCGCCACTTCGTCTCCGAAGTCATGGCGCACCATGTCGAGCGAGTACTCGGTGTCTTCGACCGTGTCGTGCAGCAGGGCTGCGGCCACGGCCTTCGACCCGAGGCCGAGTTCGGCCAGGATCTGCGCGACGGCGACCGGATGCGTGATGTAGGGCTCGCCGCTCCGGCGCTTCTGCCCGTCGTGAGCGCGCTCCGCCGCGGTGTAGGCGCGCTCGACGATGGTCAGGTCGGCCTTCGGATGGTTGGCCCGCACCGTGCGGATCAGGGTGTCGACCGCGCCGGCCGGCTGGGCCCGCGAGAACAACCGGGGCACCAGACGGCGCAGCGTAGCTGTCGACGTCGCGTTGGTCTCCGTCATGTCAGGCCTCCACCACGATTATCCCCCGCCGACGCGGGCGCTGATGCCCGTTCGCTTCAGGCGTTGACCTCGGACTTCTCCCGAACCGCCAGTACGCGTGAGTCGTGCTTCACGAACCGGGGTTCGTGTCGGCGCAGATCGACGTACAACGGTGCGGCGATGAAGATCGTCGAATACGTTCCCACGATGATGCCGACGAGCAACGCGAGCGAGATGTCCCGCAAGGTGTCGGCGCCCAGGATGAATGCACCGATGAACAGGATCGACGCGACCGGCAACGCGGCGACGACCGCCGTGTTGATCGACCGCACGAGAGTCTGGTTCACGGCGAGGTTCACCGATTCGGCGAAGGTGTAGCGCGAACCGTCGGTGAGCTTCGCTGTGTTCTCACGGATCTTGTCGAACACCACGACCGTGTCGTAGAGCGAGTAGCCGAGGATCGTCAGGAACCCGATGACCGCCGCGGGGGTGATCTCGAAGCCGGTGGCCGCGTAGACGCCCGCCGTGATCACGAGGTCGTGCAGCAGCGCGAGCATGGCGGCGGCCGACATCTTCCACGTTCGGAAGTAGAGCGCCATCACGATCGCAGCGAGCACGAGGAACACCACGAGGCCCTTGATGGCCTGCGACGTGACATCCGCTCCCCACGATGCACCGATGAACGACGCCGTGATCTCCTCGACCGGAACGCCGTAGGTGTCGGCCAGTGCCTGGCGCACCTCGTCGCTCTGCTCGTCGGTCAGCTGATCGGTCTGAACCCGGATGCCGTCCTGCCCCAGCGCCGAGACGCGGGGAACCGCATTCGGCTCGACGCTGTCGACCGCCGCCTGGGCCTTGCCCTGGTCGACCTCGGTGACTCCGGTGATCACGAACTGCGATCCGCCCCGGAACTCGATGCCGAAGTTGAACCCGCCTCGGATGACCGGGATGAGGATGGAGGCGATGATCATCGCGATGGCGATCGCGTACCAGATCTTGCGCTGCTTGATGAAGTCGAACGACCGCTCACCGGTGTAGAGGTCGTTGCCGAACTTGGCGAAACTGGGCATCAGTCGTCCTTCCGATCATCGGACGTATCGCCGGGTCGTTCCATCGTCAATTGGGCAGCTTTCCGCTCCGCGATCGTCTGCCGGCGCACCGCTTCCCGGTTGCTGCCGGTGCGCTTCGCCGCGGACACGTCGACGGGCTTGCGGAATTCCGCCCGCCCTCGGTAGATCGCTCCGAGCGCCGTGGGATCGAGGCCGGTGATCGGGCGGCCGCTCTGGAAGAAGCGGGTCGCCGCGAGCAGACGCAGCACTGGGTGCGTGAACATGATGACCACGATCACATCGATGATGGTCGTCACACCCAGGGTGAGGGCGAAGCCCTTCACGTTTCCGACGGCCAGCACGTAGAGCACGATGGCCGACAGGAGGTTCACGGCCTTGGCCGCGTAGATCGTGCGTTTCGCACGCTTCCAGCCCGCCTCGACGGCGCCCCCGAGGGTTCTGCCGTCGCGCAACTCGTCACGTATTCGCTCGAAGTAGACGATGAACGAGTCGGCGGTGAAGCCGATCGCGACGATCAGACCCGCCACACCGGCCAGGGACAGGCGGAAGTCGATGCGCCACGACATCAAGGCGATCACGAGATATGTCATCGCCCCCGCGATGATCAGCGAGGCGACGGTCACGAGACCCAGAGCCCGGTATTGGATGAGCGAGTACACGACCACCAGGAGCAGACCGATGATGCCGGCGATGAGGCCGCTCATCAACTGGGTCGAGCCGAGCGTCGCCGAGATGGTGTCGGAGCTCTGCACCGTGAAGCCGATCGGCAACGCACCGAACTTCAGCTGGTCGGCGAGCGTCTTCGCCGACTCCTGCGTGAACGAGCCCGAGATCTGCGCGCGGCCGTCGGTGAAGGCGCCGCCCGTGGTGGGGGCGGTGATCACTCGGCCGTCGAGCACGATGGCGAACTGGTTCTGCACGCCGGTGAGACCGAAGAGCCGCGTCGTGACCGCGGCGAACTCCTTGGTTCCCTGATCGTTGAACGTCAGGTCGACGACCCACTGGCCGGTCGACGAACCGTTCTGCGTGGTGGCGACGCCACTGGACGCATCCGCGATGTCGGCGCCTTCGATCTCGACCGGGCCGAGGACATACTTCACCCCGTTGTCGTCACAGGTGACGAGAGGCTGGTCGGCCGGAGCGGGCTCAGAGCTCGTGGGCGCCGCACTGCAGTCGAAGTTGTCGAACTCGCCCTGCAGCGCCGGCGTCACGTACGCCAGGTCGCTGGCGTTGGTGGGGCTCGCCGTCGGCGTGGTCGACAGGTTCGGGTCGACGGTCGGCGTGGCTCCCGGGCTCGACGTCGACGTCGTCGCGGTGGAGACGTCGGCCAGCAGCACCGGCCGGAACTCCAGCTTCGCCGACGACTCGATCCGGTTCAGCGTCTCCTCATCGGGAGTGCCTGGAATCGAGACGACGATGTTGTTCGCACCCTGCGTGCTGATCTCCGCCTCGGTCGTGCCGCTGGCATCGACACGCTGGCGGATGATCGAGACAGCCTGGTCGAGCTGCTCCGAGGTGACCTCCTGGCCGCTCTCGAGCTGCGGGGCCAGGATGATCTGGGTTCCGCCCTCGAGATCGAGCCCGAGCTTCGGGGTCCAGGATGCGCCTCCCCAGAGGACGCCGCCCGCGAGTGTCGCCGTCAGCACTCCGAAGATGACGAGAAGCCAAATGAGGGTGCGAACCGCCATCTTGACCGGGGTAGATTGTGCCACCAGTTACTCAGCTTTCTGTGCCGCCCATGCGCCATCGCGGAGAGCGTAGATCAGGAAAGGAAACGAGAAGTTACTCGTCGTCCTTCTTCTCGGTCTTCGAGACGGTGGGTTCGCCGGCGGTCGGGGCATCCGCCGTGGTCTCGTCGATCCGCTCTCCGTAGGCAGGCGCACCGTCGACGTCGTGGTCGAGCGACTCCTCGAGGGGAGCGAGCGGCGACGGGGTGACGACGCGGGTCACCGTCTGGCGGTGAACACGGAGCACGGTGCCGGGAGTGGTCTCCACCAGAACCTGGTTCTCTTCGTCGTCCATTTCGAGGATCGTTCCGTAGAGACCGAAGTTCGTCATGACCTCGGCGCCCACCGCCACCTTGCTCTGCAGCTCCTCAGCCTGTGCTTTGCGCTTGCGGCTGTTGCGGAACATGAAGAACACCAGCACGGCCAGAACGACCAGCATGATGATTGTTAACGGATCGATGGCCATGAAAAAGGCGCCTTCCAAGTGGGTGAGGGTGTCAGCAAGGCCTCATCATATAGACGAGTGCTGAAGACCAGCTTGAATTATAGGTCATCTCCGAAGAGGGAGTCCGCATTGCGAGGGATTCCGAAGTGAGCCCAGCCCGCCTTGGTGGCGATACGGCCCCGCGGGGTGCGGGAAAGCAGCCCGATCCGCACCAGGAAGGGCTCCACCACGGCCTCGATCGTCTCGGACTCCTCGCCCACCGACACCGCGAGTGTGTTGAGCCCCACCGGCCCGCCGTCGAAGCGTTCCAGGATGATCGACATCACCGCCCGGTCGAGGCGGTCCAGCCCCAATTCGTCGACGTCGTAGAGCTCGAGCGCGGCCTGTACGGCCTCGAGCGAGGCGCCTCCCCCGGCGACCAGGGCGTAGTCGCGCACGCGGCGCAGCAGGCGGTTGGCGATGCGAGGCGTTCCCCTCGAGCGGGAGGCGATCTCGCGCAGCGACTCGTCGTCGATCTCGACCGAAAGCAGGGCCGCGGCCCGGCGGATCACCTGAACGAGTTCCTCTGTCTCGTAGAACTCCAGGTGCGCGGTGAACCCGAACCGGTCGCGCAGCGGGTTCGGCAGGAGCCCTGAGCGGGTCGTGGCGCCCACCAGGGTGAAGGGCGCGAGGTCGAGCGGGATGCTCGTCGCCCCGGCGCCCTTGCCCACCATGATGTCGATGCGGAAGTCCTCCATCGCGAGGTAGAGCATCTCTTCGGCCGAGCGCGCCATCCGGTGGATCTCGTCGATGAAGAGCACCTCGCCGGGCACCAGTGAGGAGAGCACGGCGGCGAGATCGCCGGCGTGTTGGATGGCCGGACCGCTCGTGAGCCGCAGCGGCCGGTTGCTCTCGTGCGCCACGATCATCGCCAGCGTGGTCTTGCCGAGCCCGGGCGGGCCCGCGAGCAGGATGTGGTCGGGGGTGCGGGACTGGATCGCGGCCGCGTCGAGCAACAGCTGCAGTTGCCCTCGCACCTTCCGCTGGCCCACGAACTCGGCGAGCGACTTCGGCCGCAGTGCCCCTTCGAAGGCGACCTCGGCCTCCGATTCCACCTCGGGGTTCACCAGGTCTTCACCGTCGAACGCGGTCATCGCGAGCCCCCGGTGTTCTGCGCCGGGCCGAGCACCGCGAGAGCGAGACGCAGCAGCGACTGCACGTTCGCGGCGTCGGCGGGGGTGGCCGACTCGAGGGCGTCGTCGACGGCCGCTGCGGCATTGCGCTCTGGCCAGCCGAGACCCACGAGCGCGCGTTCGACGTTGTCGCGCACGAGGCGCGACGGGCTCGCCTTGCCGGCGGAGGCATCCGGCGCGTCGAACGGCCGGGCAGCGATCTTTCCGGCCATCGACACCACGATCAACTTCGCCGTCTTCGGTCCGATGCCGGTCACCTTGCGGAAGGCCGCGTCGTCTTCCCGCGCCACGGCGAGAGCCACTTCGCCGGGGGTCATTTCGGCCAGCACGCCGAGGGCGGACTTCGGCCCCACCCCGGTCACCCCGACCAGCAGCGAGAAGATCTCGAGCGAGTCCTGATCCGGAAACCCGAAGAGGGAGAGGCTGTCTTCGCGCACGATGAGCGTGGTCAGCACCGTCGTCTCGGCGCCGACCCGCATCGTGAGCGCGTGCCGGGGCGTGACCGCCACCGAGAAGCCCACTCCGCCCACGTCGATCACGGCGGTCCCGCCGGCGACGGAGAGGACGGAGCCGCGCAACGCAGAGATCATCGGGCCAGCCTATGCGCCGTCGGGCGGCGCGTGGTGCCTTGCTCGGCGGCGCGCCACGCGAGCTGAGCAGGGGTGAGTGAGGACGCCGGGTCGACGGATGCGCGGGGCCGCGTCGATCCGCTGGTCGCGCCGGTCACCGCACTGCCGAGCGGCTCCCGCCAGGCATGACAGATCGCCAGCGCGAGGGCGTCGGCGGCGTCAGCCGGTCGCGGCACGCTCTCGAGTCGCAGCACCTTGGCCACCATCGCGCCGACCTGCTTCTTGTCGGCCTGACCGTAGCCGGTGATCGCCGCCTTGACCTCGGTGGGAGTGTGCAGACCGACCGCGAGCGACCGGCGCGCGGCGGCGAGCAAGGCGATGCCACTCACCTGGGCCGTGCCCATGACCGTGCGCACGTTGTGCTGCGCGAACACCCGCTCCACGGCCACGCTGTCGGGCCGGTGCTCGTCGAGCAGCGCCTCGATTCCGGCGGCGATGATCAACAGCCGCTCCTCGAGGGGCAGATCGGCGCCCGTCGTGATGACGGAGACGTGCACGAGCGTGGGCGTCCGTGTCGCCGCGACATCCACGATTCCCACACCGCAACGGGTGAGGCCGGGGTCGATGCCCAGAACCCGGAGCGGCCTCACGCGGTCAGTCTTCTTCGAGCTCGGCCTGGACGTCAGGCGTGATGTCGATGTTCGTGTACACGTTCTGCACGTCGTCGGAATCTTCGAGCGCGTCGATCAGGCGAAAGACCTTGCGTGCGGTCTCGGCGTCGGCCTCGACCTGCAGGCTCGCGACGAACTCGACGTCGGCGGAGTCGTAGTCGATCCCGGCCTCCTGCAGCGCGCTGCGCGTGGCGACCATGTGCGACGGGTCGGTGAGCACCTCGAACGACTCGGCCCGGTCGGTGACCTCTTCGGCGCCGGCGTCGAGCACGGCGAGCAGGATGTCGTCTTCGGTCACGCCGTCGGCGTGGGCGACGGTGATGACGCCCTTGCGGCTGAAGTTGTAGGCCACGCTGCCCGGGTCGGCCATGGTGCCGCCGTTGCGGGTCATCGCGGTGCGCACGTCGGCGGCGGCGCGGTTCTTGTTGTCGGTGAGGCACTCCACCAGCAGCGCGATGCCGTTCGGCCCGTAGCCCTCGTAGATGATGGTCTGGTAGTCGATCGACTCACCGGTGAGACCCGCGCCGCGCTTGATGGCGCGATCGATGTTGTCGTTGGGCACCGAAGTCTTCTTCGCCTTCTGCACCGCGTCGACCAGGGTCGGGTTGCCGGCCATGTCGGCGCCGCCGATCTTGGCGGCGACCTCGATGTTCTTGATCAGCTTGGCGAACGACTTGGCACGGCGCGAGTCGATGATCGCCTTCTTGTGCTTGGTCGTGGCCCATTTAGAGTGTCCGGACACGAAAATCTCCTTCAGGAATCGATGACAAGTCTACGCGAGCGGTGCGTCAGCGGCGGGAGGAGCGCGCGGCGACCTTGTCGAGGAAGTACTGGTGGAAGCGGTAGTCGGCGGTCATCTCGGGGTGGAACGAGGTGCCGATCAGATTGCCCTGCTCGACCGCCACGACCGTGCCGTCCTCCAGCGTCGCGAGGGCTGTCGCCTGGTCGCCGAGTTCGGCGACCACGGGCGCGCGGATGAAGACCGCGTGCATCGGCGGCTCCCCCAGCACCGGCACGTCGAGGTCGGCCTCGAACGACTCGGTCTGCGCCCCGAAGGCGTTGCGGCGCACCGCGACATCCAGTCCACCGAGGCTCTCCTGACCCCGGATGCCGTCGATGATGCGATCGGCGAGCATGATCAAGCCGGCGCAGGTGCCGTAGACCGGCAGGCCGTCGGCGATCTGCTTCTTGAGCGCGTCTGCCACACCGAAGGTGCGGGAGAGCTTGTCCATCACGCTGGATTCGCCGCCCGGAATGACGAGGCCGGAGATCGCGGCGACCTCCTCGGGGCGGCGCACCGTGATGACGTCGGCCCCGAGACCCCGCAGAACCGCGACGTGCTCACGGAAGTCGCCCTGCAGGGCGAGCACACCGACGGGTCGGGAAGCGCTGTCCGTCGTGGCGCCTGCGCCCGTCTCGTTACCAGCCACGCTCGGCGAGGCGGTGCGGCGCGGGCACGTCGGAGACGTTGATGCCCACCATCGCTTCACCGAGACCCCGGGAGACCTCGGCGATGACGCTCGGGTCGTCGTAGAAGGTGGTGGCCTTCACGACCGCCGCAGCGCGCTTCTCCGGGTTGCCCGACTTGAAGATGCCGGAGCCCACGAACACGCCGTCGGCGCCGAGCTGCATCATCATCGCGGCATCCGCCGGAGTGGCCACGCCGCCCGCGGTGAAGAGCACCACCGGCAGCTTGCCGGTCTCGGCCACCTCGACCACGAGGTCGTAGGGAGCCTGCAGCTCTTTGGCCGCCACGTAGAGTTCGTCTTTCGACATCGACGACAGCGCCGCGATCTCCGACTTGATCTTGCGGATGTGCTTCGTGGCCTCGGAGACGTCGCCCGTGCCGGCTTCGCCCTTGGAGCGGATCATCGCCGCACCCTCGTTGATGCGGCGGAGCGCCTCACCCAGGTTCGTGGCGCCGCAGACGAAGGGAACGGTGAAGTCCCACTTGTCGATGTGGTTCACGTAGTCGGCCGGGCTCAGAACCTCGGACTCGTCGATGTAGTCGACGTTCAGCGCCTGCAGCACCTGCGCCTCGACGAAGTGGCCGATGCGAGCCTTCGCCATCACCGGGATGGAGACCTCGGCGATGATGGCCTCGATCAGGTCGGGGTCGCTCATCCGGGCCACGCCGCCCTGAGAACGGATGTCGGCCGGAACCCGCTCCAGGGCCATGACGGCGACCGCGCCCGCATCTTCGGCGATGCGTGCCTGCTCGGCCGTCACGACGTCCATGATGACGCCGCCCTTCAGCATCTCGGCCAGGCCCCGCTTGACGCGGTTGGATCCGAACTCGTGTGTGGTGCTCTCGCTCATCATGTCCTCTCAGAAACAGGAAGATTCTACCGTGCGGGGCTCGGAGCCTCGGCCGCCAATACGGTTTTCGTGGCCTTGAACGGCCAAGCGGCGTCGGTCGGGCTCAGCCGACGGGCCAGGCGGCCTGGATCTCGGCGCGCACGTCGCCGAGCAGCTGCGGCACGGCCTTCGTGCCGGCGATGATCGGGAAGAAGTTGGAGTCGAGGGCCCACCGCGGCACGATGTGCTGGTGCAGGTGCCCGGCCACTCCGGCGCCCGCGATCCGGCCCTGGTTCATCCCGATGTTGAAGCCGTCGCAGTGGGAGACCTCCGTCAGCACGCGCATCGCGGTCTGCGTGAGGCTGCCGATCTCGGCCACCTCCTCGGGCGTCGCCAAGTCATAGGTGGCCACGTGGCGGTAGGGGCAGACCAGCAAATGGCCCGAGTTGTAGGGAAAGAGGTTCAGCAGCACATACGCGTGCTCGCCGCGGGCGACGATCAGACCCTCTTCGTCGCTCAATGTGGGCGCCCGATCGAAGGGGCACTCGTCGATGTGCGGTTGCTCGCCGCCCTGGATGTAGACCATCCGGTGCGGGGTCCAGAGACGTTGGAAGGCATCCGGAACCGCCGCGAAATCGCTCGAGGACTCCACCGTGAAATCGTCGAACTCGTTCGGACCGTAGTTCGCGCCGGGCGCGTTCCGACCTTCGTCGCGAGCGTCGTGGTCGTCGTGGTCGTCGTGGTCGGAGCTCATCAGAGCTGACCCGCGGTCGTCACCTGCAGGTGCTGCTCCACGCTCGCCACGATCCGCTCGATCGCGTCGTCGACGGGCACGCCGTTCTCCTGCGATCCGTCGCGGAAGCGGAAACTCACCGAGCCGGCAGCGGAATCGTCGGCGCCCGCGATGAGTAGGATCGGCACCTTGTCTTTCGTGTGCGTGCGGATCTTCTTCTGCATCCGGTCGGCCGAATCGTCGAGCTGAGCACGGATGCCGCGCTTCTTCAGCCGCCGCACCACCTCGGCGAGGTAGTCGGCGTGCTCGTCGGAGATCGGGATGCCCACCACCTGCACCGGGGCGAGCCACACCGGGAAGGCGCCCGCGTAGTGCTCGAGCAGGATGGCGAAGAAACGCTCGATGGAGCCGAGAAGGGCGCGGTGGATCATCACCGGCTGCTGGCGCGAGCCGTCGGGCGCGGTGTACTCGAGCTCGAACAACTCGGGCTGGTTGAAGTCGAGCTGCACTGTGGACAGCTGCCAGGTGCGGCCGATCGCGTCGCGCGCCTGCACCGAGATCTTCGGGCCGTAGAAGGCCGCTCCCCCGGGGTCGGGCACGAGCTCGAGACCGGAGTCGACGGCCACCTGGCGCAGGGTCTCGGTCGCGTCATCCCACAGCTCGTCGTCGCCGACGGATTTCTCGGGATCTTTCGTGGAGAGCTCGAGGTAGAAGTCGTCGAGCCCGTAGCCGCGCAGCGTCTCGAGCACGAAATCGAGCTGACGGGACAGCTCGTCCTTCACCTGGTCGGGGGTGACGTAGATGTGCGCGTCGTCCTGCGTCAGGCCGCGCACGCGGGTGAGGCCGGAGAGGGTGCCGCTCTTCTCGTAGCGGTAGACCGTGCCGAACTCGGCCAAGCGCAGGGGAAGCTCCCGGTAGCTGCGGCCGCGGGCGCGGAAGATGAGGTTGTGCATCGGGCAGTTCATGGGCTTCAGGTAGTAGTCCTGGCCCTGTCGGGTGATGTTGCCCTCAGCATCGGTCTCCTCGTCGAGGTGCATGGGCGGGAACATCCCGTCCTTGTACCAGGTGAGGTGCTGGCTGGTCTCGAAGAGGTGCTTCTTCGTGATGTGCGGGGTGTTCACCAGTTCGTAATCGTGCGCGATCAGTTGGCTGCGCAGGTAATTCTCGATCTCGGCCCGGATGATGCCGCCGCGCGGGTGGAAGACCGCGAGGCCCGAACCGATCTCGTCGGGGAACGAGAACAGGTCGAGCTCGTTGCCGAGTTTGCGGTGGTCGCGCTTCGCGGCCTCTTCGATGCGGGTCTGGTAGGCGCGCAGCTCGTCTTTGGTGGGCCAGGCGGTGCCGTAGAGGCGCTGCAGCTGCTTGTTCTTCTCCGAACCGCGCCAGTACGCGGCGGCCAGGCGGGTGAGCGCGAAACCGTTGCCGATCATCCGGGTGCTCGGCAGGTGCGGGCCCCGGCAGAGGTCTTTCCAGAGCGTCTCGCCGGTCTTCGGGTCGACGTTGTCGTAAATGGTGAGTTCGGCGCCGCCAACCTCCACCGACTCGTCGTCGGCGCTCAGCTCGTCGTCGCCGGCCCCCTTCAGGCCGATCAGCTCGAGCTTGTAGGGCTCGTTCGCCAGCTCGGCACGCGCTTCTTCTTCGGTCACGACCCGACGCACGAAGCGCTGGCCCTGCCGGATGATGCGCTCCATGCCCTTCTCGATGGCCTTCAGGTCGTCGGGGGTGAAAGGCTCGGCCACGTCGAAGTCGTAGTAGAAGCCGTCGGTGATCGGCGGCCCGATGCCGAGCTTGGCCTCGGGGTTGATCTGCTGCACGGCCTGGGCGGCGACGTGCGCGGCCGAGTGGCGGAGGATCGCGAGTCCGTCGGGACTGTCGATCGTCACCGGCTCAGTGGTGTCGGCATCCGTCACCGTGGTGGCCAGGTCTTTCAGTTCACCGTTGACGCGCATGGCCACGACGGCCCGGTCAGTGAAGAGATCAAATCCTGTTGCCACGGGTGAGGTGCTCCTGTTTCCGTCGAATCGAACCCACCAATCCTATCGACGTGGCGGTCGCGCTCAGACCGGTGGGCGCTCTCCCTGCACAGCGAGGCGATGAGTCGCATCCATCGACGCGATATCGACGAAGCCAGGCGTGCCCACGACCGTGCTCGGCGGTGCGTCGACGCGGGCAAATCCGCTGCTCGATGTGGTGGCCGAGAACACCTGGCCGGTCTCGAGAACGGTCCAGGTGACCTGAACGCCGGCCACGGGCGAGTTCGTGGCGCGCGTGCGGATGTAGGCCTCGAGCACGAAGGCCTGGTAATCGGCACTGACAGACCAACCGGCGTAGGACTGGTAGACGATGTAGGTGCTGGTCTCGTTACTCGCGGCGGCAGCCGGGGCCGCGATCGTCAGTGCGACCACCGGAACGCTCCAGGCGGCCATCGTGAGCGCGGTGCGGCGCGACGGAAGTTCGGTCGTTTCGTTGATCCCCATGTATCGAACCCTACTGGGACGCGCGCCCGTTCGGGGGCGCTGTTTGAAACTCAGCTGTGCGGATCTGCGGCGCGCTTGGCGGCTTTCCGTTCAGCCGCCTTCGCTTTGGCGACCGCGTAGGTCTTCTTGGCGGCGGCGTTCGCCTTGGTGCTGACCTTCTTGGCCGATTCGAATTCGGTGCCGAGCAGGGCGAGTCCGCCGATGGCGATGAGGGCGCCGGGCCCGGGCAATGGAATCAGCACGACCCCGAGCGCCACCGTCCCGCCGCCCACGACGCCCACTCCGGTTCGGTAGACGCGGTTCGCAGTGGGATTGCGGCCGATCATCGCTCGCGTACGCGCGGCGACGCCGGGCTTGGCCGTCGGAGAGGAATCCATGCTTCGACCGTACGACGCTCTCCCCTTCCGGCACCCGATTCAGATGACTTTCGCGGCGACGCCGGGCCCCGCAAGTGGTGGGCGATACGGCGATCGAACCACCACGAATCGGTAGGGAGCGAAGCATCGCTCCGCTCGCGATTCGTGGGTCCTGGTTCTCCAAGACGAAAGGCCCCGGAACGTATCCGGAGCCTTTGAGTGGTGGGCGATACTGGGATCGAACCAGCACGAATCGCTGGAGGCGGAAGCATCGCTTTCGCCGCGATTCGTGGGTCCTGGTTCTCCAAAGGAAAAGGGCCCAGAAGATATCCGGGCCCCCCAAGTGGTGGGCGATACGGGGATCGAACCAGCACGAATCGCTAGGGAGCGAAGCATCGCTTCGCTCGCGATTCGTGGGTCCTGGTTCTCCAAAAGAAAAGGGCCCAGAAGATATCCGGGCCCCCCAAGTGGTGGGCGATACTGGGATCGAACCAGCACGAATCGCTAGGGAGCGAAGCATCGCTTCGCTCGCGATTCGTGGGTCCTGGTTCTCCAAGACGAAAGGCCCCGGAACGTATCCGGAGCCTTTGAGTGGTGGGCGATACTGGGATCGAACCAGCACGAATCGCTGGAGGCGGAAGCATCGCTTTCGCCGCGATTCGTGGGTCCTGGTTCTCCAAGAGAAAAGGGCCCAGAAGATATCCGGGCCCCGCAAGTGGTGGGCGATACTGGGATCGAACCAGTGACCTCTTCCGTGTCAGGGAAGCGCGCTACCGCTGCGCCAATCGCCCATTGGAGTGTTATCCCCTGCGGTGGTGTTCGAGTGGAGGTGGCGACGGGATTTGAACCCGTGTGGACGGCTTTGCAGGCCGCTGCCTCGCCTCTCGGCCACGCCACCCAGTTCGTGCTTTCGTGTAAACCGCGTGGGTTGCCACAAACGAGTAACTTCACTCGAGCGGATGACGAGATTCGAACTCGCGACCCTAACCTTGGCAAGGTTATGCGCTACCACTGCGCCACATCCGCATTTCGCTCGCATTTCTGCGTGCGGATGAGACTCTATCCGACTCGCTCGACGATTGCCAAACCAGGACACGCCGGGAGCGTGAATATGCCGATAACGCGGCGTGTCACACCCAGAAGAACAGGTTGTAGAAGAACGAGCTCGCATCGCCCAGCACGGCGGTGGCGATGGCGGCTGCCAGCAGCCGCACCACGAAGAGCACCAGGTCGACGTAGGCGAGCACGAGCGCCCCGACCGCCATCCCGCGACCGACCCGGGCGCTTTTTCCGGTTGAACTGACGGCCAGATGTCCGAGCACGATCGCCGGCACGATGAGGAGCAGGCTGAGGAACGACGCGGCACCGAGGGTGGAGAGCACACCGTCGGGCGTGTCGGTGACCGCCGCGGCGCCGAGCTTCGCCACGAGGGTGCCGCCGAACACGATCACCCCGAGCACGAGCGAGAGCACGGCCGTGATGGGGCGCTTGTCGCCGGGGCGCACGGGCCCCGGGTACGGCGCGGGAACCGGGTTCGCGGAGGCGGGTGCGGGCTGACCGGGGTGCGGAGGCGGGGTGCTCATTTCTGAACTCTAAGACCTCGTCGAGCGCCCGTGCACACAAGAGCTTCCCGCGTCCACTAGTATCGATAACTGTCCCCGGGCGATTGGCGCAGTTGGTAGCGCGCTTCCTTCACACGGAAGAGGTCATCGGTTCGAGTCCGGTATCGCCCACGAGCATATAGAAGGGTCCCCGTTCACGGGGACCCTTCGTCGTTGGTGGCTCGGGTGCGGGCGGGTCGCGCCGGGTACGCTCTGGAGATGATTCGAGAGTTCTTCAGCGGCATCGGGGTGCTCGGGCGGGGGCTCGGGCTCTGGGCCACTCGCCCGAAGCTCATGCTCATGGGAGCACTGCCCGCGCTCATCGTGGCCGTCGTCTACCTCGCCGGCATCGTCGTGCTCGCCGTCTTCTCCCCCGACCTCGCGACCTGGGTGACGCCGTTCGCCGAGGGCTGGGTCGAACCGTGGCGCACCATCACCCGCGTCTCGGCGGCCGTCGCTCTGGTGGGTGTGGGCATCCTGCTCGTCGTCTTCACCTTCACCGCCATCACCCTCGCGGTCGGAGACCCGTTCTACGAGCGCATCTGGCGCGACACCGAACTGACTCTCGGAGATGCTCCCGCAGAGCCCTCAGGCCGCTTCTGGCGGCTCCTGGCCCGCGGAATCGGCGCGGGCCTGCGCATCCTGGCCCTCACGATCGTGATCGGCCTGGTGCTCTTCGTCGTCGGCCTCGTGCCGGTGGCCGGCCAGATCGCGGTACCCGTGCTCGCGGCGCTCTTCGGCGGCTGGGTGCTCGCCCTCGAGCTCACCGGGTTCGCCTTCGACGCCCGGGAGCTCCGTCTACGCGACCGCAGACGGATGCTCGGCGCCCGTCGCGCTCGCACTCTCGGCTTCGGCGTGGCCACCTATCTGCTCTTCCTCATCCCGCTCGGCGCGGTGTTCGCCATGCCTGCGGCGGTCGCGGGGGCCACCGTACTGGCCCGCGACGCGATCGGGAACCGCGAAGCAACCCTCACGCGCACGGAAGCGGGGCGCCACCCCGAAGGATGACGCCCCGCTTGTGGTCGTGCAGTGATCAGACGGTTTCGAGCACGTAGCCCTCTTCGCCGTGCACCGTGGTGTCAACGCCCGCGACCTCGTCTTCGTTCTTGATGCGGAAGCCCATCGTCTTCTGGATGATCGTGCCGATGATCCAGGCCATGCCGAACGAGTAGACCATGATGACTACGGCTGCGACGAACTGCTTCAGCAGCTGCTCGCCCGAACCGGTGTCGATGAGGCCGATGCCGGCGCCGAAGATGCCGATGTAGAGCGTTCCGATGAGACCGCCGACGAGGTGGATGCCCACGACGTCGAGCGAGTCGTCGAAGCCGAGCTTGAACTTGAGCTCGACAGCCAGCGCGCAGACGGCTCCGGCGAGCACGCCGAGCACGATCGCCCAACCCGGGGTCAGGATGTTACAGGCCGGGGTGATGGCGACCAGGCCGGCCACGGCGCCCGATGCTGCACCGATTGAGGTGGGCTTGCCGTCCTTGATCTTCTCGACGATCAGCCAACCGATGATGGCAGCGGCCGGAGCGGCGAGGGTGTTGATCCAGGCGATCGCGGCGACGCCGTCGACTGCGGCTTCCGAACCGGCGTTGAAGCCGAACCAGCCGAACCACAGCAACGCGGCGCCGAGCAGGGTGAGCGGAACGTTGTGCGGCTTCTGGATTCCCTTCTGGAAGCCGACGCGCTTGCCGAGCACCAGGGCGAGAGCGAGAGCGGCGGCACCGGCGTTGATGTGCACCGCGGTTCCACCGGCGAAGTCGTTGACGCCCCAGACCGGAGCCCAGCCTTCCGCGAGGTTGAAGACCATGAACGCGACCGGGAAGTACACGACGGTCACCCAGATGCCGGCGAAGACCATCCACGCACCGAACTTCGCACGGTCGGCGATGGCGCCCGAGATGAGGGCGACGGTGATGATGGCGAACGTGGCCTGGAATCCGGCGAACGCGAGTCCGGCGAGATCCGGGTCCATCGCTCCGCCCTCACCGATGCCGAGGAGGCTGCCGAGTCCGATCGAGCCGTCGAAGGGGTTGCCGACGATGCCGGGGATGAGTGGGGTGCCGAATGCGAGACCGTACCCGTACAGCACCCAGAGGACGCCGACGAGGCCCATCGCTCCGAAGCTCATCATCATCATGCTGATGACGCTCTTCGCTTTGACCATGCCGCCGTAGAAGAAGGCGACGCCGGGGGTCATGAGGAGAACGAGGGCGGCTGCAACGAGCAACCACAACGAGTTCAGGTTGCTGGTTACTTCTTCCATATCAGGGTTACCTCTCTAGAACGTGCTGGCGGGTAAGTCTGAATTGCTGTGTTCGTCACGGCTAGCACGGGGCCGTCGGCGCAATTGCAGGCAAGGGGCAGTCTGCCCAAGAGAGGTTTCGCGGGAAGACGTAGTTTGTGTACGTCGTGTTACACGGTGAGGGCGTTTGTAAACATCGTGTTTCGGCCGACGGAGAATCCGTCGAGAGCCGAAACCCCCCATGGGAGGGGGGTCGATGGAGTCTCGGAGGGGGCTCGGAGGGTCCTCAGTGCGTGGCGGAGGCGATCAGGCGCGACGCGGCGCGCAGGTATTTCTTGCGATAACCGCCGTTCAGCATGTCGCCGGCGAACACCTGGTCGAGCGGGATGCCGGAGGCGAGGATGCGGATCTGTGCGTCGTACACCCGGTCGATGAACGCCACGAACCGCAGCGCATCCGTCTGGTCGGTCAGCGGTGTCACGTCACTGAGGGCGATGGTGTCGACCCCGTCGATCATCTTGATGTAGCGGGAAGGATGAATGGTGCCGAGATGGTGCACGAGCTCGCTGAACGAGTCGACCGTGAGGTGCTCCCCCGCGGCGAGACGGATGTCGACAGCGGATTCGAGTTCGTCCACCGTCTCGAAGGTGGCGGCGTGACCCTCGATGTCGCGACGGCGGTAGTCGAGGCCGTCGATGCGGATGATGTCGAAGCGGTCGGCGAGGGCCTGGATCTCGCGCAGGAAGTCGGCCGCGGCGAAGCGCCCCTCGCCGAGCGCGTTCGGCGGGGTGTTCGAGGTGGCCGCCAGCCGCGTGCCCTTCGCGGCGAGTTCGCCGAGCAGCCGGGTCATCAGCATGGTGTCGCCCGGGTCGTCGAGCTCGAACTCGTCGATGGCGATGAACTTCGCGCCGGTGAACAGCTTCACGGCGTTCGCGTAACCGAGGGCGCCCACCAGGGCGGTGTACTCGATGAACGTGCCGAAGTACTTCGGGCCCGGCGCGGTGTGCCAGAGGGCTGCGAGCAGGTGGGTCTTGCCGACGCCGAAGCCGCCGTCGAGATACACGCCGGGTTTGGCATCCGGTGCCTTCTTCGAGCGGCCGAAGAAGCCGCCGCCCTTCGCGGGCTTCCAGCCCTCCGAGAAGGCGCGGAGACGCGCGAGGGCGTCGGCCTGCGAGGAGTAGTCGGGGTCGGGTCGGTAGTTCTCGAACGAGGCCTGGTCGAACTGCCGCGGCGGCACGAGGGTGCCGGCCAGTTCGGCGCCGGAGATCGAAGGGGAGCGCTCCGTCAAGCGCGGGGCGACGGCCTGCCGCTCACCTGTCATCTGTTGGTCCTGTATGTCGAGATGTGACCCGCGATGTGCAGCGGGGAGTCGGGAAGACATAGATTCTTGTGGGGGTTGTACCTACCCTAACTGGAGGTTGTGAAATGACTGTCGAGACCGATCCTTCCGAGAAGTTCGTCGGATACGCCCACCCCGAACGCCTGGTGTCGGGCGCCTGGCTCGAAGCGCACCTCGGCGAACCCGGGCTCGTGGTGGTGGAGTCCGACGAAGACGTTCTGCTCTACGAGACCGGGCACATCCCAGGCTCCGTGAAGATCGACTGGCACACCGACCTCAACGACCCGGTCGAGCGCGACTACATCGACGGCGCCGCATTCGCCGCACTGCTCGGCGGCAAGGGCATCTCGCGCGACTCGACGGTCGTCATCTACGGCGACAAGAACAACTGGTGGGCCGCCTACGCGCTCTGGGTGTTCACCCTGTTCGGCCACGACGACGTGCGCCTGCTCGACGGCGGACGCGACAAATGGATCGCCGAGGGCCGCCCGATCACGACCGATCGGCCGACTCCGGATGCCGTGGACTACCCGGTCGTCGAGCGCGACGACTCCGACATCCGGGCCTTCAAAGACGACGTTCTCGCGCACCTGGGCCACCCCCTGATCGACGTGCGCTCCCCCGAGGAGTACAGCGGAGAACGCACCACCGCGCCCGCATACCCCGAAGAGGGCGCCCTGCGCGCCGGCCACATCCCGAGCGCGGCGAACGTGCCCTGGGGCCGGGCGGCCGCCGACGACGGCACGTTCAAGACGGTCGCCGAGTTGGATGCCATCTACCGCGACGAGGCCGGGTTGGTCGACGGCGAGCCGGTGATCGCCTACTGCCGCATCGGTGAGCGGTCGAGCCACACCTGGTTCGTGCTCACGCACCTCCTGGGCTTCGACGACGTGCGCAACTACGACGGGTCCTGGACCGAGTGGGGCAGCACGGTGCGCGTGCCGATCGTGCGCGGCGCCGAGCGCGGCGAGGTGCCGGCGGCTCGCTGACGCCCTCGACGGCGCGAACGGGAGGGATACTGGAAGGGATGACCGACACCATGCTCCCCCAGTCGCTGGCCCAGATCCGGGATGACTTCCTCGCGCTCGAACAGCGCGACCGCCTCGAGATGCTCCTCGAGTTCTCGAACGAGCTGCCGGAGCTCCCCCCGCGCTACCAGGAGCATCCGGATCTGTTCGAACGCGTGGTGGAGTGCCAATCGCCGGTGTTCATCTTCGTGGAGGTGACCGACGGCGTGGTGCACCTGTTCGCCACGGCGCCGAAGGAGTCGCCGACCACGCGCGGTTTCGCGTCGATCCTCGTGCAGGGCATCGACGGCCTCTCGGTCGACGAGGTGCTCGGCATCCCCGACGACTTCCCGAACACGATCGGGCTCACCGAGGCGGTGTCGCCGCTGCGCATCCGGGGCATGACGGCGCTGCTCGGCCGCACGAAGCGGCAGATCCGCGAGCGTCTCGCTGCGTGACCGCCGGACTTCTCCAAACGAGGAGCCGACCTAACCCCTATGGGCCACTGGTTCGCATTTTGGTTGGAGAAGTCCAGGCTGCTCAGAGGGCGTTGGCGGTGAGCCAGTCGTCGATCGCGGTGGTCCACTTGGCGCGGTCGTAATTCCAGAGCTTGGTGTGGCGTGCCACCGAGAAGGGCACGAAGGTCACCAGGTCGGGGCGCGCTTCGGCGAGTTTGCGTGACCCGGTCGACGGCACGTATCCGTCGTCGTCGGAATGCAGGATGAGCAGCGGAACGTCGACCTCGTCGGAGCGCTTCACGAAGTCGAGGCGGTCGAGGTCGAGCGGCTGGTGCTGACCGGTGACCACCCCGCCCCACGGATGCGTGATGGTGGCGAAGGCCGCATCGCCCACGAGCTCGGGCGCGTGCCGAGCGCGGCCGTGGTAGCGCAGCACATCGCGCCAGTCGACCGCGGGCGACTCGAGCGCGATGGCCCGGATGCGGTCGCGATGCACCGCGCGCCCCATCGCCTGCAATGCGATCGCACCGCCCATCGACCAGCCCATCAGCACGATGTCGGTCGCGCCGTGGTCGACCGCGTAAGTGATTGCCGCGTCGAGGTCTTGCCACTCCGTGTCGCCGAGCGCGTAGCGGCCGTCGGAGGAGCGCGGTGCCTCGCCGTCGTTGCGGTAGGAGATGCTCAACGTGGTGTAGCCGCGTTGCCGGAAGACCGGGATGGCACGGATCGTCTCGCCTCGGCGCACGCCGCGGCCGTGAACCTGGATGACCCATTTCTGCGAGGAGCCGTCGATGCTCGGCACGAACCAGGCCGGTGCCGGCCCGACCTGCGTGAACACCTCGACATCCTCGACCGGCACGTCGAGCTCACGCGGATGGATGTAGAACCACCCGCTGATGCGCCCGTTGCGGGCCGCGGCGAGGTCGCCGTAATCGACCTGGATGACCGAGCGCACCACGATGCCGTCCGAGACGCTCAGCACCTCCCCGAGGCGCGCGTGGCCGCTGTCGCCGGAGAAACGCAGGCTGTAAAGACCGGGCAGGATCGAGTCGGGGTTGACCGAGAGCGCCACGGTGCCGTTCTCTTCGTCATAGCCCAAGATGCGCACATCGTCGACGGGCACGGAGGGCACGACGATGGCCCGCGACATCAGGGCAGTCATCACGGCGCCCGCAGCGGCGGCGAGAGTCGCCACGGTGCCGGCGGCCAGCGCCACGACGGCCCAGCCGGGAACCCGGGCCGGTTCGGATGCCTTCGAGCCCACGATTCGCCGTCCCTCCACGATTCCATCCGGCGTGCCTGCGCCCGCCGGAACGTAAAGAACTCTAGTCTGCAGACGTGGCCGATTCCCCCTTCACGCCGGACGTCCCGGCGGCATTCGGCGCAGCACTCGACTCGCTGCGACGGGCAGACACGCGCGCGGAGCTCGTGGTGCACGAGATCCCCGCCCCCGCGAACCTCGCCCCGCACGCCGTCGCCCTCGCGGCCGACGTCACGCCGGCGCGGCACGGAGCCGACTCCGAACTCGGAACGGGGCGCTTCATCCTGCTCTACGACGCGGAGCGGCCCGAGGCCTGGGGTGGGGAGTTCCGGGTGGTCTGCTTCGCGCAGGCGCCGCTGGAGACCGAGATCGGTCTCGACCCCTTCCTCGCCGACGTCGCCTGGTCGTGGCTCGTCGACGCACTGGATGCCCGTGGCGCCAACTACACGAGCGCATCCGGCACCGCAACGAAAATCATCTCGACCGGTTTCGGCGAGTTGTCGAGCCAGGGTGATGGCGCTCAGATCGAGTTGCGGGCATCCTGGACCCCTACAGACCACAATCTCCAGGCCCATGTCGAGGGCTGGAGCGAACTCCTCTGCATGCTGGCCGGTCTGCCACCCGTCGTCGATGGCGTGACGATGCTGCAGACCAGGCGAGCCAAACGTGAGTGAACCAGAACTGATCGAAGTACCTGAACGCACCGTCATCGCAACGGTCGACGAATTCCACGACGCGGTCGAAGCGCTCGCGCTCGGCACCGGCCCGGTGGCCGTCGATGCCGAGCGCGCCAGTGGCTTCCGCTACTCCCAGCGTGCCTACCTCATCCAGCTCTACCGGCGCGGCGCCGGCACCTTCCTCATCGATCCCCCGGCGATCGCGGAGTTCGCTCCGCTGCAGTCGGTGATCGGCGACGTGGAGTGGGTGCTGCACGCGGCCAGCCAAGACCTGCCGTGCCTGCGCGAAGTGGGCCTCGACCCGACGACTGTGTTCGACACCGAACTCGCCGCCCGCCTGCTCGGAATCCCCCGCGTCGGACTCGGAACCGTGGTGGAGGAGCTGCTCGGCGTGCACCTCGCCAAGGAGCACTCCGCAGCCGACTGGTCGACTCGCCCGTTGCCCGCCTCGTGGCTCGAGTACGCCGCGCTCGACGTCGAACTGCTGATCGACCTGCGCGACTCCATGGCCGTGCTCCTGAAAGAGCAGGGCAAGCTCGAGATCGCCGCGCAGGAGTTCGCCGCCGTGGTGGCGAAGGAGGAGAAGGCGCCGCTCGCCGAGCCCTGGCGCCGGCTCAGTGGCATCCACGCCCTGCGCGCCGACCGCCACCTCGCCGCCGCCCGCGAACTCTGGCTGGCCCGCGACGAACTGGCTCGCGAGACCGACACCGCGCCCGGCCGACTGGTTCCGGATGCGTCGCTGCTGGTGGCCGCGCGAGCCCTCCCCACCTCGCGTCGCGACCTCGCCGCCCTCAAGCAGTTCTCGGGTCGCGCCAGCCGCTCAGAACTCGACCGCTGGTGGGCGGCCATCGAGCGCGCGCTCACCACCGACGACATCCCGGTGCAGCGGCGGGCCACCGACACCCTGCCTCCGCCGCGCAGCTGGTCGGACAAGAATCCCGAGGCGGATGCCCGGCTGAAAGCTGCTCGTGTCGCTCTAGCCGAGGTCTCAGCCGAGCACGACATCCCGGTCGAGAACCTGCTCACCCCCGATTTCCTGCGGCGGATCTCGTGGAACGCGCCCGATCCGCTGACGCTCGAGACCGTCTCCGACGGCCTCCGCGAGCTCGGTGCGCGGCCGTGGCAGATTGAACTGACTGCACAGCCGATCCTGCAGGCCTTTGTAGATCCTCACCAAGTGCCGGAGAACCCCGCGGAAGACGATTCGTAGGAACAGTCAATCGATTCCGGCCGCGGAATGGGCGGTTCTAGACTCGAACCCGATCCAATCCCAGGAGGCATAGTGGCCGAAAGATCTGAAGTCGTTTTCGTCGACGGTGTACGCACCCCGTTCGGGCGTGCGGGCGAAAAGGGCATGTACTGGCAGACCCGAGCCGACGACTTGGTCGTCAAGGCGATCATCGGATTGCTCGAACGCAACCCGAAGGTGCCGAAAGAGCTCATCGACGACGTGGCGATCGCGGCGACGACGCAGCAGGGCGATCAGGGTCTGACCCTCGGCCGCACGGCAGCGCTCCTCTCGGGCCTGCCGCTCTCGGTGCCGGGCTACGCGATCGACCGGATGTGCGCGGGCGCGATGACGAGCGTCACCACCACTGCGGGGGCCATCGCCTTCGGAGCCTACGATCTCGCGATCGCGGGCGGCGTGGAGCACATGGGGCGGCATCCGATGGGCTTCAACGCCGACCCGAACCCGCGCTTCCTGGCCGAGAAGCTGGTGAGCGCCGAGGCACTCAACATGGGCAACACGGCCGAGCGCATCCACGACCGCTTCCCGCAGCTCACCAAGGAGCGCTCCGACCGCTACGCCATGCGCAGCCAGCAAAAGGTCGCCGCGGCCTATGAGGCGGGCAAGATCCAGCTCGACCTCATCCCGGTGGCCACCAAGAGCGCCGAGGGCTGGGGACTCGCCACCCGCGACGAGGCGCCGCGCCCGGAGACCACGATGGAGGGCCTCGCCGCCCTCCGCACGCCGTTCCGGCCGCACGGCCGCGTGACCGCGGGCAACTCCTCGGGCCTGAACGACGGTGCCACGGCATCGCTCATCGCGAGCGAGTCGATGGCCAAGGAGCTGGGCCTCTCGGTCAAGATGCGGCTCGTGTCGTTCGCGTTCGCGGGCGTGGAGCCCGAGATCATGGGCATCGGTCCGGTGCCCTCCACCGAGAAGGCGCTGCGCAAAGCGGGCCTCTCGATCGACGACATCGGTCTGTTCGAACTCAACGAGGCCTTCGCGGTGCAGGTGCTGTCGTTCCTCGACCACTTCGGCATCGACGACGACGACCCGCGCATCAACGAATACGGCGGAGCGATCGCCATCGGCCACCCGCTCGCCTCCTCGGGCGTGCGACTCATGATCCAGCTCGCCCGGCAGTTCGAGGAGCACCCCGAGGTGCGCTACGGCGTCACCGCGATGTGCGTCGGCCTCGGCCAAGGCGGCACGGTCATCTGGGAGAACCCGAACTGGAACAAGAAGGCAAGCAAGAGGGCAGGGCGATGACCGACTACTCCACCATCGATTTCAGTGGTCTGGAGGCGTTGTCGGCCGATGAGGTGGTGACGCACTCCTACGTGCGCGACATCCGTCTGCCGAGCGGCAAAACGCTCGCCCTCATCACGCTCGACAACGGGCGCGACCACACCCGGCCGAACACCCTCGGTCCGGTCACCCTCATGGAATACGGGAAGACTCTGGATGCGCTGACCGAGCGGGCCGCGGCCGGCGAGATCGACGCGGTGGCCGTCACCGGCAAGCCGTACATCCTGGCCGCGGGTGCCGACCTCAGCAAGGTGGGCGAGATCCCGAGCCAGGCCGTCGCCAAGAAGATGGCGCAGCTCGGCCACTTCGTCTTCGGCAAGATGAAGAACGTCGGAGTGCCCTCCTTCGCCTTCGTCAACGGCCTCGCCCTCGGCGGCGGCGTTGAGGTCGCTCTGGCGGCCGACTACCGCACCATCGACTCCTCGACTCCGGCGCTCGCGCTGCCCGAGGTCTTCCTCGGCATCATCCCTGGCTGGGGCGGCGCCTACCTGCTGCCGAACCTCATCGGCATCGAGAACGCGCTGAAGGTCATCGTCGAGAATCCTCTGAAGAACAACCGCACCCTGAAGGGTCAGGATGCCTTCGACCTCGGCATCGCCGACGCCATCTTCGGGCCGGCGAACTACCTCGAAGACTCCCTGACCTGGGCCGACGGCGTGCTCACCGGCGCCGTGAAGGTCAAGCGACCGAACGAGCCGGGCAAGATCGAGCGGATGGTGAAGTGGGATGTCGCCATCGGCATCGCCCGCAAGATGCTCGAGTCGCGCATCGGCACCGTCGCGAAATCGCCCTACGCCGCGCTCGACCTGCTGAAGGCCGCCAAATCGGGCACACCCGAAGAAGGGTTCGCGCGCGAAGACGACGCGCTGGCCGAGCTCATCGCGGGCGACCAGTTCCGGGCTTCGATCTACGCGTTCGACCTCGTGCAGAAGCGCGCGAAGCGGCCGGCCGGCGCGCCCGACAAGGCGCTCGCCAAGCCCGTCACGAAGGTGGGCATCATCGGCGCCGGCCTCATGGCCTCGCAGTTCGCGCTGCTGTTCGTGCGCCGCCTGCAGGTGCCCGTGGTCATCACCGACCTCGACCAGGCCCGTGTCGACAAGGGGCTCGACTACATCCGCGGCGAGATCGCCACCCTCCTGTCGAAGGGTCGCATCTCCCCCGATGAGTCGAACCGCCTGAACGCGCTCATCCACGGCACCACCGACAAGGCGGAGTTCAACGACGCCGACTGGGTGATCGAGGCCGTGTTCGAGGAGCTCGGGGTGAAGCAGGACGTCTTCGCCGAGATCGAGAAGCACGTCTCCGAGACCGCCGTGCTGGCCACCAACACCTCCTCGCTCTCGGTGGAGCAGATCGGTGCCAAGCTCGCGCATCCGGAGCGCCTGGTGGGCTTCCACTTCTTCAACCCGGTGGCGGTCATGCCGCTGGTCGAAGTCGTGAACGCGCCGGCGACGGATGAGGCGACGCTGTCGACCGCGATGGTCACGGCTGCGAAGCTGAAGAAGAACGCCGTGATCACGCGCGACACCCCCGGGTTCGTGGTGAACCGCATCCTGGCCAAGGTGCTGGGCGAGGCGATGCACGCCGTCGACACCGGCACCTCGTTCGAGGTGATGAACCGGGCGCTCGATCCCTTCGGCCTGCCGATGACCCCGTTCGAACTGCTCGAGCTGGTGGGTCTCAAGGTGGGGGCGCACGTGCTCGACACGCACCACGCCGCCTTCCCCGACCGATTCTTCGAGAGCGAGAACCTGCACGGGCTGGCCGAACACGGGAAGATCTTCGACCGCGACGGCAAAGGCAAGATCACGGGCTTCGACAAGAAGGCCGTCGCGATCGTGACCCCGCCGAAGGGCGAGGCGAACCCGATGACCGAGGCCGAGATCCTGCGCCGCGTCGAAGACGGCCTCGCCGACGAGGTGCACCGGATGCTCGACGACGACGTCGTACACGCGGCGGAGGACATCGACCTCTGCCTCATCCTCGGCGCCGGCTACCCGTTCCAAATGGGCGGCCTCACGCCCTACCTCGACCGTGTGGGGGCCTCGGAGCGCGTCTTCGGCGACACCTTCCACCACCCCGTCATCCGCGGCGTGGAGTAGTTTCGCGCGGACTAATCCAAACGAGGCGCGAACCGCCGGTCTCTAGGGCTACGGTTCGCGCCTCGTTTGGAGTTCTCCGGCGGATGTCGGTGGGCGCGGGTAGCGTCAGCGCATGACCAAGACGCAGTACTACGTGGCCGCCAGCATCGACGGGTTCATCGCCGACCGCGACAACGGGCTCGACTGGCTGATGCAGTTCGGGTTCGACGAGTTCACCGCCGACTACCAGGCCTTCCTGGCCGACGTCGGTGTCGTGGTGATGGGGTCGCGCACCTACGAGTTCGTGCTGGGCGAGGGCGCCGAGAAGTGGGCCTACCCCGAGCAGACCACGTGGGTGCTCACGAGCCGCGAGTTGCCCACGGTGGCCGGCGGCGACATCCGGATGTCGCAGGGCGACGTCGCGACGCTGCACGAAGACTGGGTGGCGGCGGCCGGTGGCAAGAACATCTGGATCGTCGGGGGCGGAGTCGTCGCGGCTCAGGTGGCCGACGCCGGTCTGCTCGACGAGATCCTGCTCACCACCATGCCCGTCGTGCTCGGAGCAGGCGCACCGCTCTTGCCCGTCTCGGGCATCAGCGACACGTTCGAGCTGGTGAGCACCCAGCTCTTCCCGTCGGGAGCGATCGGAGCGGTCTATCGCACCAGGCGGTGAAGCGTGTCGGTGTCGCTCGGGGTGGCGCTGATGGGCCGGGCGATCGGGATCTTGTTGCCGCGTACCTGAGCGATCAGGTCTTCGGCAATCTGCTCGGGGGTGAGCCCCACCCGCTGCAGGATCTCGGAGCGGGTCGCGTGCTCGAGGAACTCGTCGGGCAGCCCCAGCTCGGTCACCGCCGTGTCGACGCCGGCCTCACGCAGGTCTTGACGGATGCGCGTGCCGATGCCGCCCACCCGCACGCCGTCTTCGATGGTCACGACGATGCGATGCGCATCCGACAGCTCGATGATGCTCCACGGCACGGGCACCACCCAGCGCGGGTCGACGACGGTGCTGCCGATGCCCTGCGCCTCGAGCAGCTCGGCGACCTTCAGTGAGAGGTCGGCCATCGCGCCGACGGCGACGATGAGCACGTCTTTCTGCGCGTCTTCCCGCAAGACGTCGACACCGTCGACCGTGCGCCGGAGAGCCGGGATGTCAGGACCGACGTTGCCCTTGGGGAAACGGATCACGGTGGGAGCGTCGGTCACCCGCACGGCTTCGGCGAGCTCCTCGCGCAAGCGCTCGGCGTCGCGTGGCGCACTCAGGCGGATGCGCGGCACGACCTGCAGGATCGCCAGATCCCACATGCCGTGATGACTCGCGCCGTCGGGCCCGGTCACACCGGCGCGGTCGAGAACGAAGGTGACGCCGGCCTGGTGGAGCCCGACATCCATCAGCACCTGGTCGAAGGCGCGGTTGACGAAGGTGGCGTAGAGCGCCACCACGGGGTGCAGACCGCCGAAGGCGAGCCCGGCCGCCGAGGTCACGGCGTGCTGCTCGGCGATACCGACGTCGAACACCCGCGACGGAAAGCGCTCGGCGAACTTGTGGAGCCCCGTGGGGCGGAGCATGGCGGCCGTGATGCCCACGATCGTGTCATCCTGCTCGGCCTGACGCACCATCTCGTCGGCGAAGACACCGGTCCACGAGGGGGCGCCCGAGGGCGCCGACAGCGGCTCCCCCGTCTCCGGGTCGATCTGGCCGACGGCGTGGAACTGGTCGGCCACATCCGTGAGAGCCGGCTCGTAGCCGCGGCCCTTCTCGGTGATGGCGTGCACGATGACCGGAGCGCCGTACTGCTTGGCTTGCTGCAAGGCCTCGGTCATGGCCTCGAGGTCGTGACCGTCGATCGGGCCGAGGTACTTGATGTCGAGGTTCGCATAGAGCGAGGAGTTGTTGGTCATCCGGCTGAGAAAACCATGCAGGCCACCCCGGGCCCCGCGGTAGAGCGCCCGCGCCGGGGCACCCAGGCGGTCGGCCATCTTGCGACTGGACTGGTGCAGGTCGTGGTAGCCCTTCTTCGTGCGCACCGTGTTGAGGTAGCGCGCCATGCCGCCGATGGTCGGGGCGTAGGAACGGCCGTTGTCGTTGACGACGATCACGAGGTTGCGCGAGTTGTCGTCGCTGATGTTGTTGAGCGCCTCCCAGGTCATGCCGCCGGTGAGCGCGCCGTCTCCCACCACGGCCACGACGTGACGGTCGGTCTGCCCGGTCATCTCGAAGGCGCGGGAGATGCCGTCGGCCCAGGAGAGCGAGCTCGAGGCGTGGGAGGACTCCACGACGTCGTGCGGGCTCTCCGAGCGCTGCGGATAACCGGCGAGGCCGCCCTTCTGCCGGAGCCTCGAGAAGTCCTGGCGCCCCGTCAGGAGCTTGTGCACATAGGACTGGTGACCCGTGTCGAACACGATCGCGTCGCGCGGGGAGTCGAAAACGCGGTGGATGGCGATGGTGGTCTCGACCACACCGAGGTTCGGGCCGAGGTGACCGCCGGTCTTCGAGACCTCCGCGATGAGGAACGCGCGGATCTCGGCTGCGAGAGTCTCGAGCTCCTCGGCCGACAAGGAGTCGAGGTCACGGGGTTCGTTGATTCCTTCGAGCAGGCTCATGTGTTCCACCTTCCCACCACACGCTGAAACCGCAGTCTACGCCGAACGAAATGAACGAACGGTGAGGGCGCGTGGGTGCCCTCACCGTTCGTTCGAGACCGGTCCGAGAACTCAGACGAGGCTGCGCAGCACGTACTGCAGGATGCCGCCGTTGCGGTAGTAGTCGGCCTCACCGGGCGTGTCGATGCGCACCACGGCGTCGAACTCGATCGTCTCCTTGCCGGCGGGCGAGTGCTCGCTGGGCTCGGCGACGACGCGCACCGTCTTCGGGGTGACGCCCGCATTCAACTCTTCGATGCCCGAGATCGAAACGACCTCGGTGCCGTCGAGACCGAGCGACGCCCAGCTCTCACCGGCCGGGAACTGCAGCGGAACCACGCCCATGCCGATGAGGTTGGAGCGGTGGATGCGCTCGAAGCTCTCCACGATGACGGCCTTCACGCCGAGGAGCGACGTGCCCTTCGCGGCCCAGTCGCGCGAGGAACCCGATCCGTATTCCTTGCCGCCGAAGATCACCAGCGGCGTTTCTGCCGCCTGGTAGTTCTGCGAGGCGTCGTAGATGAACGACTGCGGGCCCTCGGCCTGGGTGAAGTCGCGGGTGTAACCGCCCTCCACGCCGTCGAGCAGCTGGTTCTTCAGACGGATGTTCGCGAAGGTGCCCCGGATCATCACCTCGTGGTTGCCGCGGCGCGATCCGTAGGAGTTGTAGTCCTTGCGGTCGACGCCGTGCTCGTCGAGGTAGTGCCCGGCCGGGCTGTCGGCCTTGATGTTGCCGGCCGGCGAGATGTGGTCGGTGGTGACCGAGTCGCCGAGTTTCGCGAGCACGCGGGCGCCGGCGATGTCGGAGACCGGGGTGGTCTCGAGGGTCATGCCGTCGAAGTACGGGGGCTTCCGCACGTAGGTCGACTCCGAGTCCCACTCGAAGACCGGGCCGGTGGGCGTCGGCAGCGAACGCCAGCGCTCGTCGCCCTCGAAGACGCTCGAGTACTCGTGGGTGAACATCTCGGTGTTGATCGAGGTGTCGATGGTCTGCTGCACTTCGGCCGCGTCGGGCCAGATGTCGCGCAGGAACACGTCGTTGCCGTCTTTGTCCTGCCCCAGCGCGTCGACCTCGAAGTCGAAGTTCATCGAGCCGGCGAGGGCGTAGGCGATGACCAGTGGCGGGGAGGCGAGGTAGTTCATCTTCACGTCGGGCGAGATGCGGCCCTCGAAGTTGCGGTTGCCCGAGAGCACCGCGGTGACGGCGAGGTCGTTGTCGTTGATCGCGGAGCTGACCTCGTCGATCAGCGGGCCGGTGTTGCCGATGCACACCGTGCATCCGTAACCCACCGTGTAGAAGCCGAGCGCCTCGAGGTCGCCCGTCAGGCCGGCCTTCGCGTAGTAGTCGGTGACGACCTTCGAGCCGGGGGCCAGCGTGGTCTTCACCCACGGCTTCGCCTTGAGGCCCAGCTTGTTCGCGTTGCGGGCCAGGAGGCCGGCGGCGAGCATGACGCTGGGGTTCGAGGTGTTGGTGCACGAGGTGATCGCCGCGACCGCGACGGCTCCGTGGTCGAGCGTGTACTTGTCGCCGCTCGCGGTCGTGACCGCCGTGGGCCGCGAGAGCACTCCCGGGGCGTGGCTGACGTGGGTGTGCGAGTACTCGTGAGCGGAATCCTCGTCTTGCGCCGTGAAGCCGAGCGGGTCGGAGGCGGGGAAGGTGCCCTCGACGGCGGCGTCGACGAAGGAGAGATCCTGGTCGGTGTTGGCGTAGTTCTCGAGGTCGCGGATGAAGGTCGACTTGGCGACGCTCAGCTCCACGCGGTCTTGCGGGCGCTTCGGGCCCGAGATGGAGGGCACGACGGTGGCGAGGTCGAGTTCGAGGTATTCGCTGAACACCGGCTCCTGCTCGGGGTCGTGCCACAGCTTCTGCAGCTTCGAGTAGGCCTCGACCAGGGCGACCTGCTCGTCGCTGCGGCCGGTGAGGCGCAGGTAGTCGAGGGTCACGTCGTCGATCGGGAACATGGCGGCCGTGGAGCCGAACTCCGGGCTCATGTTGCCGATGGTGGCCCGGTTCGCGAGCGGAACCTGGCCGACTCCTTCGCCGTAGAACTCCACGAACTTGCCGACCACACCGTGCTTGCGCACCATCTCGGTGATGGTGAGCACGACATCCGTCGCCGTGACGCCGGGCGGGATGGAGCCGTTCAGCTTGAACCCGACGACCTTCGGGATGAGCATGGAGACCGGCTGGCCGAGCATCGCGGCCTCGGCCTCGATGCCGCCAACGCCCCAGCCGAGCACGCCGAGGCCGTTGACCATCGTGGTGTGCGAATCGGTGCCGACGCAGGTGTCGGGGTAGGCCCGCAGCACGGTCTGGCCGAAGGAGTCGACCACCTCGCGGGTGTAGGTGACGCGCGCCAGGTATTCGATGTTCACCTGGTGCACGATGCCGGTTCCGGGCGGCACGACCTTGAAGTCGTCGAACGCGGTCTGGCCCCAACGGAGGAACTGGTAGCGCTCCCCGTTGCGCTGGTATTCGATCTCGACGTTGCGCTCGAGGGCGTTCTCGGTGCCGAAGAGGTCGGCGATGACCGAGTGGTCGATCACGAGCTCAGCCGGAGCGAGCGGGTTGATCTTGGTGGGGTCGCCGCCCAGGGCGCTGACCGCTTCGCGCATGGTCGCGAGGTCGACGATGCAGGGCACACCGGTGAAGTCCTGCATCACGACGCGCGCCGGGGTGAACTGGATCTCGGTGTCGGGCTCGGCCGTCGGAATCCACCCGCCGAGCGCCTTGATGTGCGCATCCGTGATGTTCGCACCGTCTTCGGTGCGGAGCAGGTTCTCGAGCAGCACCTTCAGGCTGAACGGAAGCTTCTCGTGCCCGGGGACCTTGTCGATTCTGAAGACCTCATAAGACGTGTCTCCGACCTTCAGAGTGTCTTTCGATCCGAAACTGTTCATTGCCGACACGTCGACCTCACCTTCGCTGACTCACGACAATCTTTGTTCGCGAGGGGGTGGATGGCTAGCAAGGCCAGCCTTACCGCCGGCCATCCCGAGCGACATCCACCGCTACCGTATTTATCTTGACGTCAAGATAAATATAGCGCATTCATTCGCGATCGGAGACGAGGCCCCGAGCGCGGGCGATGCGATACCACGCCTCGACGCCGAGAGCGCCGGCGACGCCCACCCCGACCGCGTAGTACAGGGCCGGGATGCTCTGCACCTCGAGCGCGAAGAAGTCGCGCGTGAGCGGCACCAGATAGGCGAGCACGAACGCCGCGCTGACGGCCGCCACCATTCCGATGCGCCAGCCGCTGAGCGGCCGGGCGAGCACGCAGAGCACCCAGAGCGACACGATGAACAGGGTGACGGTGGCCAGGCTCCGTGCCTCGCCGAGCGGCAGGGCGTCGCGCAGCACGGCGAAGCTCGCCACGCAGGCCGCAGCGGCGATGAGACCGGTCGGAATGGAGAACGCCAGCACCCGCTTCAGCACGCCCGGACGGTAACGCCGGCTGTTGGGTGCCAATGCGAGGAAGAAGGCCGGGATGCCGATGGCGAGCGACGAGACCAGGGTCATCTGCCGGGGCAGGAACGGGAACTTCCACAAGAGCACGGCGCTCACCAGGGCGAGCACGATGCCGTAGACGGTCTTGGCGAGAAAGAGGTTCGACACCCGTTCCACGTTCGCGATCACGCGGCGGGCGTAGGCGAGCACGGTGGGCAGACGGTCGAACCGCCCCTCGAGCAGCACGATCCGCGACACGGCGCGCGTGGCCGGCGTGGCGTTGCCCATGGCGATACCGAGATCGGCGTCTTTGATGGCCATCGCATCGTTCACGCCGTCGCCCGTCATCGCCACGGTGCGGCCTTGCGCCTGCAGGGCGTGCACCACGGCACGTTTCTGCTCGGGCGCCACCCGGCCGAAGACGCTCGACTCGCCCAGGGCGTCGACGACGGCCCCGTCGGCGGTGAGCGCACTGGCGTCGACGGCCTCGCCCGGTAGGCCGAGCTCCCCCGCGATGGCGCCGACCGTGACGGGGTTGTCTCCGGAGAGCACGACGACCCGCACGTCCTGCTCGTCGAAGTACTCCAACGTCGGGCGCGCATCCGGACGCACCGATTCATGGAACACGGCGATGGCGGCCGGGCGGAAACCGGCGCCGGGCGACTCGGTGTCGGCGTAGTCGCCCGCGAGCCCGGTGCCGAGCCCCAGGGCGAGCGAGCGGCGGCCCGACGCGGCGATCTCGGTGGCCTGCCGCAGCGCATCCGGGGCCCCGCTCAGAAGCCGCTCGGGTGCGCCGAGCAGCCAGGTCTGAGGTCGGCCGTCGCGCTCGAAGGTGATTGCGCTGAAGGCGCGCCGGGAGCTGAACGGCAGGCGTTCGAGCACGGGCGAGGCGTCGACCCCGAAATGCGGGCGCAGTGCCAGCGCGGTCTGGTTGGCGGCGACGTCGTGCGCGATGAGTCCGAGCACGGCGTCGAGCTCGTCGTCGCGGAAGCCGTCGTCGATCGTCACGAGACGCTCGAAGCCGATTTCGCCGGTCGTGAGGGTTCCGGTCTTGTCGAGGCAGAGCACGTCGACGCGCGCGAGCACCTCCACCGCGGCGAGCTCCTGCACGAGCACCTTCTGCCGGCCGAGCTGGATGACGGCCACCCCGAAGGCAAGGCTGGTGAGCAGCACCAGCCCCTCGGGGATCATGCCCACCACGCTCGCCACGGTGTCGAGCGCCGCGAGCCGCCAGGACTCGATGGGAACCTGCCCGAGGTCGGAGAGTTCGAACACCCCGTCGGGGCCGATCGCGCCGTAGACCAGCACGCGGCCGACGATCACGATCAGGATGACGGGGATGAGCAGCCAGCTGAGATACACCAGGATGCGCGTGGTCGCCGCCCGCAGCTCCGAGTGCACCAGGGTGTGCCGCTTGATCTCCCGGGTGAGGGTGTTGGCGTAGGACTGCGCCCCGACGGCCGTCACACGGCACTCGGCCGTGCCCGAGACGACGAGCGAGCCGGAGAGCAAGGTGTCGCCCGGCCGCTTGGCGACCGGTTCGGATTCGCCGGTCAGCATCGACTCGTCGACCAGCAGATCCGCGACCGCGTCGAGCTGCGCATCCGCGGTCACCTGATCGCCGGGGCGCAGCAGCATCAGGTCGCCCTGCACCACCTGCTCGGGCGCGATCACCACCACCTCACCGCCGCGGCGCACCACTGTCTCGGGAGCGGCCAGCAGCGCGAGACGCTCGAGGCTCGCCTTGGCCCGCAGCTCCTGCACGATGCCGATCAGCGAGTTCACGATCACGATGCCGAAGAACAACCCGTCGCCCAGGTCGCCGAGCAGCACCACCGCGAGGAAGCAGACGGTGAGGATGGCGTTGAAGAAGGTGAAGACGTTCTCGCGCAGGATGCTGCCGACCGACCGCGAGGTCGACGTGTCGGCGACGTTCGTCAGGCCGCGCGCGATCCGATCGGCGACCTCCGCCTCGGTGAGACCCCCGTCTCCCATCCCCGTCGCTCCCCCGAAGGCCGGATCAGGACGGCTCGGCGGATGCCGTGGGCCGGGACTTCGAATACGCGGCCCGCACCAGCAACCAGGTGACCCAGAGCATTCCGGCATAAAGAGGAACGCCGAGGATCAACTTGACCGAACCGAGCAGCTCGGTCTGGGCGGAGAGGTAGAGCGGCACCTCGAAGGCGAGGCGCGTCGCGAACAGGCCCACCCAGCACCACGTGGCCACGAGCACCACGCGCCCCTTGGCACGATCGGTGCGGTAGCCGCCCGGGTCGTTCACCAGCAGGCTCACGATCACGCCGATCAGCGGGCGCCGGGCGATGAGCGAGACGAGCAGCACGACAAGGCACACGATGTTGATCACGATGCCGAGCACGAAGTTGTCTTCAGCGCGGCCGGTGAACAGGGCGAGACCGGCGGAGACGCCGACACCGAGCAACCCGGCGACGGCAGGCATCACGGCGCTGCGGGTGACGAGCCGCACGATGACGAAGACCACCGAGAGCGCCACCGGCGCGGTGACCGAGAGCACCAGGTTCTTCGTGACGGTGAAGATGACGAGGAAGGCGAGCCCGGGCAGGATCGACTCGATCAGCCCGCGGACACCGCCGATCGCCTTGAGCAGCGACGATCCGGTCGGCGTCTCGCCCGGGGTGACCTGAGCGATGCCGGCGTTGCGCGCCGCCTGGGCGAAGGCCTCGTGGAAGGTGACGGGCTGCTGCGGCTCGTCGGGCGCATCCGGCACGCCTGCTGCGGCGGGGTCTCGGTCGTCGGGCATCGTCAGGAGGCCGCAGGGGCGGAACCGCCCGAGGCCGCGGTCTTCGGAATAGTGAGCGGGATGAGGTCGCGCGGCGGCATGGGCTGGGAACCGCGCACCACGACGACGCTGCGGAACAGGTCTTCGAGTGCGGTCTGAGCTGCGGGGTTCGTGATCGCGTCGCCCGCGATCACGCCGCGCAGGAGCCAGCGCGGTCCGTCGACGCCGATGAAGCGGGCGATCCGAAGCCCCTGTGTGCCATCGGGCGCGGTGGCCGGCACACCGGCGACGAGCTCGGGCCCGAAGACGCCGATCTGCGCGGTGCTCTGGCCACCCTGCTTGAGGATCTGGTCTTCGATCTGCTCGCGGATCTCGTGCCAGAGCCCGGTCGACCGGGGCGCGGCGAAGGCCTGCACCTGCAAAGTGGATCCGGCGTAGTCGAGGCCGACCGCCACCACGCGGTTGGTGCCCTCCTCGACCTCCAGACGGAGGTGGAGCCCCTCGCGGGGAAGGATCTTCAGGCCGCCGAGGTCGACGTAGGGCCGGGCGGGGTTCGCCTCGGTGGCGTCGAAGGGTCCGTTCGTCTCACGATCTGCCGGTGCCGACTTGGCGTCGCGATCGGCGTCGGTGTCGGGGGCGTCGAGGGCGTCGGCTTCGGCGCTCACCTCGAGCTCGGAGTCGGGCTGCGCGTCGCCGGGGACGATTTCGTTGTCGCTCATGACTGGTTTCCGTTCGTAGGCGACGAGTATCCGGTGGAGCCGAAGCCGCCGTCGCCCCGATGGCTCCCGGGGAGCGTCTCGACGGGCACGAACACGGCTCGCGTCACCGGCATCACGATCAGTTGCGCGATTCTGTCGCCGACGGCGATATCGTACGGCACCTGGCTGTCGGTGTTCAGGAGGATGACCTTGATCTCGCCACGGTAGCCCGCATCGACCGTTCCGGGAGAGTTCACGACGGTGATGCCGTGCTTCGCGGCGAGGCCGCTCCGCGGCACCACGAACGCGACGAAGCCGTCGGGCAGGGCGATCGAGACGCCGGTGCCGACCATCCGCCGCTCCCCCGGCGCCAGGGTGAGGTCTTCGGAGGAGAGCAGATCGGCACCCGCGTCGCCTGGGTGCGCATAGTTGGGCACGTTCTGCGCGCTGATGAGGATCTCGATGGAAGAAGTCACGAGTCGAGGGTAGTGCAGAAAGGATGATCGAATAGGGGCATGTCGCACTATCGGGAGAGGCTCTCTCCTTCGCTCTGGGTCTTCGTGTCCGTCGCCCTCGTCGTGCCGGCGAGCATCATCGTCTTCGCCCCGCTGACCACGATCGACGGGTGGCTGGTCGGCACGGTGGTGGGCGTGGTGCTCTACCTCGCGCTGATCGGCACCCTCTGGGCGATGAGCCCGGTGCTGGAGGTGTCCCCCGGAACGGTGCGCGTCGGGCGCGCCACGATCCCGGCCGATCTTCTCGGCGAATGCACGGCTTACCGAGGCGACGACGCTCGGGATCAGCGCGGCCGCCTGGCGGATGCGCGCGCCTGGCTCTGCATCCGGGGCTGGATCGATCCGGTGGTGAAAATGCAAATCGCCGATCCGCAGGATCCGACACCCTACTGGCTGGTGTCGACCCGGCGTCCCGGCGATTTCATCGATGCGGTGACGGCGTCGCGCTAAGAGGCGCACTCCACGCAAATTGCCCCGAGCTTCTCCTCGTGATCGATCTGTGAGCGGTGCTTCACGAGGAAGCAGCTGATACACGTGAATTCGTCGGCCTGCGGAGGCAGGACGACCACGTCCAGATCGAGGTCGGAGAGGTCAGCGCCCGGCAGTTCGAAGCCGCCGGGGTTGTCGGCGTCATCGACATCTACGACGCCGGACATCTTGTCCGGAACTCGCTCCTTCAGCGCTTCGATCGAATCGGAATCGTCATCGGTCTTGCGCGGTGCGTCGTAATCAGTCGCCATGCCCATCCACTTCTTGAATACAGCCCATTAACGAAATCGGCGGCGTTAGTTTGCATCAAACGGGCGCGAATAGCAAACCGTCGCATGAGCAGTAATTACTCACGGCCCTTGCAACTTGCGGCACGCCCGGAACATTCCCGGATTCCGGGGCGTCTCCGTGGCATCCTGTCAGCGAACAGTGACCTCTGGAGGCCTTTCACCATGCAGGATTTGACGGTAATCGGAGTCGAGAACGGCGCGTTGCTCGTCTCGAGCGACGGCGGCGAACGTTTTCGGATCGTGATCGACGACGTCCTCCAATCGCGACTCCGTCAGGGCGTCGCTGCCCAGACCAGTGGCAAGAAAGTCTCGCCGCGCGAGATCCAGACCCACATCAGGGCCGGCCTCTCCGCCTTCGAGGTGGCCGAACTCACCGGTGCCTCGGTCGAATACGTCGAGCGCTTCGAAGGCCCCGTGGTCGCCGAGCGTCAGTTCATGGTCGACTCCGCCCTCCGCGTTCCCGTGCAGCCCACGACTCCCGCCGACCCGCTCGGCGAAGAACCGCTCTCCACGTTCGGCGACGCCCTCGAGGAGCGCCTCGAGGGGCTCGACGCGAAAGACATCCGCTGGGCGAGCTGGAAAGACGAGACCGGCTGGATCGTGAAACTCACGTTCAGCTCCCGCGAGATCGAGCACGACGCCCGCTGGCAGTTCGATCCCAAGCGGCACGCGCTGACCCCGCTGAACAACGAGGCGACCACGTTGTCGCGGCACGGCGAGTTGAGCGAAGGCCTCATCCCGCGGCTCCGTGCGGTGTCGACCCCGGCCGAGGGCGGCGACGCGCGCTTCGACAGCGGGTCGTTCTCACCGCTCGAACGGGTGCCGGCCACGTCGGCCGAACCCGACGCCGAATCGTCGTCCGATGCCGCGACGACGGATGCGCCCTCGAGCGATCCGGCACCGGTCACCGAGTCGGCAGCCTCGGCCTCCGGCTCCGCCGGCGCCACGTCGACGGCCGCACTGTTCTCGGCCGGCCGGCCGGCGAAGGAGGCGCAGCGCCCCTACGACGGCTTCGCGGTGAAGCGCGCGCCCGACACCTCCGACACGGCCGACCACAACCAGACCGCCGATCTGCTCGAGGCACTGCGACGTCGCCGTGGGGAGCGCGAGGCGGCAGCCTTCGAGCCCGCGCACGACGAAGAGCCGGTGTTCGGCGGGCCGCGCCCCGTGCCGATCGATCCCGTCGACACCCCGTTGGAGGGTCTCGAGGCCGAGATCATCGTGCCGCCGATCCCGCAGTCGGGTTCGTCCGCACCCTCCGTCTCGAGCGGATCATCGGGCAAGCAGCCGTCGGCCAAGCGTCAGCGCGCCGCGATGCCGAGCTGGGACGAGATCGTCTTCGGCGCGCGGTCGGACGACGATCCGGCCTAGCTCCTCGCAGCCCTGTGCGCGCGCTCAGCGCGTGAAGATCGGGAGGCGCATCACTGGGCCAGGCGGTACGCCCCTGCCCGCAGCAACGGCACCAGGGTCTCCTCAGGGGTCATGGAGCCGTGCTGGCCGATCATCGAGCGCCCGGTCTCGTCGCCCCCGCGCCCGTCGTAGTAGGCGACCAGCTTGCGGGCGGCCACGATCACGTCGCCGATCCTCGGCAAGACCTCGGGGTCGACCGGTCCGAACCATCCGGCGTCGATCGCCTCCTCGCGGGTGGCGATCCAGGCGCGCCGCCCCTCGCGGGCGCGCCAGGCTTCGGCGAGCCGCGTGCGCGCATCCGTCGTCGCGTCCGGGCCCAGGTAGAGCTGCAGGCACCGCGGATCGCCGCCCACCTTCACGACCCCGTCGACCAGCTCGGGCGTCGCGCCGAACAGAATGTGCCCGGTCGTCGGAACGTCGACCACACCGTGGTCGGCGGTGAGCAACAACCCCTCGCCTCGGCGGAGCGTCGACGTGAACCGGGCGTACTCGGCGTCGAGCAGTTCGAGTGTGGCGAGCCAGCGGCTGGACTGCCAGCCGCGCGAGTGAGCGAGCTGGTCGAGTTCGGGAACGTAGAGGTAGATGAGCCGGCGGCCGCCCTCGTCGAAGAGGCGGCGGGCGGCGGCGAAGCGCTCGGCGATCGAGCCGGCCGCCACGTAGTCGGCGCCGCGCAAGATGGCCTGGGTAAGACCGGAGCCCGCATACTTCGCCGGGCCGATGGTGTTCGAGGGCACCCCGGATGCGCGCAACCGCTCGAAGATCGTCGGCAGGCGTTGCCAGGTGGCCGGCGGCATCGCCTCCGACCAGCCGGAGAGCTGGTTGACCACGTCGCCGAGCTCCGGCACGAGCGCTGTGTAGCCCACGATCCCGTGTTCGCCGGGGCGACCACCCGTGGTCAGGGTGGCGAGGGCAGCGGCGGTCGTGGTGGGGAATCCGCTCGAGATGGTGGTGCGCTTGGTGAGGCCGGCGTTCAGAGCCCGGGCATGGCCCGAGCGCGCTCGGAGGACTGTGGAACCGAGCCCGTCCACCAGCACCACCACGACGCGCTCGGCCGCCGGCAGCTCCAGTCGGTTGGGCTGGCCGCCCAGCGACGAGACGCAACTCGGCAACACGTCGGCGAGCGTCGGCCCCTCGGCCGCCCGCGTCGGTAGCATGGTGGACATTCGGCCCAGTCTGGCACACGACCTCCGGTCGCGGCCCGATACCCTCCGCGCCGACCGGAATCATCCGGAACCACCCCGACACGCTCGAGAAACACAGGAATGACAGCAGCCACGAACGATCCCACTTCCACCGATTCTGGCACGGGCGCTGAGAAGATCCTCGATGTCGACGTCTCGACGGAGATGCAGGATTCGTTCCTCGAATACGCGTATTCGGTCATCTATTCGCGTGCCCTCCCCGATGCCCGTGACGGCCTGAAGCCCGTGCAGCGGCGCATCCTCTACATGATGAGCGACATGGGCCTGCGCCCCGACCGGGGACATGTGAAGAGCGCCCGGGTCGTGGGCGAGGTGATGGGCAAGCTCCACCCGCACGGCGACACCGCCATCTACGACGCCCTGGTTCGCCTGGCGCAGTCGTGGACGATGCGGGTTCCGCTGATCGACGGCCACGGCAACTTCGGTTCGCTCGACGACGGACCCGCCGCCTCCCGGTACACCGAGGCCCGCCTCGACCAGGTCGCGATGGCGATGGTGGAGGGGCTCGACGAAGACGTCATCGACTTCGTGCCCAACTACGACAACCAGCTCGTGCAGCCCGACGTGCTGCCGTCGGCCATTCCCAACCTCTTGGTGAACGGCGCGAGCGGCATCGCGGTCGGCATGGCCACCAACATGGCGCCGCACAACCTGATCGAAGTGGTGGCAGGCGCGCGCTACCTGATCGAGCATCCGGATGCCACGCTCGACGACCTGATGTCGTTCATCCCCGGCCCCGACCTCCCCGGAGGAGGCACGATCGTGGGCCTCGCCGGGGTGCGCGACGCCTACGAGACGGGCCGCGGCAGCTTCAAGACGCGCGCGAAGGTGTCGATCGAGACGCTGAGCGCCCGCAAGACCGGGCTCGTGGTGACCGAGTTGCCCTATCTCGTGGGGCCGGAGAAGGTGATCGCCAAGATCAAAGACGGCGTCACCTCGAAGAAGATCCAAGGCATCAGCGACGTCACCGACCTCACCGATCGCACGCACGGCCTCCGCCTCGTGATCGGCATCAAGACGGGATTCAACCCCGAAGCGGTGCTCGAGCAGCTGTTCAAGCTCACCCCGCTCGAAGACAGCTTCAACATCAACAACGTCGCGCTGGTCGACGGCGGCCCGCTCACGCTCGGGCTCCGCGATCTCCTGGTCGTCTACGTCAACCACCGCATCGACGTCGTGACACGGCGCACCCGCTACCGACTCGATCGGCGCCGCGAGCGCCTGCACCTGGTCGAGGGCCTGTTGATCGCCATCCTCGACATCGACGAGGTGATCCAGGTCATCCGCACCAGCGACGACACCGACCAGGCGCGTGTGCGACTGATCGACGTGTTCGAGCTGAGCGTGCTGCAGGCCGACTACATCCTCGAGCTTCGCCTGCGCCGACTCACGCGCTTCTCCCGCATCGAGTTGGAGGCCGAGCGCGACAAGCTGCGGGAGGAGATCGCGCAGCTCGAAGCCCTGCTCGCCGACCCGGCGCTTATCCGGGCCACCGTCTCGAACGAACTCGACGAGGTGGCCGAGAAGTTCGGCACACCCCGTCGCACCCTGCTCACCGAAGCGCGACCCTCGCTCGCCACCACCTCGAAGAAGGCGCAGCCCGTGCTCGAGGTGGCCGATGTGCCCTGCACCGTGTACCTCAGCACTACCGGGCGCGTCGTGCGCGTCGATCGCGAAGAGAGCGACGAAGAGCGAGGTGACGGGCCGGCCGTCAACATGCGACGCAGCAAGCACGACGCCATCCGCAGCCAGGTCGACACCACGCGCCGTTCAGAAGTTGGGGCGATCACCGACACCGGCCGGCTCATCCGGATGCCCGTGATGGACCTCCCGGCGGTGCCGGCGAACTCCGTGCAGCTCGGGGCCGGCGTGAAGGTGGGCGACTACCTCGCCATCGACTCCAAGCGCGAGAAGATCGTGGGCCTGGTCTCGTTGAGCTCAAGCGTGCCGATCGCTCTCGGCACCGCCCAGGGCGTCGTCAAACGGGTGACGGCCGGCGCCTACCCGCCTCGGCCCGACTTCGAGGTCATCGCGCTCAAGCCCGGCGATTCGGTCGTCGGCGTCGCGCAGCACGCCGAAGAAGACGAACTGGTCTTCATCACCTCGGATGCGCAGCTGCTGCGCTTCTTCCAGGCGAGCGTGCGGCCGCAGGGCGTGGCCGCGGGCGGCATGGCGGGCATCAACCTCGGCGCGGGTGCCACCGTCATCTGGTTCGGTTCGGTGCCCGATGGCGACGACGCCGTGGTGGTCACCGTCTCCGGCAGCACCTCGACCCTCGCGGGCACCGATGCGGGGTCGGGCAAGGTCTCCGATTTCGCCGAATTCCCGCCGAAGGGCCGGGCCACGGGCGGGGTGCGCGCGCACCGCTTCCTGAAGGGCGAAGACGTTCTGACGGCGGCCTGGGCGGGTCGCGCACCCGCGCTGGCCGTGGGAACAGACGGTTCCGCCCGCACCCTTCCGGATGTCGGCGCCAAGCGCGACGCATCGGGAGTGGCGCTGGGCGGCGTGGTGGGCTCGATCGGTGCGACTCGGATCTGACGCTCGCCAGGCTGCCCCCGGGCACCGGCCGCCCCCGGGCACGGGCCGCCTCCCGGGCAAACGAAAACGGCCCGCGCCGCGATCAGATCGCAGTGGGGGCCGTTTCGGAATCCGGTTAGGGGCGCTCGTTCAGCTTTGCTGACTCGTCGTGCCATCCGGTGGCCACCTGGGAGAGCTTCTCCTGGTACTTGCGCCCGTGGTGGGCACAGAACAGGAGTTCTCCACCCGAGGGCATGTCGACGCGGATGTAGGCCTGGGCCCCGCAGCTGTCACAACGGTCGGCCGCTGTGAGCTGATAGGCGTTCTCCAGGTCGGACACAGCGCTGGTCTCTGCTGCAACTGACTGCATCTTCGGCTCCTTAGCGTCTCGAACGTGAACTGGCTGGTAGAGCCATCAAAGCACTGTTATGTAACGGCCAAGCGACAATCGGCTGTGTTTCGCTGTGCGCGTACCGGGAATACGCGGAGGGTGTCGTGCGCAGGCGCTCCCCCTGCAGGCGGTTAGCCTTGGAGATCGGAACGCCCGTGCGTTCCCCGCGACACCCGAAGGAGACCCGGTGGCATCACCGTCCGACTACTCTGCCCGGCACCTGTCCGTTCTCGAAGGACTCGAGGCGGTTCGCAAACGGCCCGGCATGTACATCGGCTCCACCGACTCACGCGGTCTCATGCACTGCCTGTGGGAGATCATCGACAACTCGGTCGACGAGGCGCTCGGCGGCCATGGCACCGACATCGACGTGGTGCTGCACGACGACGGCAGCGTCGAGGTGCGCGACACCGCGCGCGGCATCCCGGTCGACATCGAGCCGAAGACCGGTCTCTCCGGTGTCGAGGTGGTCTTCACCAAACTGCACGCCGGCGGCAAGTTCGGCTCGGGTTCGTACGCCGCATCCGGCGGTCTGCACGGTGTGGGAGCATCCGTCGTCAACGCCCTCTCCGAGCGCCTCGACGTCGAGGTCGACCGCGACGGCAAGACCTGGGCGATGTCGTTCCACCGCGGCGAGCCCGGCGTCTTCGACGACAACGGCAGGCCGGTGAGCCCGGATGCACCCTTCACGCCCTTCGAGAAGAAGAGCGAACTGCGTGTGGTCGGCAAAGTCGCGCGCGGCAAGACCGGCACACGTGTTCGCTACTGGGCCGACCGCCAGATCTTCACGCGCGGTGCCGAGTTCCAGACCGACGAGCTGACCGTGCGCGCGCGACAGACGGCGTTCCTCGTGCCCGGACTGAAGCTCACCATCGACGACGAACGGGGTGAGGAGCCGCGTCACGAGTCGTTCCGCTTCGAGGGCGGCATCTCGGAGTTCGTGGAGCACCTCGCGCCCGACTCCCCCATCACCGACGTCTGGCGCATCCAGGGCACCGGAACCTTCACCGAGACCGTGCCGGTGCTCTCCGAGCACGGCGCCATGGTGCCCACGGAGCTCTCGCGCGAGTGCGCCGTCGACCTCGCGATGCGCTGGGGCATCGGCTACGACACCGAGTTCCGCAGTTTCGTCAACATCATCTCCACCCCGAAGGGCGGCACGCACCAGGCCGGATTCGAGGCAGGGCTTCTGAAGTTCCTGCGTCAGAGCGTCGAAGCCAACGCCCGCCGCCTCAAGGTGGGAAACGACAAGCTCGACAAAGAAGACGTGCTCGCCGGTCTCACCGCCGTGCTCACCGTGCGCCTGCCCGAACCGCAGTTCGAGGGTCAGACCAAGGAGGTGCTCGGCACCCCGGCCGTGCGCGCCATCGTGTCGCAGGTCGTCACGAAGGGGCTCGCCGACCGGTTCGCCTCGCCCAAGCGCGACGACAAGGCGCAGTCGGCACTCGTGCTCGACAAGGTCGTGGCCGAGATGAAGTCGCGCATCTCCGCGCGCGCTCACAAGGAGACCCAGCGCCGCAAGAACGCGCTCGAATCCTCGACGCTGCCGGCCAAGCTCGTCGACTGCCGCTCGTCCGACGTGGCGCAGAGCGAGTTGTTCATCGTGGAGGGCGACTCGGCCCTCGGCACAGCGAAGTTGGCGCGCAACAGCGAGTTCCAGGCACTGCTGCCGATCCGCGGCAAGATCCTCAACGTGCAGAAGGCCTCCATCGCCGACATGCTCTCGAATGCCGAGTGCGCCTCCATCATCCAGGTCATCGGCGCCGGCTCCGGCCGCTCCTTCGACCTGTCGGCGGCGCGCTACGGCAAGATCATCCTGATGAGCGACGCCGATGTCGACGGTGCGCACATTCGCACCCTCCTCCTCACCCTCTTCTTCCGGTACATGCGGCCGCTGATCGAAGACGGCCGGGTCTACGCCGCCGTGCCGCCGCTGCACCGGGTGGTGGCGATCAACCCGGGCTCGAAGCCGAACGAGACGATGTACACCTACTCCGAGGCCGAGTTGAACGCCGTGCTGGCCGCGCTGAAGAAGTCGGGCCGCAAGTACCAAGACCCGATCCAGCGCTACAAGGGTCTCGGCGAGATGGATGCCGACCAGCTCGCCTCCACCACGATGGACAAGCGCTACCGCACCCTGCGCCGGGTGGGCGTGGCTGATGCCGCGGTGGCGGAGAAGATGTTCGAGCTGCTCATGGGCGACGAGGTGGCACCGCGCAAGGAGTTCATCATCGCCGGCTCCGACAACATGTCGCGCGACCGCATCGACGTCTGATTGCTAGTTATTACGCAAATGATGAGGACCGACGCCCTCTATGGGGTCGGTCCTCTTCATTTGCATAATTTCTAGCTGCTACTCGCTGAGCGGGGCCGCCGCGATCGTTTCCCGAGCGTGGCGGGCCCGGTCGTCGACCACGCGCAGGGCCTCGGGGGCGGCGTCGACGTACGACAGGCCGCGGCGCGAGCGGGCGGTGTCGAGCAGGGAGTCGGCGAGGCCGGGGTTGTTGGCCAGCACGGGGCCGTGCAGGTGGGTGCCGAGGAGGTTGTCCTCCCAGAAGCCCTCCTCGCCGGGGGTCTCGGTGTTGCCGCGCCCGTAGACGACTCGGCCGAGCGTCGGATGCCCTCCCACGTCGACGAACGACCCGCGGTTCTCGAAGCCCACGACTGTGCCGAGCCGCGGTGACTCCACCACGAAGTCGCCGACCACCCGGGTTCCGCCGTGGCGGGTGGTGACCGGGAAGACGCCGGCGCCCTCGAGCACCTCGCCACCCTCGAGCGTCACGCTCTCGCCGAGCAGCTGGAAGCCGGCGCCGATCGCCAGGAACGGCACGCCGTCAGAAGCCAGAGCACGCAATTCGGCACCGATGCCGAGCACGAGCGGATGCGCGCGAACCTCGGCCGAGACGGGGCCGCTGCCCATGAACACGAGGTCCGCCTCGTCGAAGCGGAGCGGATCGCCCCCGTCGTAGCTGATGACCTCGACCGGCAGCTCTCGCCACTCCGATCGGAGCCGAAGGATCTCGACATTGCCGCTCTCGCCGTTCAGGCCGAGGAGGCGCGGGAAGAGGTGCAGGATGCGCAGAGTCACGCTTGTCCCCCGCCCTCGAGCTCCTTGAAGCCCAGGATCTTGCGGATCAGCATCATCTGCTCGTAATTCAAGATCATCACCTTGTGGCCGATCGCGGGAGCAGGCAGAGCGAGGAACGCCTTCAACGCGGCCTTGACGTCGAGGTCGACCGACCCGACGGGAATCCCGAGGTAACCCAGGCGCACGGCGAACTGCCAGGCCTTCGATCCCGTGATCCCGTCGACGTGGTCGAGCGCCGAGAAGTCGATGTCGTAGATCCACGACGGATCGGGCGTGCCTTCGTCGACGGCCATGAACACCTGCTCCGGGGCGCCCTCGAGCGAGTCGAGGTTGAGTTGCAGGCTCGCCGGGTTCTTCATCATGATGATCTCGATCTGCTCGCCCTCCACCTCGAGCAACTCGCCGCGGCCGTAGACCGTCTCGAGGGTGTCGAGGGCGCGCGTGACCAGCTCGGGCTTGAAGCGGTCGCCCAGCACGCTGCGTGCGGCAGCGGCGGCGCCGGCGGCATCGAGGGCGTAGTGCATGCCGCGGGCGGGCAGCTTCACGGAGACCAGGGTGCCGTCGATGTCGAGCGTCGCCCGGGCTCCCTCGAGCGCGACGACCTCGACCGCGGCCGGCCGCGACCCGGGTGCGACGGTGGAGTCACCGAAGCGGTCGGCCGACGCTACACCGTGACTCGCGGCATCCACCAGCGCGGGCACGCCGCCGAAGAACGACACGGCACGACCCTCGCGGGCCGGAATGCGGGCGTCGAGATCGACCAGGAAGTTGTCTTCGCGATTCAGCACCAGACCCTCGGTGGCAGAGGCGGCGACGCGACCGAGCATCCCGGCCACGCGATCGGGCTCGTGGTAGCGGTTCAGCTGGTCGATCTGGATGTTGAGCAGCAGCACCGTGCGCGGCTTCAGCAGTTCAGCGAGCCTGGTTCCGTAGCCCTCGTCGACCTCGAGGATCGCGATGTCGGAGTCGAGCCGACCGCCGAGCGACACCTCGGAGAGCAGCGCCGAGGCGATGCCCTGGGGAAGGTTGCCGCCCGAGGGGTTGGTGAACACCGTCAGACCGTGCTGCCGCATGATGGCGGCGAGCATGTTCGTGGTGGTCGATTTACCGTTCGATCCGGAGACCGCCACGACGCCGTCGGGAATCCGCGCGATGGTGCGTTCGAGGAATCCGGGGTCGATCTTCAGCGCGATGTTGCCGGGGATGGCCGAGCCGCCGCCGCGCAGGCGCGCGGCGACGCGGACGGCTCGCCCGACGAGAACGGCCGTGCTGGTGCGGAGCCCCACCGGCCTACTCGAGGTAGTCGCGCAGCGACTGCGACCGGGACGGGTGGCGGAGCTTCGCCATCGTCTTCGACTCGATCTGACGGATGCGCTCACGCGTCACACCGAAGGTGTCACCGATCTGGTCGAGGGTCTTGGGCATGCCGTCACCGAGTCCGAAGCGCATCCGGATGACGCCCGCCTCACGCTCGGAGAGCGAATCGAGGAGCGATTCCAGCTGCTTCTGCAGCATCGTGAAGCCCACCGCGTCGGCCGGAACGACCGCCTCGGTGTCTTCGATCAGGTCGCCGAACTCGCTGTCGCCATCTTCACCCAGCGGCGTGTGCAGCGAGATGGGCTCACGGCCGTACTTCTGCACCTCGACGACCTTTTCGGGCGTCATGTCGAGTTCGCGGCTCAGTTCTTCGGGCGTGGGCTCGCGACCCAGGTCTTGCAGCATCTGGCGCTGCACGCGGGCAAGCTTGTTGATGACCTCGACCATGTGCACCGGGATGCGGATGGTGCGCGCCTGGTCGGCCATCGCACGCGTGATGGCCTGACGGATCCACCAGGTCGCGTAGGTCGAGAACTTGAAGCCCTTGGTGTAGTCGAACTTCTCGACGGCACGGATGAGGCCCAGGTTGCCCTCCTGGATCAGGTCGAGGAACTGCATGCCACGACCCGTGTACCGCTTGGCGAGTGAGACCACGAGGCGCAGGTTCGCGCCGAGCAGGTGGCTCTTGGCCCGCTGGCCGTCTTTCGCCACCCACTGCAGCTCGCGCTTCAGCACCGGCGTCAGGTTCTCGGTGTTGGCCAGTTTGTCTTCGGCGAAGAGACCCGCCTCGATGCGCATGGCGAGCTCGACCTCTTCGGCCGCGTTCAAGAGCGCGACCTTTCCGATCTGCTTCAGGTAGTCCTTGACCGGGTCGGCCGTGGCGCCGGTGATCGTGCTCGAGTAGACGGGAACATCGTCTTCGTCGTCGACCAGCGAGAGCACGAGGGCACCGCTCGGCAGGGGCGCCTCGGCGGCCGCGGGCTTGGCGGTCTTGTCGTCGCCGTCGGCATCCGCATCGTCGGCGTCGTCGGCGACGACCTCGACGTCGTCGGCGGTCTCCTCGACAGCGTCGTCGACAACGGCCTCGTCATCGGGTTCGATGTCGTCGGAGTCGTCGTTGCTCTTCGCGGTCGCCTTGGCAGCCTTCTTGGGCGCGGCTTTGGCGGCGGTCTTCTTGGCCGGCGCGCGCTTGGCCGCTGGGCGCTGCGCTGCCGACTCGACCTCGTCAGGCGTCGTTGCCTTCTCGAGGATGTCTGCGGACTTGGGGGTGGCCATTACTTCACCTTTCATGCCACGCGACCGGGATGGGAGGTGCAAGATCCCTGGCAAGATTCCCGTCGTGTGAAGATGTTTTTGGACATTACTAAGACCCATGTCAAGTGCCGGGTTTTTGCAGCCGAAGGTGAAGCTGCATCCGTGCACAAGAACGGGTCTTGATTATCAATTATTGCATGGAATGACCGGTCGGAACGCCGTCAGGGCCCCCGGCGCCTCCATGCTCTGTACAGTGCAACCCAGATGGGGCCCACAGATATTCCCTCGTCCTCCTCGAGCTTGCGCCGCGTGCGCCGCCTGGCGCGTACGAACATGAGCACACCGACGCCGATCACGAGGTATTGAACCGTGAATGCACGACGGAATGCGTCGAGGTCGTAGAGGCTCGAACTCACCCCGGCATCGAACTGGAAGTCGAGCAGCACACCGATCAGGAACATGATCACGAAACTCGCGGTGAATCCACCGACGTTCACGATGCCGTTGGCCGATCCGAGCGAGCGGATGGGGTTGAATGAGCGGGCGAAGTCGAAGCCGATGAGCGACCCCGGTCCGCCGACGCCCATCGCGATCACGAGCACGATGACCAACCAGGTCGGCGGAACCCCGGGCCACAGCAGCAGCACGGCCCAGACGAGACCCAGGGTCGCGGTGATTCCGAGCACCAGATTCGACCGGCGCAGCGGGAAGCGCGCGGTCAGGAGGCCGAGGATCGGCCCGGCGATGAGCCCGGACACGACGATCAGCACGAGCATGAACGACGCGAAGCCCGGTTCGAAGCCGAGGGCCGACACCATGAACGGGAAGCCCCAGAACAGCGCGAACACGGTGCCTGAGGACTGCGTGATGTAGTGCGACCAGAACCCCAGCTGGGTGCCGGGGCGACGCACGGTCTGCGCCAGACCCTGCATCGCCTCCCGCACGGATGCGGCGCGAGCCGGCTCCGGCACGTGCGGCGGCCGGTTCGCCAGCAGCGTGACGCCGAGCACGAAACCCACGAAGGAGACCGCCGCCGCCGAGGAGAAGGCCACCGACCAGCCGGCCTGGTGCAAGATCCAGGCGAAGGGCAGAGCGGACAGGATCTGTCCGATCGCGCCGATGTTGCCCGTCCATTGCGAGAGCTGGGGCACCAGTCGCCCCTGGAACCACGAGTTGATCAAGCGGATCAGCGAGATGAAGACCGCGGCGTCGCCTGCACCCACCAGGATGCGCGCGACGATCGCGACGGAGATGGTGGGCGCGAACGCCAGGGTGACCTGGCCCACGACCATCACGGCGCTTCCGGTGCAGATCAACAGCTTCGGGCCCACCCGGTCGATCAGCAGCCCGATCGGGATCTGCAGCGACGCGTAGACGATGAGTTGAACCACCGCGAGGCTCGAGAGCAGGGCCGCGGTGGTGTCGAAGCGATCGGCCGCATCCACTCCGGCCACTCCGAGCGTGGTGCGCTGCAGCACCGCCGCCATGTAGGCGAACACGCCCACGGCGAAGACGAGCCAGGAGCGACGGGAGTTCACCGCCGTCAGCCTACTCGCGGAGAGCCGGGCTTTCGGTCAGCGGGTTCGACCGTCGTTCGGGTCGTCGCCGGGGCGATTGCCCGCCAGGAAGCGCTCCAGCTCGGCGGCGATCTCATCGGCCGAGGGCAGTTCGCCATCGACGTCGGTCAACGGCGAACGAAGGCTGTTGCCTTCCATATAGGTGTCGTGGCGCTCCTCGAGCGTGTGCACGAGGCGGCCGAGTTCGGCGTTCGACTCGACCTGCTCGTCGATCTTGCCGATGAACACCCGCCCCTCCTCGCGGAGCCGATCCGTCGGGAAGATCAGCCCGGTGGCCGAACTGATGCTCTCGAGCGCCACGAGCGCAGTGCTCGGGAACTCGGTGTCGGCGAGGTAGTGCGGAACCAGCAGCACGAATCCGGTGATCGGATGCCCGAGCTCCTGCAGGCGGTACTCCACCAGGTGTAGCGCGTTCGCCGGAGCCTGCGTGCTCGGCCGCCAGATCGACAGGGCGTCGATCAGCTCGATGCGGTTGCCGCTGACGGTGACGCTGATCGGCCGGGTATGAGGAACGGGCATCGGGATGGCGTGCACCCACGTGGTGGTCTTCACGTGGAACATCTGCACCAGCTCGATCACGGCCGCACTGAACCGCTCCCACTGGAAGTCGGGCTCGAAGCCGTTGAGAAAGAGGAAGCGCTGACCCAGCTCGTCGCTCATGAGGTAGAGCCGCAGACTCTGCGGCTCGTAGTCGCTCAAGTGGTCTTGATCGAAAGTGATGATGGGCCGGCGCGCGCGGTAGTCGAGCAGGGTGTCGGCGTCGAATTCGGCCACCACCGTGTTGTCGAGGTTGTCGAGCAGGTACTCGCCCAGCTGGGCGACCGCGCCGCCCGCATCCGTGAATCCGGTGAGTGCGGCGACGAGATGGAGCCCGTCGGGAACGAGACCGGCATCGGCCACGACTTCATAGAGTCCGCTCGGTTGTTCCATGCATCAACTCTAAACCGGCGCTCTTCGCGCGTCTGGCTCCGCTGGCATGCCGAGAGCGAACACGGATCGGGAATACCGGGGCGCCGGGCCGAGGGCGTTCAGCCGGCCGCGGCTAGCATGGCGGCATGACCTCAGCGATCGTCTCCCTCCTCTCCGGTTCCGAACCCCATGAATCCGATGTCTTCGTCGTGGCCGCATCGGTGGGTGGCGAACGCGGCGCGGAGACCGTCGAGGTGCGCGGGGAGGTTCTGGACGGGCTCTCGGCGTCGCTCATCGCCGTGGGCTTCACCGGCAAGAAAGACGAGCTGGTGCGGCTGCCGGCCCCGGCCGACGTCACGGCGGCGAGCATCGCGGTGGTCGGGCTGGGCAGCGGAGCGGTCGGCGCCGAGGAACTCCGCTATGCAGCCGGCGTCGCCGCTCGACGCCTCGGCGGACGCGAGCGCCTGGTGATCGATTTCGGTGTCTCGTCGGCCACCGAACTGGAGGCGGTTCTCGAGGGAGCCGGCCTCGGCTCCTACGACTACACCGACTACCGCGGCGCCGGCCGCGACGAAACGGCGGGATCGGGCGCCGCTGCGGTGCCGGGCGAGCCTCGCGAGATCGCGGTCGTCGGCGCGGATGATGCGGAGGCGGATGGCCGCGCACTCCGCCGCGCACGCGCATCCGTCGACGCCGTCGCCCTCGTGCGTGACCTCGTCAACATCCCCGCCCTCGATCTCTACCCGTCGAACTTCGCCTCGCGCGTTCAGGAACTCGCCGCGGGGCGGCCGCTCAGTGTGAGCGTCTGGAACGAGCAGGAGCTGGTGGCCGAAGGCTTCGGCGGCATCGCCGGCGTCGGCCAGGGCTCGACGCGCCCGCCCCGACTGGTGCGGGTCGACTATTACCCCGCGGGCGCCGACCGGCACGTCGCCCTGGTGGGCAAAGGCATCACCTTCGACACCGGCGGGCTCTCGCTGAAGCCGCCGGTGTCGATGATCGGCATGAAGTACGACATGGCCGGATCGGCGACCGTGCTCGCCACCGTGCTCGCCGCCGCCGACCTCGAGCTGCCGGTTCACCTCACCGCCTGGCTATGCCTGGCCGAGAACATGCCGTCGGGCGACGCGATCCGCCCGGGCGACGTGCTGACCATCCGCGGCGGCCGCACCGTCGAGGTGTTGAACACGGATGCCGAGGGCCGGCTCGTTCTGGCCGACGGCCTGGTGGCCGCGAGCGAGGAGCATCCGGACGCCATCATCGACGTCGCCACCCTGACCGGCGCCGCCGTGGTCGCCCTCGGCAACCGCTACGTGGCGACGATGGGCGACGACGCGCTCGTGGCCGAGGTGCTCGAGTCGGCCCGCGAGGTGGGCGAGACGCTCTGGCACATGCCGTTGCCCTCCGAGCTCCGGCCGCTGCTGGCCTCCGACATCGCCGACATCGCGAACGTCAAGCCCGGCAACACGGCGGGCGGGATGCTGGTGGCCGGTGTGTTCCTGCAGGAGTTCGTCGGCAAGGACGAGCAGGGTGAGCGCATCCCGTGGGTGCATCTGGACATCGCGGGGGCCGCTCAGAACAAGGATTCCGGCTACGGATTCACGGGCAAGGGGCCGACCGGAGTGACCGTTCGCACCCTTCTCCGATTTGCCGAGCGGTCCTCCCGCGCGTAGTAAGGTCGTATGGGCGAAAAAATCTCGCCCATCTCCTCCAGCGTCTGAACGGCGCACGGCGGAATCCTGATGCACGAGGGAGTTGCTTGGTGTCGGAACAGAATTTTGACATTGTGGTTCTCGGCGGCGGCAGCGGCGGCTATGCGGCCGCTTTGCGGGCCAGCCAGCTGGGTTTCTCGGTCGCGATGATCGAGAAAGACAAAGTCGGCGGCACCTGTCTCCACCGCGGCTGCATCCCCACCAAAGCGCTCCTGCACTCGGCCGAGGTGGCCGACGTGTCGCGCGAGTCGAGCAAGTACGGCGTGAACACCACCTTCGGCGGCATCGACATCGCCGCGGTCACCGCTTATCGCGAAGGCATCGTCGCCAGCAAGTTCAAGGGACTCGAGGGGCTCGTTAAGGCCCGCGGCATCACCACCATCGCAGGCGAGGGCCGCCTGACCTCCCCCACCAGCGTGCAGGTCGGCGACGACACGATCGTCGGCAAGAAGATCGTGCTCGCCACCGGCTCGTACTCCCGCACCCTCCCCGGCCTCGAGATCGGCGGCCGGGTGATCACCTCGGAGCAGGCGCTCACGCTCGACCACGTTCCGCAGAAGGTCGTCATCCTCGGCGGCGGCGTGATCGGCGTCGAGTTCGCCAGCGTCTGGAAGTCGTTCGGAGCCGACGTCACCATCGTCGAAGCGCTCCCCCACCTCGTGCCCAACGAAGACGAGGCGATCTCGAAGCAGTTCGAGCGCGCTTTCCGCAAGCGCGGCATCGCCTTCAACCTCGGCACCCGCTTCTCGGGCGTGACGCAGAACGAGAACGGCGTCGTCGTGTCGCTCGAAGACGGCAAGACCTTCGATGGCGAGCTCCTCCTGGTGGCGGTGGGCCGCGGCCCCGCGACCCAGGGTCTCGGATTCGAGGAAGCCGGCGTCACGATCGACCGCGGCTTCGTCATCACGAACGACCGCCTCGAGACGAGCGTTCCGGGCGTCTACGCCGTGGGCGACATCGTCCCCGGGCTGCAGCTCGCGCACCGCGGGTTCCAGCAGGGCATCTTCGTGGCCGAGGAGATCGCGGGCCTGAACCCGCAGGTCGTCGAAGACGTCAACATCCCGAAGGTCACCTACTCCGACCCCGAGGTCGCCTCCGTGGGGCTCACCGAGGCGAAGGCCGCCGAGAAGTACGGCGCCGACAAGATCTCGGCCTACGACTACAACCTGGCAGGCAACGGCAAGAGCCACATCATCGGCACCACGGGTTCGGTGAAGGTCGTGCGCGTCAACGACGGCCCGGTCATCGGCATCCACATGATCGGCGCCCGCGTGGGCGAGCTGATCGGCGAGGGCCAGCTCATCGTGAACTGGGAGGCGTACCCGGAAGACGTGGCGTCGCTCATCCACGCGCACCCCACCCAGAACGAGGCGCTCGGTGAAGCGCACCTCGCGCTGGCCGGCAAGCCCCTGCACGCCATCTAGTCCTGCCAACACGGCGTATCAACGAACGGTTCCATAAGGAGACAAGGTCATGAGCGAATCCGTCAACCTTCCCGCACTCGGCGAGAGTGTCACGGAAGGTACGGTCACCCGCTGGCTCAAGAACGTGGGCGATCGGGTGGAGGTCGACGAGCCGCTGCTCGAGGTCTCGACCGACAAGGTCGACACCGAGATCCCGTCGCCCGTCGCGGGCGTGATCGAGGCCATCCTCGTCCAGGAGGACGAGACGGTCGAGGTCGGCACGGCTCTCGTGACGATCGGAGACGGATCGAGCGCTGCCCCGGCAGCCGAGGCTCCCGCCCCGGCGGAGGAGAGCGCTCCGGAGCCGGAGGCGGCCCCCACGCCGGCACCGGTTGCCGCGGCCGAGCCCACCGCCCCGGCGGAGGAGGCACCGGCCGAGGTCGTGACCCCGTCGACCGAGGCACCCGCACCCGCAGAAGCCACGCCCGCCGCAGCCCCCGAGCCTGTGCAGGAGGCGCCTGCCGCGGCACCCGCGCCGGCCCAGGAGGCGCCAGCGCCGGTGGCTGCCGTTCCGGCGCCTGCTGCTGCAGCGGCGCCCGCTGCTCCGGCCCCCGCTGCTGCGCCGGCCCCTGCTGCTGCACCGGCTCCCGCGGCTGCACCGGCTCCGGCTGCTGCGCCGGCTGCCGATTCGGCACCTGCCGCGGGCGCCGGCAACGCCGGCTACGTGACTCCGCTGGTGCGCAAGCTCGCGCACGACCGCGGCATCGACCTGGCGACCGTGTCGGGTTCGGGCGTGGGTGGCCGCATCCGCAAGGAAGACGTGCTCGCAGCGGTCTCGGCACCTGCCGCATCCGCCGCAGCCCCGTCGGCCCGCACGCCGCTCGAGACCTCTCCGTTGCGCGGCACCACGCAGCCGATGTCGCGGCTGCGGAAGGTCGTCGCCGAGCGCGCCGTCGCCTCGATGCAGGCGTCGGCCCAGCTCACCACGGTGGTGCAGGTCGATGTCACGAAGGTGGCCGCGTTCCGCGACCAGGTGAAGGGCCGCTTCCTCGAGAAGACCGGCACCAAGCTCTCCTTCCTGCCGTTCTTCGCCCTCGCCGCCGCTGAGGCGCTGAAGGCCTACCCGATCATCAACGCCACGGTCGACGGCGAGAACATCGTCTACCCCGATCACGAGAGCATCAGCATCGCGGTCGACACCGAGCGCGGTCTGCTCACCCCCGTGGTGAAGAACGCCGGCGACCTCGACATCGCCGGGTTCGCCGCGCAGATCGCCGATCTCGCCGAGCGCACGCGCCAGAACAAGCTCAAGCCCGACGAGCTTGCGGGGGGCACGTTCACGCTCACCAACACCGGCTCGCGCGGCGCGCTGTTCGATACCCCGCTGGTCTTCCTGCCCCAGGTCGCCATCCTCGGCACGGGCATCGTGGCGAAGCAGCCGACCGTGGTGAAGGTCGACGGCGGCGAAGCCATCGCCATCCGTTCGATCGTCTACCTTGCCCTGAGCTACGACCACCGGATCGTCGACGGAGCCGACGCGGCGCGGTTCCTCACAGCCGTCAAGAACCGTCTCGAAGACGGGTCGTTCGAAGCCGACCTCGGCATCTAGTCGGGCCCCTGGCCGATCCGGTACGACCGGAGCCTCCAGCCGGTCTCGCCCCTCATCACGAGGAGCGAGACCGGCTTCGTCGTTTCACCACCTCCGTCACTCCCTTCGCCCGCCACACCGCTCAGCAGCGCAGTCGCACCGATCCGCTCGACGAGCGAGATGTCGGAGACGGATGCGAGCGGATCGTCGGGTGGACCGCTGCCCCGCGCGAGCTCCTGATCCGCCACCAGGGCCGATGCGTTCCACTGATCGACGGAATCGAGGCAGTTCGGTTCGCCCGTGCGGAGGCATTCCCGCCGCAGCTCGAGCAGCGCCGGCATCGCCCGGAGCGGGTCGTCCGATCGGATCGCCGCCCGATCGGCCTCGCCGTTGTCCGCTGCACCGGCAGCGGCAGCGGTATCGGCACCCATACCGGCACCGGCACCGGCTTCCACGGAGCCCTCCTCAGGCGCAGCAGGGGCCGTTCGCTCAGCGGCTGACGCCGCAGCCCGATCGTCGGTGCTCGACCCTCCCGAAGGGATCATGAGGCACCCCGCCACCGCGGCTGCCACCACGAGAGCACCCCCGGCCACCAGGAGTCGCCGTCGCCGCGGAGCCATCGCCCCGGCCGACCGGGTTCGCACGAGACCGCGGAGGGCGGCGCCACTCTCGCGGATGGCCAGCACTGCCGGTTCGAGGGTCTCCAAGAACGCCAGCTCACGGCCGGGCTCGTCGACCGTGTCGTCGGTCCACCGCCAGGCGTCGATGAGGCTGTCATCGCCCGCACGCGAGTCCACGGCCCCGGCCGACGACGCCACCACACCGCCCGAGGTCGCCGAATCGTCGGCTTCGCGAACACCACCCGTGTTCGAGAAGAGCCGTTCGGGGCCACCCGCAAGCCGAGACGAGCCTCGCCCCGGCACGGCAGCCCGCGCCGTCGAGAACCCCACGACCGCGGGCCTTCCACGCGTGAGAGCCTCGACCGCACGCAGGTCGGCACTCACAGCGGCAGCGAAACCGGCGTCGCCCGCGAACCGCGCCGCCCGGAACCCGACCAGAGACGCGACACCCTGGTCGTCGACCAGCACCGCGCCCGGATCGAGGCTGCCGTGCGCGACTCCCGCCTCGTGTAGTTCTCGCACCAGGCGCGCCAGGTCGCCGGCATCCAGCGCCGGTCGTGTGGCATGCGGCGCCGACGGCCGCACCGGTCGGCCTCGGCAGAACGTCATCACCAGCACCAACTCACCCTGATCGGTGGTGGCGAGATCGAGCAGGCGTGGCATCGGCGCTATCGGCCGGAGCGCCAGCGCGCGGCACTCCGCCTCCCTCCCGAAGCCACCGTCGACCGGCCCGGCGCCCGGGGCGACATCTCCGCGCACCGCGATCGGCTCGCGTGGCAGGCACAGCTTCACGGCCACCGGGTCGCTGCCGGGCAGGCCCGCGACCCCGCCCCCGACGTCGAGAACCCCGGCATACACGTTCGCCGACGCACCGATGCCGATCAGTTCGTCGAGCCGGTAGCCTGCGACCGCAGGACCAGCAGGGGCGGGAGCCAGGGAAGGTGCGTGTGTCGTCATGCCACGAGCATCCGCCCACGCACCGTTCCCGATCACCGGACGACGAGATCTGGGGACGGATCCGCGCATCCGTTCGCCTGTGGAGGACTGCACGGATCATGGCTTCCGCCGCCGGTCTGACGAAGTATCCTTGGAGGCATGGCACGCAAGACCGACGCAACACCGAAAGCCCCCAAAGAGCCGGGCCGCATGAAGCAGATGTGGCAGGTCTTCAAGATGACCCGCCGCTACGACAAGAACGCCGTGTGGCTGATGGCCCTCGGCTTCGCCGTGCCCGTGCTCGTCGGCGTGGCACTGGCGCTCATCTTCTCGCGCGACAACGTGTTCGCCCTGGTCATGTGGATTCTCGCGGGTGTTCTCGCCGGCCTCCTCATCGCACTCGTCATCCTCGGCCGCCGGGCCGAGCGCGCCGCCTACAAGCAGATCGAAGGCCAGCCCGGTGCCGTGGGCGCCGTTCTGCGCAGCTCGCTGAAGCGCAGCTGGCGCGGCAGCGAGATGCCCGTCGCCGTCAACGGCAAGACGCAGGATGCGGTCTACCGCGCCGTCGGCCGTGGTGGCGTCGTGCTGATCAGCGAGGGTCCGCGCTCCCGCACGAACAAGATGCTCGAAGAGGAGCGCCGCAAGGTGCTTCGCATCCTGCCGAACGTTCCCGTCACCTTCCTGTCCGTCGGGCCGGATGCGGATGCCATCCCCCTGCACCGTGTCGCCGCCAAGATGGGGCGCATCAAGCCGAACCTCACCAAGCCCGAGGTCGTGGCGGTGAGCAACCGGCTCACGTCGTTGTCGTCGTCTCCCCTGCCGATCCCGAAGGGCATCGACCCGATGAGGATGCGTCCGCAGCGCGGGCGCTGAGGCAGGGGTGGTGGCGAACGCCTCGGGCGGTGCAGCACCGAGCGAATGGCCGGGCGAGCGTCTCGGACTCAAGCGAGAAGGCCACGGTTCGATCGCGCGGTCGGGGCGGCGCATCGCCGCGCTGCTGATCGACTTCGCGTTCTGCTACGTGATCTATTTCGCGTTCTTCTTCGAGAATCCGTTCGCCTCGAGCATCATCTTCTTCATCGAACAGGTCGTGCTCATGATCACGCTGGGCGGTGGGCTCGGGCATCTGCTGCTCGGCTTGCGCGTGGTGCGGCTCAACGGAGGCTACGCCGGCTGGTGGCGTCCGATCGTGCGTACCCTCCTGCTCATGCTGGTGATCCCGGCGGTCATCTGGGATTCCGATCAGCGGGGCCTGCACGACGTCTTCGCCGGCACGGTGCTCGTCAAGCGCTGATATTCCAGGCCTCTTCGGAGGGTTCGTAACATCCCGGAAACAATTGCGACACCGCCGGGTAATGCCACCCCTCTAGGGTGGCGGTGGCTGCATCTGCAGCTGTTTTCTGTACCAAGCCATTTGGAGATCTCTCACATGTTCAGTGACTCTTCCGAGGTGCTCAAGTTCATCAAGGACACGGACGTCAAGTTCCTTGATATCCGGTTCACCGATCTGCCCGGTGTCCAGCAGCACTTCAACATCCCCGCCGCCACCGTCGACGAGGAGTTCTTCGCCGTCGGTCAGCTCTTCGACGGCTCCTCGATCCGCGGGTTCGCGTCGATCCACGAGTCGGACATGCAGCTCATCCCCGATGTCTCCACGGCTTACGTCGACCCCTTCCGCGCCGAGCGCACCCTCATCCTCGTCTTCGACATCTACAACCCGCGCAACGGCGAGATCTACTCGCGCGACCCGCGCCAGGTGGCCAAGAAGGCCGAGAAGTACCTCGCGTCGACCGGCATCGCCGACACCGCCTTCTTCGCCCCCGAGGCCGAGTTCTACATCTTCGACGACGTGCGCTACGAGGTGAAGCAGAACTCGAGCTTCTACTCGGTCGACTCCGACGAGGCGGCCTGGAACACCGGCCGCATCGAAGAAGGCGGAAACCTCGCCAACAAGACCCCCTACAAGGGCGGATACTTCCCCGTCAGCCCGGTCGACCAGCACGCCGACCTGCGCGACGACATCTCGCTCAAGCTGATCGACTCCGGTCTCATCCTCGAGCGCGCCCACCACGAGGTCGGCACCGCCGGTCAGGGTGAGATCAACTACCGCTTCGACACCATGGTGCACGCGGCCGACGACATCCTGAAGTTCAAGTACATCGTGAAGAACACGGCGAACCTCTGGGGCAAGACCGCGACGTTCATGCCGAAGCCGCTCTTCGGAGACAACGGATCGGGCATGCACACCCACCAGTCGCTCTGGAACGACGGCACGCCGCTGTTCTACGACGAGGCCGGCTACGGTGGGCTGAGCGACCTGGCTCGCTGGTACATCGGCGGTCTGCTGAAGCACGCACCCGCGGTGCTCGCCTTCACGAACCCGACGGTCAATTCCTACCACCGCCTCGTGCCGGGCTTCGAAGCGCCCGTCAACCTGGTCTACTCGGCGGGTAACCGCTCGGCGTCGATCCGCATCCCGATCACCGGCACCAACCCGAAGGCCAAGCGCATCGAGTTCCGTGCACCGGATGCTTCGGGCAACCCCTACCTCGCCTTCGCCGCGCAGCTGATGGCAGGCCTGGACGGCATCCAGAACCGCATCGAGCCGCACGAGCCGGTCGACAAGGACCTCTACGAGCTGCCTCCCGAGGAAGCCAAGAACATCCCCCAGGTGCCGGCGTCGCTCGGCGAGGCCCTCGACGCGCTCGAGGCCGACCACGAGTTCCTCACCAAGGGCAACGTGTTCACCCCCGACCTCATCGAGACCTGGATCTCGTACAAGCGGGAGAACGAGATCAAGCCGATCGCCCAGCGTCCGCATCCGTTCGAGTACGAGCTGTACTACGGGGTGTAGCCAGTCTCCGCCGGATCAGCGTGGCATCGGCACCGCCGCTGCCACGCTGATCCGCACACAGTCCGCACGAGCCGCCAGAGCCCTTCTGGACAACGGCTCGTGCGGACTTTTTCTTTGCGCCAGACCGCCCGGAGCCGACATCCCGGCCCGCAACCATCGAACATATGTTCTATTCTGGAAGCATGGGAACGAACAAGCGCTACGGAGACTCCCTCGACGCCCGCACCATCAAGCGGTTGGCTGAGAAAGACATACGCCCGCGGATTCAGTCCCTGCCGCCTCTCATCGTGAACGCGGAGGAAGATCCGCCGACCAAAGCCGCTGAACCCGTTCCGGTCACGGCTTGGGTGCCCGTGAGCGCGGGCGTGGTGCAGATCGAAGCGACGGCCGAGGAATGGAACCGAACGGCCGTGCGTATTTCCTGGACGGAGAACGGCGTCGGATGCGGTGCCTGGGTCTACCTCGGCGCCATCAAGCGTCGATGAGCCGGGAAAGACATTTTCGAGGAATCATCCGAAATTTTGCTCCAAAGTGATGCGGATATGCAGAAATCTCCATATGTTGGTGGAGGCAGGTCGATGGCGCCTGAGATCTGCACGGGTCGTTACGCCCCAGCAGTGTCCCCAACACTGCTGCGTGACGGTATCGATTCCCCGCCAGGTGATTCCCCAATAATCGCCCGGCGGGGAGTTTCGAAGGTCGAATGGGGCCGCGGGCTCACACGCCGTAGAACAGCCTCTCGAACACCGTCCGCGCCCGCCGGGTGACGCCGAGGTAGTCCTCTTCGAGCTGCGTCGCCGAGCCCGGCGGATACTCCATGAGACGTGCCACACCCTCGAGCTGGCGGCGGTCTGCGGGGAGCACATCGGAGGTCTTGTTGGTCCACAACGTCATCGCCGAACGGGCGCGGGATGCGAAGATCCAAGCATCGTGCAGCTTGCGTGCGTCGTCGTGGTTGATGAGCGCCGCATCTTCAGCGGCCGAGAGCGCCTCGAGGGTCGACGTGGTGCGCAGCGCCGGGATGCGAGCGGCATGCTGCAGCTGCAGGAGCTGCACATACCACTCGACGTCGGAGAGCGACCCGCGCCCGAGCTTGAGGTGCCGGGCCGGATCAGCGCCCTGCGGCAGCCGCTCCTTCTCGACGCGCGCCTTGATGCGCTTCACCTCGCGGATCTCGGTCTCCGAGATCGCGCGGGGATAGCGCACGGTGTCGGCCAGCGCATGGAAGGACTCGATGAGCGCACGATCGCCCGCCACACCGTTCGCACGCAGCAGCGCCTGCGCCTCCCAGGTCAGCGACCACCGCTCGTAGTAGGCGGCATAGGACTCGAGCGACCGCACGGCCGGCCCGTTCTTGCCTTCCGGACGCAGATCGATGTCGAGGTCGAGCGGCAACCGCGCGTCTTCAGTGAGCCGCACCAGCTCGTTCACGATGAACTGCGCGACGGACTGCGCGGTCGGCTTGTCGACCCGCACCGGGCGGTAGACGTAGAGCACGTCGGCATCCGACCCGAACCCGAGTTCTCCACCGCCGTAGCGGCCCATACCGATGATCGCGAACTCGATGCCGTCGCCGTTGACAAGTGCGGCAGACTGTCGGATGACGCTGAGCGTGCCTTCGAGGTGCACGGTGGTGATGTCGGTGAGTCCCCGGCCGAGCTGCTCCACCGTCACCATGCCGAGGATCGACGCGATGCCGAGTCGCAGCACCTCACGGCGGCGGGCCGTGCGCAAGGCCATGGCCGCGGCATCCGGAGTGTCATGGCGGGCCACGATCGCACGCGTCTCGTCTTCGAGAACCGCGATGTCGCGTGGTCGCAGCTCGTCGTCGTTCTCGAGCCAGGCCGCGGCTTCCGGGATGCGCTCGAGCAGCTCCCCCACGAACCGTGAGCCCGACAGCACCTGAGTGAGTCGCGCGGCCGCGCCCGAGGAATCGCGCAACATCCGGAGGAACCAGTAGCTCTCCCCCAGGGTGTCGGACAGCCGCCGGAACGCGAGCAACCCGTAATCCGGATCAGGCCCGTTCGCGAACCACTGCAGCATCACCGGCAGCAGGGTGCGCTGGATAGCGGCGCGCCGCGAAACCCCGGCCGTCATGGCCGCGATGTGCCCGAGCGCTCCGGCGGGGTTGAGGAAACCGATGGCGGCGAGCCGCGCCTCGGCCTGGGCGCTCGTGAGCGCCTGCTCATCGGGCGAGAGAGCCGCGACCGCCGCCAGGAGCGGACGATAGAACAAGCGCTCGTGCAGGTTGCGCACGCGCACCTTGATGTCGGTCCATCGCACGATCAGTTCGCCGGCACTGGTGGCCAACCCACTGCCCCGGGCGAGCACCCTCTGCTCGGCTTCGTCGCGGGGCATCAGGTGGGTGCGGCTCAGCTGCCGCAGCTGCATCCGGTGCTCGAGCAGGCGCAGGATGCGGTAATCCTGCGCGAACTCCACCGACTCCACCCGGCCGATGTAGCTACCCTCTGCCAGGGCCGCCAGGGCGGGCAGGGTTCCCCGCTGGCGCACACTCTCGTCGACCTGCCCGTGCACGAGCTGCAGCAACTGGACGGTGAACTCGATGTCGCGAAGACCGCCGGGCCCGAGTTTCAGCTGGTATTCCACATCGGTCGGCTTGATGTGCTCGGTCACGCGTTCGCGCATCCGCTGCACCGACTCGACGAAGTTCTCGCGCGACGCACTCGACCAGACCTTCGGAGCCACAATACGGGCGTAGTCGTCGCCGAGCGCCAGGTCGCCGGCGAGGGGCCGCGCTTTCAGCAACGCCTGGAACTCCCAGTTCTTCGCCCAGCGGTCGTAGTAGGCGGCGTGCGATTCGAGCGACCGCACCAGCGCTCCGGCCTTGCCTTCGGGCCGCAGGTTGGGGTCGACCTCCCAGAGGCCGGGTTCGAGGCCGGTCTCGCTGATGCCGCGCATCGTGACCATGGCGAGGCGCGTGCCGATCTCCACAGCCGTGCTCGTCGGCAGATCGGCCTCGTCGTCGCCCTCGGCCACGAAGATGACATCGACATCGCTGACGTAGTTGAGCTCGCCGGCACCGGCCTTGCCCATGCCGATGATGGCGAAACGCGTAGCTCGCACCTGCTCGACGGGGAACTGAAAGAGACCGTGCCCCTTGGTCGAGACCTCCGAGCGCGCGACCGCCAGAGCCGCCTCGAGGGCGCCGGCTGCGAGATCGGCGAGGCTGCGCGCGATCGTGTCCAACCCGGCGACCGGATTCGACTGCTCGAGGTCGAACGCGGTGACCAGAGCGAGCAGCACGCGATACCGGATGCGCAACGCCGTCCAGGCGTCTTCGCCCAGGACGGTGGAGAATCCGCCGACCGCACCGACCGAAGCGAGCAGCTCACGCTTCGCGCTCTCCTGGTCGGGCAGTCGGAGCGGCGCCGAACCGAGGGTGGCGAGTTGATCGGGGTGGCGTGCGAAGAAATCGGTGAGTCCGGCCGAGGCGCCGAAGACCCGCACGACCCGGTCGCGGGCGGCCGGGTCGCGGAGCACGCCGAGCATGACGCCTTCGGCGCGCTGCAGGAGCCGCTTCACGCCCTGCAGCGCGAGGTCGGGGTCAGCCGCCAGCTGGAACGACGCCAACAGCTCGTCGAGCGGCACCTCGGTCGACTCGGCCAGCACCCGCAACTCCTCGCCGGCCCACCCGAGCTGGGCGAAACCGACGCGGGCGAGGTCGGTGAGGCTGGTCTGCGAACGAGGCATAAGAATTCAGTCAGGAACAGTATTTATTCGCGCCGGCCGAAGGACGACGCCATAGTCACAGGATCTCTAGGTTCGACTCCAGCTCGTAGGGCGTCACCTGCGCGCGGTAGGCCTTCCACTCCTGCCGCTTGTTGAGCAGCACGTAGTTGAAGACCTGCTCGCCGAGTGTTTCGGCCACCAGCTCCGACTCCTCCATCAGGCTGATCGCTCGATCGAGCGAAGCGGGCAGCGGGTCGTATCCGAGGGCCTTGCGCTCCGCGTCGGTGAGGCTCCAGACATTGTCTTCGGCCTCGGGCGGCAGCTCGTAGTTCTCTTCGATGCCCTTGAGTCCGGCGGCCAGCAGCAGCGAGTACGACAGGTAGGGGTTCGCCGCCGAGTCGATCGCGCGGTACTCGATGCGCGACGACTGCCCCTTGTTGGGCTTGTAGAGCGGCACACGAACGAGCGCCGAGCGGTTGTTGTGGCCCCAGCACACGAAGCTCGGAGCCTCGTCGCCGCCCCAGAGCCGCTTGTAGGAGTTCACGAACTGGTTCGTGACAGCCGTGATCTCCGGCGCGTGACGCAGCAGCCCGGCGATGAAGTTGCGACCGATCTTCGAGAGTTGGTATTCGGCGCCGGCCTCGTAGAAGGCGTTCGCGTCGCCCTCGAACAGCGAGAGGTGGGTGTGCATGCCCGAGCCCGGATGCCCCGACAACGGCTTCGGCATGAACGTCGCGTAGACGCCCTGCTCGATCGCCACCTCCTTGATGACGGTGCGGAAAGTCATGATGTTGTCGGCCGTGGTGAGCGCATCCGCGTAGCGCAGGTCGATCTCGTTCTGGCCGGGGCCCGCCTCGTGGTGGCTGAACTCCACCGAGATACCGAGATCTTCGAGCATCCGCACGGAACGACGACGGAAGTCGTGCGCCGTACCGCCGGGAACATTGTCGAAGTAGCCGGCCGAGTCGACCGGTTCGGGGCCGTCGGGCCCGTACTGCGACGACTTCAGCAGGTAGAACTCGATCTCCGGATGCGTGTAGAACGTGAATCCGCGGTCGGCTGCCTTCGCGAGCGTGCGCTTCAGCACGTTGCGCGGGTCGGCGACGGCCGGCTGCCCGTCGGGCGTCGTGATGTCGCAGAACATGCGCGCCGTGGGGTCGATCTCGCCCCGCCAGGGCAGGATCTGGAAGGTGGTGGGGTCGGGATGCGCGAGCACGTCGGCCTCGAACGACCGCGTGAGCCCCTCGATGGCCGAACCGTCGAACCCGAGGCCTTCGGCGAACGCGCCTTCGACCTCGGCCGGAGCGATAGCGACGGATTTCAGGGTTCCCACGACGTCTGTGAACCACAGTCGCACGAACTTGATGCCTCGTTCTTCAATTGTGCGAAGAACGAAGTCCCGTTGCTTATCCATCGGCGGAACAAACCCTCTCTCCGGCATCGGTTCATGCCCCTATTAGGCTAGTGGCTATGCCGAGACTTCGCTTAGCGTTGGCCCAAACGAACCCTGTTCTGGGGGACCTCGAGGGCAACGCCCGTTCCATCGTCGACACGGTTCGGGAGGCGGCCGCGAAGGGCGCCGATCTGGTGGCTTTTGGCGAGATGGCGATCTCCGGCTACCCCATCGAAGACCTCGCTCTGCGGCCGAGCTTCCTCGCCGCCGCGCACGAGCGCGTGCACCGTCTGGCCCGTGAACTGGCCGACGCCGGCCTGGGCGATGTTCCGGTGATCGTGGGGCACCCCGACGGGCCGTTCGAGCCGCGACTGCTCGGCACGAGCAACGCCCCGACCGCCATCGCGCAGAACGCAGCGAGTGTGCTGCAGGGCGGCAAAGTCGTGGCCCGTTACGCGAAGCACCACCTGCCGAACTACTCGGTGTTCGACGAATACCGCATCTTCATCCCGGGCGACGAACTGCTGGTGCTGCGCATCCGAGACATCGACGTGGCCCTCATCATCTGCGAAGACCTCTGGCGCGACGGCGGGCCCGTGGGGCGTGTGCTGCACGCCGACGCCGGCCTGCTGGTGGTGATCAACGGATCGCCTTACGAGCGCGACAAAGACGAGGTGCGACTGCCGCTGGTCACCCGCCGCGCCATCGAGACCGACACCATCGTGGCCTACGTCAACCTCGTCGGCGGCCAGGACGACCTGGTCTTCGACGGCGACAGCGTGGTCGTGGGCAGCGACGGCGCCATCCTCGCCCGGGCGCCGCAGTTCGTCGAGCACCTGCTCGTCGTCGATCTCGACGCGGAGGGGGCGACGGATGCGCAACTCCCCGACGACGTGCGCCGCGTCTCGCTCTCCCCCGGCACCGCGACCGACGCGAAGCCCGACATCCCGATCGAGATCGCCGAACTCCCTGACGACCGCGAGCAGATCTGGAACGCCTTGGTGCTGGCCCTCCGCGACTACGTGGAGAAGAATCACTTCCCGTCGGTCATCCTGGGGCTCTCCGGCGGCATCGACTCGGCGGTCTGCGCGGCGATCGCGGCCGACGCCCTCGGGCCCGACCGCGTGTTCGGTGTCTCGATGCCGTCGCGCTACTCCTCCGAGCACTCGCGTTCCGATGCCGACGACCTCGCCGAGCGGATCGGCCTGCACTTCCGCACCGAAGCCATTGCCGATCTCGTGGTTCCCTTCGAACAGCAGCTCGGCCTCACCGACATCGCTGCCGAGAACCTGCAGGCGCGCGCCCGCGGGGTCATCCTGATGGGGCTGTCGAACCAGGAGGGACACCTCGTTCTGACCACGGGGAACAAGAGCGAGCTCGCCGTCGGCTACTCGACGATCTACGGCGACTCGGTGGGCGGCTTCGCTCCGTTGAAGGACGTGCCGAAGATGCTGGTGTGGGAGCTCGCCCGGTGGCGCAACGCGCACGCCGCCTCGCTCGGTACGACCGCACCGATCCCGGAGAATTCGATCTCGAAGCCGCCGTCGGCCGAACTCCGCCCCGACCAGACCGATCAGGACTCCCTGCCCGAGTACGACGTGCTCGACGCCATCCTCGAGGCCTACATCAACGGCGGTGAGAGCATCAGCGAGATCGTCGCCCGCGGTTTCGAGCAGCCCACGGTCGAGCGCATCACCCAACTCGTCGACCGCGCAGAGTGGAAGCGCCGACAGAGCGCCATCGGTCCGAAGATCTCCCGCACCGCTTTCGGTCGCGACCGTCGTCTCCCCATCACGTATCGGCCATCGGGGGTCTAGGTACCGGCCCGCCGCTGCTCGGGCTCGCCCGGCCTTCGGCTGGGCGAGCCCTTATTGCTCGCGCCGCCGCTTCTGCGGCGCGAGGCGACATGTTCGGCTGAGGTCGCTGACGCGGCCTCGGCCTCACCCTGGGTCGTCGAGCGCGGCCCGCGGCCTGCGGTCTCGTTCCCCACGACTTGGGAAGCGAGAACGAGAACGAAACGACGGAGGCGGCGCGGAACTGCTGGCGGAGGCTCCGTCGTTTCCGGTGTGGGGCCCGAAACTCCGTCGTTTCGCGCACGCGGGGGCGGCACGGCACGCAACAGGCCCTACTCAACGACCCAGGGTGACGGCGAGGCCGCGTCAGCGACCTCACCGGAACATGTCGCGCGGCGCCGGGCAGGGACCGGCGCCGCCCGAGGACGCCGCGCGAAGCACGGCGCCCGAGGCAACCAGCACAGCACGGCGCCCGAGGAAACTAACTCGGCAGCACAGCCACCCAGACGAACCACACGATCATCGCCAGCCAGACCAGGGTGGCACCGGCCGCCAGGGCGGCGGAGCCGCGGCCGCCGAGGCGCCAGACCGGGATGACGCCGAGGAATCCGACCCCGAGCAGGATGCCGAGCCACGGCACGATCGTGGGCACACCGGCCAGCGTGAACGCGGGTGTCGCGATCATGGCCGACGAGACCGTGATCCACAGCGAGATCAGGAAGACGGCCCCGGTGACGGGCGCGATCCCGCTGGCGATCAGGAGGCCGAAGGGCTCGTGGCGTAGCACCTGCACGAGCACCGCGATCAGCCAGCCCACGAGCCACAACCCCGCGAACACCGCGAAGATCAGCGGGATGGTGAGCTGGAAGAGGTCTTTCTGATCGACGGCCGCCACCACGGAGGCGAAGCGGGAGGTCGGATGCACGGAGTCGGCCGAGAGGATCGGGAACGCTGCCACCTCATCGGTGCACGTCGTCTCCACCGCCGTACCGGGTGCGGCCAGCCACGTGGCGAGCTGATCCATGGCGCACACGTCAGCCGTCATCCCCGCACGCCCACCCGATTGGGTGACGACGAGCTGGTTCGACGGGAACGTCACCTGGCCCGACTGTGCTGCTCCCACGGAGATCAGCGGATCGGTGTCGCTCGCGAAGATCAACGTCGGCTGCGGGATCGGCGCCGCCGCACGATGCTCCGCCGGCGAAGGCACCAGCCCGAGAGACCCGCAGATCTGGTCGGCGGCAGTGAAGTAGGTGAGCACCGGCAGGGGCGTCGGATCGGGGTCTTCGGCGCCCTCAGCGGCCGGGATCACGGGATCGGCGCCCCAGAACGGCTGTTCGTCGCGGCACGACTCCACCCAGTACTGCCCGAGGCTCGTGCGCGTCAGGTGCGACATGGCGTCGGGGATGAACGGATTGATCGCATCCGTCTCGCCGTCGGCCAACCGCGACAGCAGGTACGGCACGGCTGCTGCCGTCGCGGGATCGTAGAGAGCCTGCTGCACGATCGTGACGACATCCGACCCGGTGAGCGAGTAGTAGCGCTGCTTGCCGGTGACCGGATTCGTCATCAGTCCGTGCACCGGGTCGTCGCTGAACACCTCGGCGGCAGCGGTGAGATCGGCGTTCAGGTCGGGATATTCTCCGCCCGAACGTTCTGAGAGTCGCGAGAGCGTGTCGGACAGGGCCAGGTAGGCGTCGCCCTTGAGATCGCGGTCGACCGGGGTCAGCGCGTTCAGCACCACGGCGTCGACTCCCGCGGAGTCGCGATTGGCGACCAGTTCCATCACCTTCGTCGACCAGGAGTCGCCGAACAGCGTCCAGATCGGGTACTGCAGTGTTTGGCGCAGCTCGATGACGTCGTTGGCGGTCTCGGATTTCGTGTACCCCTGCACGTCTCCGCCGTCTTCGGCGAAGGCCGTCAGGCACTCCTTCATCGCGAGGCCCACTTCGGCCATCTCGTCGGCGGGCGACTCCTCCTCGGTGAAGGTGTCGACGTAGGCCGAGGTGGCGTTCGGGCAGTCCAGCGGCGCGCTCGACTCGAGGCTTCCGCGCTGGGCCAGCACCACGACGTCGCGGGCCCCACCGATGCGCGGGTCGGCGGCGAGGGCCTCGGCGACGGCCGTCGACGACTGGCCGGGGCCACCCGCCATCGTGATGATCGGAGTTCCGGTGGCCGGCTGAGTGGATGCCGGGATGACCACGTAGGGCAACTCGATGCCCCGAGAACTCGGGTTGCTGCGGTTCTCCGGAACGGTGAGCGTTCCGCACCGAGCGGCGGCCGGCAGGCCGGCCTCGCAGCTGCGCTCGGCGATCGTCGCCGCATTCGCGGTCGGCGCCTGCCCTGCGATCAGAAACGCGGCGACCGCGGCCCCCAGCACGAGCTGCGCAATAGTTCGACGGCCCACGTCTCCCTTTCGAGTTGGGGTCACGATTCACGCATTCGGGTTACGTAAGCCATAACCTAACGCATCAGCGAGACGATGCCGCGGAACTAGACTGATGACATGCCAGAGCAGTCATCGCCCGCTGAGAATGCGGTCATCAAGCGCGTGCGCACCCGTCATTTCCAGAACGCGAAGGAAACGGGAATCCTGATCACCGGGCTCACCAGCTACGACCAGCTCTCGGCGCAGATCTTCGACGAAGCGGGCATCGACTTCCTCCTGGTGGGCGACTCGGCCGGCAACAACGTGCTCGGTTACGACACCACGCTCCCCGTCACGGTCGACGACCTGATCCCGCTCGCCCGCGCTGTCGCCGGTGCAGTGAAGCGGGCGTTCGTGGTGGCCGACATGCCCTTCGGCTCCTATGAGAACAGTGCCGAAGAGGCGCTGAACACCGCGGTGCGGTTCATGAAGGAGACCGGCGCTCACTCCGTGAAGCTCGAGGGCGGCGTGCGCAGCGCCGACAAGATCCGCCGCATCGTCGACGCCGGCATTCCGGTGATGGCGCACATCGGTTTCACGCCGCAGAGCGAGCACGGGCTGGGCGGCCACATCATCCAGGGCCGCGGCGAGGGCGAAGACCAGTTGGTCGCCGACGCCCTGGCCGTGCAGGATGCCGGGGCGTTCGCCGTGGTGCTCGAGATGGTGCCTGCGGTCGCGGCGAAGCGCGTCACCGAGGCCCTGCGCATCCCCACCATCGGAGTGGGTGCCGGGCCGCACGTCGACGGGCAGCTGCTCGTCTGGACCGACTTCGCCGGGTTCTCGACCGGGCGCATCCCGAAGTTCGTGAAGCAGTACGCAGATCTGCGCGGCGCGCTCACCACCGCCGTGGAGCAGTTCCGGGGCGATGTGGCCGACCGGAGCTACCCTGGCCCCGAGCACAGCTACGACTGACCGAACGCAAGCGAGAATCCACGTGAACGATGAGACCCACCGCAACGGAGGAATGATGAGCGAAGACCCCTCGACCCAGTATTGGTACAACATGAAGACCGGAGAGGTCGAGAAGGGCTACGTGTCGTCGGTCGTCGACCGCGTCGGGCCGTTCGAGACGCACGAGGAGGCCGAGCACGCGCTCGAGAAGCTCCGCGCGAACAGTGCGAAGTGGGCCGAAGACGACGCCTCCGACAACAAGTGATCCCCGGCCGACTGGAGACAAGCAGATGACCGAGAACATGCCCAACACCGTCGCCGTCGGAATCGACATCGGCGGCACCGGGATCAAGGGGGCCATCGTCGACGTCACGACCGGCGAACTCCTCACCGACCGCAAGAAGATCGCGACGCCCGAGGGCGGCAAGCCCGACGACATCGCGAAGACCGTGAGCGACCTCGTCGAGTCGCTCGGCGAGATCCCCGCCTCCGCCTCGGTCGGCATCTGCTTTCCCGCCGTCGTGCGCCACGGCGTCACGATGTCGGCCGCGAACGTGTCGAAGAAGTGGATCGGCTTCGAGGCCGAGAAACTCTTCGAGGGCATCCTCTCGCGCGACATCACCTTCGTGAACGACGCGGACGCCGCCGGCTTCGCCGAGGTGCATTACGGCGCCGCCAAGGGCAAGGGCGGGCTGATCATGATGACCACGCTCGGCACCGGAATCGGCAGCGCCATCATCTACAACGGGGTGCTCATCCCGAACGCCGAACTCGGGCACCTCGAGATCGACGGCGTGGACTACGAGACCAAGGCGGCCTACTCGGCCAAGGAGCGCGAAGACCTCAGCTGGAAGAAGTGGGCCGAGCGCCTGCAGAAGTACTACTCCACGCTCGAGCGCCTCTTCTCGCCCGACCTGTTCATCGTGGGCGGTGGCGTCTCGAAGAGCTACGAGGAGTTCATCCCGCTGCTCCAGTTGGACACTCCGATCATCCCGGCGGCGCTCCGTAACAACGCGGGCATCCTCGGGGCGGCGTGCCTGTCGACGATGAAGACGACCTTCCTCGAGTAGCGGGCTCGCCGGTGCCGTAGGCTGGTCGACGTGAATGGGCCGGCAGACGGTCGCGTCGCCGCACGCAGGTGCGGTGCCGAGGAACGTCCGGGCTCCACAGAGCAGGGCGGTGGGTAACACCCACCCGGGGCAACCCGCGAGACAGTGCCACAGAAAGTAGACCGCCCCGAGCTTCGGCTCGGGGTAAGGGTGAAACGGTGGTGTAAGAGACCACCAGAGGCTGCGGTGACGCAGTCGGCTCGGTAAACCTCGCCCGGAGCAAGGTCAGACAGGAAGCGCTAACGCTGCTCGCTCAGTTTCCGGGTAGACCGCTGGAGGGCTGCGGCAACGTAGTCCCGAGATAGATGGCCGTCAGGGAGTTCACTCCCCCACAGAACCCGGCGTATCGCCGGCCCGTTCACACTAGTCGCCTCGGGGGCCGTGCTTCGCGCGGCCTCCTCGGGCGTCGCCGATCGCTGCCCGGCGCCGCGCGACATGTTCGCCACCTCTACACCGAGACTTCCACCACCCATTCGCCAAGAAGCGTCGGTATTCCGGCGACGGTTACGGCGTGTTTTGGCGATTCGACGCCGGGGTCAAATGCCCGACTCCTCCGTGCGCACCAGGATGCAGTTGCTGTCGGGGTCGAGCACCACGTCGTCGGGCGCCGCGGCACGGATCTGCGCGAGGTCGGTGCCGTTCAGCGCCACGTTGCTGCCGAGGGAGATGCCGCGGTGCAGCAGGGCGGCACCGATGCCGTAGCGCTCTCGCTGACGCTCGTAGAGGGCGAGCAGTTCGGGCCCGACGCCGGCCGCGATGGCGGAACGCTCCGACTGTGCGACCTCGAGCTGAGCGTTGATCCGCTGCTTCTGCTCGTCGCGCTGGCCGGCCAGCAGCCGTTCCTCGGTCGCGATGTCGTCGCGGCGGGCGGTGATGGCGGCCAGACGCTCTTCGATCTCCTCCATCCGCTCCATCACCTCGAGCTCGATGTCTTCGAGGTTCGAGCGACGCACCTTCAGCGAGGCGAGTTCGTGTTCGAGGCCCTGGATGTCCTTCGTCGAGGCACTCGCCTGCAGGCGCTCCCGGTCGCGCTTCTCGCGCGCGGCCACCGTCTCGATGTCGGCTTCGACGCGGCTGATCTCCACCCGCGCGTCTTCGAGCTCGCCGTTCACACCGCCGAATTCCTGCCGAGCGGCGATGGAGTCACGCTGCAGCTCCGCGAGCCGAGCCTCCTGCGGCAGGGTGCGCAGCGTGTGGTTCAACTGCGAGATGCGGTTGTCGGCGGCTTGCAGGTCGAGGAGCTTGCGCTGTTCGAGGGCCGGAGCCTTCATCGGGGTTCCTTCGTGTTCAGTTCGAGGTGTTCGGTCATCGGCATTGTTTTCGCGCGCTCACGGCGCTCTGCGTCATTGCGTGATGACGAAATCCCAGGGGTCGGTGCGGAGGTCGCTCACGATGAACTCAACCTCCGGCAGGGCTTCGGCGAGCTGCCGGGCAGCGGTTTCGAGCCACAGCCACTCGCTCGCCCAGTGCGAGACGTCGATGAGGGCCGGGCCGGAGCCGGCACCGCCGAGCAACGACTGCTCGCGCGATTCGGAGGCCGGATGGTGCCGCAGATCGGCGGTGATGTACACGTCGGCCGCACGCACGGCCGGATTCGCGAGCAAGGAGTCGCCCGCCCCGCCGCAGAGCGCCACCGCCCCGACGGGTTGCTCGAACTCGCCTGACACCCGCACACCCGTCGCCGTGGCGGGGAGGATCTCGCCGAGCGCCAACGCGAGCCGGCCGAGCGTCGTGGGTTCCGACATCCGGCCCACCCGTCCGATGCCGGTTCCGGGGCGAACTCCCGGTTCGATCGGCCGCTGGTCGAGAAGGCCGAGTCGGGCGGCGAGAACGGATGAGGTTCCGTCGTCGACGATGTCGGCATTGGTGTGCGCCGCCACCAAGGAGCAGCGGGAACGGATGAGCTTGGCCAGCAGGGCGCCCTTGTATCCGGTCTCGGCGATGGTCGTGACGCCGCGGAGGAGGAGCGGATGATGCACCAACAGCACGTCGGCGCCGGTTCCGACGGCCTGTTCCACCGTCGCCGCCACCGCGTCGACCGCCAGCAGCACCCGGTCGACACGGTCGTCGGGCGCGCCGCTCAGAAGACCCGGCGCATCCCACGACTCGGCGAACTCGCTCGGCCACAGCCTCTCGACCGTGGCGTTGAACTCGGAGAGGGTGGTGGGCATCTCCCCAGACTACTGGCCGCGCGAGCTCGCGCGCAGGGCAGCGGAACGGCGGGTCAATCCGGCAGGTCGACGATCTCGGCGGTGCGCGCCCAGAGCGCCCGTTGGAGGTCGGGGTCGTCAGCCGCGCGGGCGACGGCCCCGTTGGCCCGCAGCCGGTCGAAGTACACGCCGCTCACGGCGGGAACGGGCGAATCGGCCGCGAGGGCGACGAGAGGCGCGGCTCCCACCTCGGCTGTCGCGCCCCAACGTCCGCCGGTCACCGCGGTGCCGAAGCGGATGAGAGGCGAACCCGATCCGAAGTTGGTGACGACCGAGCCAGGATGCACGGAGTAACCGTCGACCCCCGGCGTCCCCTCGTGAGCTGCGGTACGTCGTGCCAGCTCGCGAACGAAGAGCACGACCGCGAGCTTCGCCGAGCCGTAGGCGCGCCAGCCGCCGTGCCAGGGCCGAGACGTGAAGTCGAGGTCGGCGAGGTCGATCCGCCCGAAGCGGTTCGCCACGCTCGAGGTCGAGACGATGCGCGCCGTGCCCCCGCGACGCGCCGATTCCTGGAGGCGCGGGAGGAGCATCCGGGTCAGCAGGTATGGCGACAGGTAGTTCGACTGGATGGTCGCCTCGTGCCCGTCGACGGTGTCGGTGCGGGTCGAGACGAGCCCACCAGCGTTGTTGAGCAGCACGTCGATGGCGTCGTAGCGCTCCGACAGGGTGGATGCGAGCTCCCGCACCTCGTCGAAGCGGGCGAAGTCGGCGACGAAGGCGGTGCCGCCGATGCTCTCGGCGACCGCACGGGTGCGCTCCGGATTGCGGCCCACCACCACGACCCTGTCACCCCGCTCCGCCAGCCGAGCCGCGGCCACCGCTCCGATGCCCGAGCTCGCTCCGGTGACGACGACGACCCGCGGCTCATTCTCGCTCATGCGGCAACGCTACTCTTGCGATCCGAGCAGTCAGGACTCCCGTCAGGACTCCGGACGGCCGACGATCTCGACGGCGAGTGCCCGGTGGTCGGAGAGACCGTCGGGTGAGAGAGTCAGCGAACGCAACGCATACTGCCGAGGAACGAGGAAGTAGTCGTTCGCCTGACTCGATCCGGCGAACGACACGTAGTGCTCGATCTCCGAGGTGAGCACGTAGTCGGCACGCCACAGGTGGGCGTGCCGCTCGAGGTGGTTGATGTTGAAGTCGCCGCCGATGATGCGCTTCTCGCCGCGGGACTTCAGGATGCTCAGCACCTCGTCGAGCTGATGCAGAGCGAAATCGTCCCGCACCGACAGGTGCACGTTGGCGAATTTCCACACGGCGTCGTCGCCGGTTCGGGCGGCCAGATCGAAGAACTGCACCAGCCGGTTGTGCGGGTCGCCCTCCTCATGCAGCAGGATGAGCGTCTCGCTCTGCGTCACGGGGAGTCGACTCAGCACGGCGAGGCCTTCCCGATAGGCGCCTTGCGGGCTGGGTTGGAGTCGGCTCACGCTCGCGTGCCGATAGGGGAAGCCCAGCACGTCGTTCAGCTGTTCGAGCTGCGTGAACGGCGAGACGTCGGGCAGGTAGACGACCTCTTGCAGCAGCACCACCTCGGGCTGCTGGGCCCGCAGGTAGTCGACGATGAGTGGGAGCCGCTCGGGCCAGTCGAAGAAGCCGCGGAGATTCAGACTGACGATCTTCATGGTCTCCTGCGCCGCGTGAGTGGGCCCTACCGGGCTCGAACCGATGACATCCACGGTGTAAACGTGGCGCTCTACCAACTGAGCTAAAGGCCCCTCGCGCCCTCGGCGCGTCAAAAGCATACAGGCTTAGACTCTGCCTGTGGCCGACGTCGAGCAGGAGCGAGCGCAGGCCGAGCACCGGTGGCCCGCCGCCATCGGCGTCATCGCGATCATCGCCAGCTACCTGCTGCTGCCGCCGAGCTTCTTCGGGATCGTGCGCTATGGCGTGGTCGGCCTCTGCGTGGGCCTGCTGGCGGCCGTGATCATCATCAATCCGCACAGGATGGTCAAGCAGACCTCGTGGTCGCGGCGCCTCGGCGTCATCCTGGTGATCGTCATCGGCGTGACCAACACGGCCCTGTTGGTGACTCTCGTCACGCTGCTGGTGCAGAACAATCAGGACGGGCCGGCGCTGTTGCTCGCTTCGTTGCAGGTATGGCTCACGAACGTGATCGGATCGGCCCTGCTCTACTGGGAACTCGATCGCGGCGGACCGGTCGTGCGCACCCAGCGGCCGCGCTCGGAGATCCCGCCCGCCGACTTCCGCTTTCCGCAGGACGAGGATCACGACGCCTCACCCGAGGTGGCGGCGCACTCCTCGAAGAAGAGCAACTGGCTCCCCGGATTCGTCGACTACCTGTACTTCTCGTTGTCGAATTCGATGGCCTTCAGCCCGACGGATGTCATGCCGCTCACGCACCGCGTCAAGCTGCTGATGGGGCTCGAAGCCTTTGCCGGCTTCGTGCTGCTCGCTCTCGTGATCGCTCGCGGTGTCAGCCTGTTGGGCTGAGCCCGAAGGTCAGACCCGCGCGGGAACCAGGTCTTCGAGGGCGGCGCGGTAGGCGGCGATCGAACGCGCCTCTCCGGGAGCCGTGATGAAGGACGCACGGATGATGCGGTTCTGATCGATAACGAAGGTCGCCCGGTTCGCGAACCCCTTCTCCTCGAGGAACACTCCGTAGTCTTTCGCCACGTCGCCGTGCGGCCAGAAGTCGGCCACGAGCGTGAAGTCGTAGCCCTCTTTCTCGGCCCACGCGCGGAGCGTGGCTTTCGAGTCGACGGAGATGCCGATCAGCTCGACGTCGGCGTCTTTGAACAGCGCGAGGTTGTCTTCGAGGGCGCACAGCTCGCTGGTGCACACTCCTGAGAAGGCGAGCGGGAAGAAGACGAGTGCAACGGGCTTCTTGCCCTGGAACTGACTCAGGCGGATGCGCTCACCGTACTGATTGGGGAGCTCGAAATCGGGGGCCAGAGTGTCGTTCTCCAAAGCCATGATGGCTTCCTTTCCACTGCCGGGGCGTCTCACCGGCAAAAGCGCCCCCATCTTAGCTCTGCTCCCGCATTCCGCCAAACGACGACCGCTGGCCCGCGCGCCGCGCCGCTCTTTAAACTCACTAGGCTGTTCTGTGGCGTTCCGCACCACATCCCGGCGCGCGCGCCCGACACGAAACGATCTGTAATCAACAGAAAGGTCGACGGTGACTGTCAACGACCAGGACCCCTACTCGGCGGGCCATATCGACTCCGATCCCGACGAGACCGCCGAGTGGAACGAATCCCTCGATGCACTCGTCGAAGCCCGCGGTCACGGCCGAGCGCGCGACATCATGCTCAGTCTGCTGAAGCGCTCGAAGGAACTGCACCTCGGCGTGCCGATGGTGCCGACGACCGACTACATCAACACCATCGCTCCCGAGAACGAACCCGAATTCCCGGGCGACGAGTCGCTCGAGCGCAAGTACCGCGCCTGGATCCGCTGGAACGCCGCGATGCTGGTGCACCGCGCCCAGCGCCCCGGCATCGCGGTCGGCGGCCACATCTCGACCTATGCGTCGAGCGCCGCACTCTACGAAGTGGGCTTCAACCATTTCTTCCGCGGCCAGGACCACCCGGGCGGTGGCGACCAGATCTTCATCCAGGGCCACGCCTCCCCCGGCACCTACGCGCGGGCGTTCCTCGAGGGCCGGCTCTCCGCCGACCAGCTCGACGGCTTCCGCCAGGAGAAGTCGCACTCAGGCGGCGGACTCAGCTCCTACCCGCACCCGCGCCTCATGCCCGAGTTCTGGCAGTTCCCCACGGTCTCGATGGGTCTCGGCCCGATCAACGCGATCTACCAGGCGCAGCTCAACAAGTACCTCACGAACCGCGGCATCAAGGATGCGTCCGACCAGCAGGTCTGGGCCTTCCTCGGCGACGGCGAGATGGACGAGGTGGAGAGCCGCGGCCAGCTGCAGGTGGCCGCGAACGACGGCCTCGACAACCTCAACTTCGTGATCAACTGCAACCTCCAGCGCCTCGACGGCCCGGTGCGCGGCAACGGCAAGATCATCCAGGAGCTCGAGAGCTTCTTCCGCGGCGCGGGCTGGAACGTCATCAAGGTCGTCTGGGGCCGTGAATGGGACGACCTGCTCTCCCGCGACACCGACGGCGCCCTGCTGAACCTCATGAACACGGTTCCGGACGGCGACTTCCAGACCTACAAGGCCGAGTCGGGCGCCTACGTTCGCGAGAACTTCTTCGGCCGCGATCCCCGCGCCCTCGAACTCGTCAAGGACTACTCCGACGACGACATCTGGAACCTCAAGCGCGGTGGCCACGACTACCGCAAGGTCTACGCGGCCTTCAAGGCGGCAAGCGAGCACAAGGGTCAGCCCACCGTCATCCTGGCGCACACCATCAAGGGCTACGGCCTCGGGCCATCGTTCGAGGGTCGCAACGCGACCCACCAGATGAAGAAGATGACGCTCGACAACCTGAAGACCTTCCGCGACGAGATGCACATCCCGATCACGGATGCGCAGCTCGAGGAGAACCCCTACCTCCCGCCCTATTACAACCCGGGCGAGAACGACGAGGCCATCCAGTACATGCACGAGCGTCGTCGGGAGCTCGGCGGCTACCTGCCCGAGCGCCGCACGAAGCACACGGCCATCACGCTGCCCGACGACTCGGCCTACCAGACCCTCAAGAAGGGCTCCGGTCACCAGGAGATCGCCACCACCATGGCCTTCGTGCGTCTTCTGAAAGACCTCACCCGCTCGAAGGACTTCGGCAACCGGGTGGTGCCGATCATCCCCGACGAGGCACGCACCTTCGGCATGGACGCGTTCTTCCCGTCGAACAAGATCTACAACCCCAAGGGCCAGACCTACACCTCCGTCGACCGGGAACTGCTCCTGGCCTACAAGGAGAGCCCGCAGGGTCAGATCATCCACGTCGGCATCAACGAGGCCGGTGCGCTGGCGTCGTTCACCGCGGTCGGCACGTCGTATTCGACGCAGGGCGAGCCCCTCATCCCGATCTACGTGTTCTACTCCATGTTCGGCTTCCAGCGAACGGGCGACGCCCTGTGGGCGGCGGGCGACCAGATGGCGCGCGGCTTCGTGATCGGCGCCACCGCCGGTCGCACGACGCTCACCGGCGAGGGCCTCCAGCACGCCGACGGTCACTCGCTGCTGCTCGCCTCGACCAACCCGGCGGTCGTGAGCTACGACCCCGCCTACGGCTACGAGATGAACCACATCGTGCGGGCCGGGCTCGACCGGATGTACGGCGGCACGCATCCCGACCCCAACGTCATGTACTACATCACCGTGTACAACGAGCCGCACGTGCAGCCGGCCGAGCCCGAAGGTCTCGACGTCGACGGATTGGTGCGCGGCATCTACCGGCTCAAGGGCGGAACGATCGAGGGCCCGAAGGCCCAGATCCTCTCCTCCGGGGTCGCGGTGCCGTGGGCGCTCGAGGCGCAGGAACTGCTCGCGAACGACTGGGGGGTGTCGGCGGATGTCTGGTCGGTCACCTCGTGGACCGAGCTCCGCCGCGACGGCCTGAAGGCAGAGGAGCACAACTTCCTGCACCCGACCGAGGAGCGCCATGTGCCCTACCTCACCCAGAAGCTGCAGGATGCGCCCGGCCCCTTCGTGGCGGTCACCGACTACATGCACGCGGTGTCCGACCAGATCCGGCAGTTCGTGCCCGGGGAATACGCGACCCTCGGAGCCGATGACTTCGGCTTCTCGGACACGCGTCCCGCCGCCCGCCGCTTCTTCAAGATCGACGGACCCTCGGTCGTGGTGCGCGTGCTCGAGCAGCTCGCAGCGCGCGGCGAGGTCGATCAGAACGCGCCGAGCTGGGCCATCGAGAAGTACCGCCTTTACGACGTGACGGCCGGAACCTCCGGTACGGCAGGCGGCGAGAGCTGATCCGAGCGTCGATGAACCCACGATTGATCACGGTCGGCAACGACGCCCCGGAGGTGTGATGGAACGCACGAAGGCGCAGACCCTCGCGTGGCTTCGCACCATCTCGGGTGAGCTCTCGACCGCGACGATCAAGCGACTCGACCAGACGCTGCCCTGGTATGGCGACATGCCACCAGGGCGGCGTTCGGCCGTGGGTCTCGTGGCGCAGGCCGGCATCAAGTCGTTCATCCAGTGGTACGACGACCCGACCACCACCACCTGGATCGCCGCCGACGTGTTCGGCGCTGCGCCCAGGGAACTCCTCCGCTCGGTCAGCCTGCAGCAGACGCTGCAGCTGATCCGCGTCGTGGTCGAGGTCGTCGAGGAGCGAGTCGCCGGGGCGGAAGCATCGCTCCGCGAAGCGATCCTGCTGTATTCCCGCGAGATCGCCTTCGCAGCGGCCGACGTCTACGCCCGGGCCGCCGAAGCCCGCGGCCTCTGGGACGCCCGGCTCGAAGCCCTCGTGGTCGACTCCATCCTGAGCGGCGAGTACGACGACGAGCTGCCCAGCCGTATCGCTGCTCTCGGCTGGCACGGCCACGGCGAGGTCAGCGTGCTGGTGGGCACCACCCCGCGTCAGCTCGACGTCGATCAGCTGCGCCGCACCGCCCGCCACCTCAACGCCGACCTGCTGATCGGGGTGCAGGGCGGCCGGCTCGTGCTCGTGATCGGACGCGCGCATCCGGTGAATGGAAATCCGCTCGACGCAGGGACGCCGGACGGGGCGACGGATGCGCCGGCAGCGACGTCGGCAGCCGCATCCTCATCGACGCCGGCGCCGGAGAATGCCGGCGTCGTCGACGATGCTCCCGCGAACGGCAGTGAGCCGATGCTCTCCTTCCTCGACATCGCGAAGCAGCTCGAACCAGGCTTCGGCCCCGGCTTTCTCGTGCTGGGCCACGAGGTGCCGAGCCTCGTCGAGGCCTCGCGGAGCGCCAAGGCCGCCCTGGCCGGCTTCGCGGTGGCGCGCGCCTGGCGCAACGCCCCGCGCCCGATGCTCGCCGACGACCTGCTGCCCGAGCGCGCCCTCGCCGGCGATCCGCTCGCCCGCTCCACGCTGGTCAACCGGGTCTACCGCCCATTGCAAGACCAGTCGCCCGAGCTCATGACGACGCTCTGGTGCTATCTCGACAACGGCCGCTCCCTCGAAGCCACCGCCCGTGAGCTGTTCGTGCACCCGAACACGGTGCGGTACCGCTTGAAGCGGGTCACCCAGGTGATCGGGTGGGACGCCACGGGCGCTCGCGAGGCCCTCATCCTGCAATCCGCGCTCATCCTGGGGTCGATGAACGACCACGAGCCCCCCGGGCACCGCCGCTGAGCCTGGCGCGGTCTTGTCGGGCTTCGACAACGAATCTCCGAATCTCTTGACCCCGTTCAACACAACCATCGACCGAACTCTTGGGAGACTGAAGCAATGATCGTCGTCGTATGTCCTGGACAGGGCTCGCAGACCCCCGGCTTCCTCGCGCCGTGGATCGCCGACCCCGAGTACCGCACCACCGTCGAGGAGCTCGGCGAAGCCGCCGAGGTCGACCTCGTGACCCACGGCACCGTGAGCGACGCCGACACCATCCGCGACACCGCTGTCGCGCAGCCACTCATCGTGGCAGCCGGTCTCCTCACACTGAGCGCGTTGTTCGCCGACGGACGCCGTGAGCGGATCGCCGGCATCGCGGGGCACTCGGTGGGCGAGATCACAGCGGCGGTGGGGGCGGACATCCTGAGCCCCGCCGAGGCGATGCTCTTCGTCGGCGAACGAGGCCGCGCGATGGCGGAGGCTGCGGCTCTCACCAGCACCGGCATGAGCGCCGTCGTCGGGGGCGACGAGCACGAACTGCTCGCCCTCTTCGACGAGGTGGGCGTGCTTCCGGCGAACTACAACGGCGGTGGCCAGATCGTGGTGGCCGGCGAGCCGGCGGCCCTCGCTCTGCTCGCCGAGCGCGCCCCGCGCGGCGTGCGGGTCATCCCGCTCCCCGTGGCCGGCGCCTTCCACACCCACTACATGGACTCCGCGGTCGACCATCTGAAGGCCGTCGCAGCATCGCTCGAGCCCGTCGACCCGACCCTCACGATCTGGACCAACCACGACGGTTCGATCGTCGAGAGCGGCGACCGATTCCTCGAACTGCTGGTCGGCCAGGTGTCGTCGCCGGTGCGGTGGGATCGCGACATGGCGGCCTTCGAGGCAGCCGGCGTCACCGGCATCATCGAGGTCGCTCCGGCGGGCGCCCTCACGGGCCTCGCCAAGCGTGCCCTCAAGGGTGTTCCGGCGGTCGCGGTGAAGACACCCGACGATCTGGCTGCCGCCTTCGACCTCATCGACCAGGTCGCCTGAGCGACCGACCCGACCCCCTACGCACGGAAGGCATCGCCACAGCGCCATGACCCACGCCCCCCTGAAGCAGGCCACCGGCCCGCAGTTCACCCGTATCTACGCGATCGGTGCCGCCCGCGGCGACCTCTCGGTGCCCAACGACGACCTGGTGGGCCCGATCGACTCCTCCGACGAGTGGATCCGCCAGCGCACCGGCATCATCGAGCGCAAGCGCGCCTCGCACGACGTGTTCGCCGTCGACCTCGCCGAGGCGGCCGCCAAGGAGGCGATCGAGGGCGCCGGCATCATGCCGTCGCAGATCGGCGCCATCCTGGTGTCCACGATCAGCAACCCCGTCATCACCCCGTCGCTCGCGACCCAGGTGGCCGAGCGGATCGACGCCCCGTTCGCCGCCGCCTACGACATCAGCGCGGCCTGCGCCGGCTACGCCTACGGCATCGGACAGGCCGACTCGCTCATCCGTGCGGGCATGGCCGAGTACGTTCTCGTGATCGGGGCCGAGAAGCTCTCCGAGTACGTGAACCCGGCCGACCGCTCCATCTCCTTCCTCCTCGGCGACGGCGCCGGGGCGGCGGTCGTGGGCCCCAGCGATTTCGCGGGCATCTCCCCCACCATCTGGGGCTCGGATGCGACCAAGCGCGACGAGATCCACATGACCGGCACGAGCATCCAGTTCCGCGACCAGGAGACCGAGTGGCCGACGCTCTGGCAGAACGGCCAGGTCGTGTTCCGCTGGGCGGTATGGGAGATGGTGAAGGTCGCCAAGGAGGCGCTCGACGCAGCCGGCGTCACGGTCGACGACCTCGCCGCGTTCATCCCGCACCAGGCCAACATGCGCATCATCGACGAGTTCGCGAAGCAGCTGAAGCTGCCCGAGACCGTCGCGATCGGCCGCGACATCGAGACCACAGGAAACACCTCGGCCGCCTCGATCCCGCTCGCCACCCACCGGCTGCTGGCCGAGGATCCGTCACTCTCGGGCGGTCTCGCCCTGCAGATCGGCTTCGGCGCGGGCCTCGTGTACGGCGCCCAGGTCGTGGTGCTGCCTTAGACATCCCTCTGGCCTGACTAAACTAAGTCTCGGTCAAACGACACCCCCAAGGAGAGAACAATGGCATTGTCCACCGAAGAAGTACTGGCCGGACTGGCTGAGCTCATCAACGACGAGACCGGCATCGCGACCGACACTGTCGAGCTGGACAAGTCCTTCACCGACGATCTCGACATCGACTCCATCTCGATGATGACGATCGTCGTCAACGCCGAAGAGAAGTTCGACGTCAAGATCCCCGACGAAGAGGTCAAGAACCTCAAGACCGTCGGCGACGCCGTGACCTTCATCGTCTCGGCACAGGGCTAGCCCCACCCTCACAAGCGGCTGGTCGGCAGGATTGCGGCCCGAACTCTCAATCCTGTCGACCGAACTGCGCCATCCCGGCGCGCACTGGACTGACCACCCACAGAAAGTTTTGCCATGAGCACGAAGAAGATCGTCGTCACCGGTATCGGGGCCACCAGCCCCCTCGGCGGCACCGCAGTCGAGAGCTGGAAGAACCTGCTCGCCGGGCAGTCCGGTGCCACCACCCTCGAGCAGGACTGGGTGGCCGAACTCGAGTTGCCGGTGACCTTCGCGGCTCAGGCCCGTGTTCCCGCCAACGAGGTGCTCGAGCGCATCGAGACCAAGCGTCTCGACCCGGGCAGCCAATTCGCGCTCATCGCCGCGCGCGACGCGTGGGCGGATGCCGGCTCACCCGACGTGGTTCCGGAGCGCTTCGGCGTCGACTGGGCCACCGGCATCGGCGGCGTCTGGACGCTGCTGGATGCGTGGGACACGTTGCGCGAGCGCGGCCCGCGCCGCGTGCTGCCGATGACCGTGCCGATGCTCATGCCGAACGGCCCGGCCGCGGCGATCGAGATGGCGCTGGGCGCTCGGGCCGGTGCACGCACCGTCGTCTCGGCCTGCGCCTCCAGCACCGAGTCGATCGTGAACGCCTACGACCATCTGCAGGCCGGCTACGCCGACATCATCATCGCAGGCGGCTCGGAGGCGGCCATCCACCCGCTGCCGATCGCCTCGTTCGCCGCCATGCAGGCTCTCTCCAAGCGCAACGACGACCCGGCCACCGCCTCCCGGCCTTACGATCTCACCCGCGACGGCTTCGTGCTCGGCGAGGGCGGAGCAGCTCTGGTGCTCGAGACCGAGGAGCACGCGCTCGCCCGCGGCGCGAAGATCTACGCCGAGCTGCTCGGCGGCGCGGTCACGAGCGACGCCTACCACATCACTGCTCCCGACCCCGAGGGGTCTGCCGCGGCGCGTGCCATGATCGCGGCCGTGGCCAACGCCGGGTACTCGCTCGACGACGTGCAGCACATCAACGCGCACGCCACCTCGACGCCCGTGGGCGACATCGCGGAGTACAAGGCGCTGCTGCACACCTTCGGCGACCGCCTGCACGACATCCCGGTCTCGGCCACGAAGGCGTCGACCGGTCACCTCCTGGGTGGCGCTGGAGGCATCGAGGCGATCTTCACGGTGATGGCGCTGCACGACCGCCTCGCCCCGCCGACGATCAACCTCTCGGAGCAGGACCCCGACATCCCCCTCGACGTGGTGCGCGAGCCGCGGGCCCTGCCCGCCGGCGACGTCTTGGCGATCTCGAACTCCTTCGGCTTCGGCGGCCACAACGCGGTAGTGGCCTTCAAAACTGCCTAGCTGCCTCGGGGGCCGTGCTGCGCGCGGCCTCCTCGGGCGTCGCCGGTCCTTGCCCGGCGCCGCGCGACATGTTCACGTGCGGTCGCTGACGCGGCCGCGCGCTCACCCTGGGTCATCGAGTAGGGCCGGTCGCGTTCGCATCCCGCCCCACCTTTGCTGAAACGACGGAGTGTTCACGCCCCCACGGGCTGACACTCCGTCGTTTGCGCTTTGTGGCCCCAAACTCCGTCGTTAGCCGACCCCGCGGTGGAGGTAGATGACCGGGGACATGTCGCTGGCGTAGCGGAAGGGCTCGAGCTCGTCGTCCCACGCCTGCCCGAGGGCCAGGCGGAGTTCGCGGTGCAGGTCGAGGGCGTTGGTGCCTGCCGACTCCATGGCGTTGCGGATGCGGTCTTCGGGAATGACGGTGTTGCCCGCGTTGTCGACCTGCGCGTAGAAGATGCCGAGGTCGGGGGTATGCATCCAGCGACCTCCGTCGGTGCCGTCGCTCGCGTCTTCGGTGACCTCGTAGCGCAGGTGCTCCCAGCCGCGCAACGCCGAGGCGATGGCAGCTCCCGTGCCGGGCGCGCCCTCCCAGAAGAAGTCGGCTCGCTGCGATCCGCGTAACACCGGCTGCTCGATCCAGTCGAAGTTCACTGCACGACCGATAGCGCGACCTGCAGCCCACTCGATGTGTGGGCAGAGCGCGCGAGGGGCGGAGTGGACGTAGACCACCCCGCGAGCAACGGTTGCCGCCATTTTTCTCTCCATTCGTGAGGTACGTCTTCCCCAACGACCTGTGAACGGATTCGAACGGCGCCTGTATGCAGTTGTGCTCTCATCATGCCAGAGCGTTCGAGCGAATCACAACCGTGTAATGCGCGGTTCGCGAACTGCTCAGACCTATACTGAGCGAGCAATTCCACTGCACCACGGGAAGGACGGCCCGATGTCGATTCGCTCAGGCATCCTGCTCGTGTTGTGCGAAGCGGATGCCTACGGCCTGCAGATCCACGGCGAGCTCGAGGATCGCACCGACCGCCGAGGGCGCATCAACGTCGGCCAGATCTATTCCACGCTCGACCGCTTGTCGTCAGCGGGACTCGTGCAGGCATCCGGAGCCACGGATGACGGCCTGCCGCTCTACGGCATCACCCCCGACGGCCGCCGTGCCGCCGAGGAGTGGCTGGCCGACACCGACGTCGACTCCGCCTCGGCCTGGACCGACCTGACCTTCAAGGTACAGCTGGCCACCAGCCTCGGCGCCCGCTCGGCCGACCTCGTCGATGCCTACCGGCAGGCGTGGCGTCGCTCGCTGGACACTGCTGTCGACGACCACTCCCCTGCGTCTCTGGCCCGCCACCGGCTCGCCGAGGCTGCGCTCGGCTGGCTGAGCGACCTCGAGTCGCTCCCCGGCGGGTTGGAGGGGTTGCAGCGGCCGCTACGGAACGAGCGTCCCCGTCGGGGTCGTCGCCCGGCGCCGACGCCAGAGTGACGCCGGCAGCAGGCGCGCGCGATACCGCTCCTTGGTCGGCGCGCGGCCTTCGATCGCGCTGATCAGCACCACCACGTCGCTCCGGATGCTTTCCCGCGTCACGACGTCGGCCGACCCGGGCGGAGCGTATTGCTCGTACTCCACCTGCCGGCGCAGTCGGTCGATGGCCGGCTCCGGCAGATCGACGTCGTCGCGCAGTCGGCGCTCCAGGTCGAACATGGTGTCGCCTGCCGAGCGCTGCACCCGGTAGTCGTCGAGGGTGTCTTCGAACTCCGTCCAGGCGAGCGTGCCCGGCAGCGGTTCGGTGGCGAGCCGACGGAGTCGTGCCCTCCGGCGCAGCCAGCGCACGGTCCACGGCCCGATGCCGATCACGAAGATCGCGCCGAGCACCGCGGCGAAGGTGCCCCAGCCGCGGATCTGCCCCATCAGGATCTGCTCGGGGGTGAGCGAGCCGAACGCGTTCTGCTGGTCGTCGCGCTGGGCGTTCGGATCCGCCGTCGCGGTGCCGGTGCTCTCGTCGTCTGCCGACGTGCCTGCGCCTCCCGCCTGGGCGTAGTCGGGCAGGCTGTAGTCGGGAGGCGTGATGTCGAGCCCCGGGGTCGGCTCGAACGGCAACCAGCCGATGCCGTCGAAGTACAGTTCCGGCCAGGCGTGCAACTGATCGGTGTAGACCTCGAACGCCGCCCGGCCGCCCTCCGCGACACGGTCGGCCGCCTGACCCGGCGCGTATCCGACGGCGATACGCGAGGGGATGCCGAGGGTGCGCGCCATGACGGCCATGGAGGCCGCGAAGTGCACGCAGTACCCCTCCTTGGCCTCGAGGAAGGCCGCGATCATCTCGGCGTTGTCGCCGTCGTAGCCACCCGACACCGGCGCCGCCAAGGAATAACGGAACTCGCCGGAGCGGAAGTACTCCTGCAGGGCCACAGCCCGGTCGTAGTTCGTCGCCGCGCCACTGGTGACCTCGGCTGCGGTGGAGGAGATGACGGCCGGCAGGTCGCCGGGCAACGCCAGGTAGTCGCGCACCGCATCCGGCACGACCGCTCCGGCGCCCGCCAACTGTTCGGCGGTCGGATTGATGTCCAGTCCCTCGACCTGATAGTTCAGCCCACGGGTGTCGCCCTGGAGGTCGGTGACGGTGAACGACGTCGGCGTGAGCAACCAGCTTCCGTTGAGCTCATCCACGCGCTGGGTGGGATACGGCAGGGGAAGCCAGTCGCTGCGGAGCGACGCGATCGACACGGTCGTGTCGACCTCCTCGAGCGGCACGTCCTGGGCGAGGCCCGGTGGGGTTCCGAACTCCTGTCCGTCGTATCCCACGGCATTGAGAGGCAGCTCGGGTTGCCAGACCCCTCCGGAGAAGTCGGCGAGGTTCACCATCTTGAGATAGAGACCATCGGTGGAGGTCGTCGTGTAGGTGAGCGAGAGCACGGGATCGCTTCGGCGCAGATCACGACCGAGTTGGATGGTGGGGTCGATTCCCGTGGCATAGACCGAAGGGAAGCGGTTGCCCGACCCGTCGTCGGCCAGCGACTCCGCCGTGAGCCCCGGGGTGATCACCGGCAGCACGATCATGGTGGCCACCGCACCCGCCGCGATGCCGAAGGCGAGCGCCGGGTTGCGGCCGCCCTTGACCGTGGGCCTCGTCTTCACCCGGGGCGGATCCGCCCCGATCCGCGAACTGCACCAGATCACGGCCAGGAACGCCACGGCGGTCAGCACGTACACGGCGACGTTCGGTTCGGTCCGCCGCACGATCGGGGCGATGGAGAGCACGGCGAGCGGCCCGACGCCGCTCAACACGGGGGTGCGGAGCCCGGTCGCGAGTTCGTCGGTGATGACCGCGATGAGGCCCACCGACATCACGATCAGCTGGGTGATGGCACCGTCGGCGATCGCCGGAACCTCCTGTTGGGCGATCGAGAGGCGGGCATCCGCGAGGTCGCCCGAGATGTCGGTGAGCGTGGAGAGCGTCGGCAATAGGAACCACAGGGTCGATCCGGCGTAGATCACCACGACCAGAGCGCCCCAGACGATCGCGGTGATCGCCACGACCGAGACCTCCGGCACGCCCCGGCCACGCAGGGTGGCGGCGACGCCCAGCAGCAGCACGACCATCGCCATCGTGGCGAACCACCAGCCGAAGCCCTGGAGCAGCGGAGTCAGCCCGATCAACGCGGCACCGATCACCACGGCGACGGCGAGGGTGCTCTTCCAGGCGCCCGTCTTCTCCTCCCGGCGCAGCTGGGCCGCACTGCGGCGGCGCGAGGCGCTCATCCGATCCCCCGCGCGTCGCCCAGCGCCTTCCAGAGCGAGGGCAGGTCGTCGTGCGCGCCGCACTCGAGCACCGACCACCCGGCGGCACGGAGCTCGGTGGCCACGGTGCGATCGGTGCCGAGACCCGCGCGGCCGGCAGCGGCGTCGCCGCCCACGACGAAGGCGATCGGATGCGACGACATCGCTGCCAGTTGCCGGATGCGGTCGGCGGCACCCGGGGCGGTCGAGACGATCGCGAACACGGGTGGCGCATCCGGAGACGTCAGTGCTGCGGCCTCGACGGCTTCGCGGAAGTCGAGCGGATCGTGGAGCGCTTCACGGGTCGCGAACGCCAGATCGCGCACGGCGCGGGAGAGGCCCTGCGGTGCCGAGAACACCTCGTCGTCGTCGGAGACGCGCCCCGGCGCGTGGCCGACGAGGCGCACGCCGTAACCCTCGTTCATGAGGTGCACCGCCACCGACCCCACCGCGCTGACGGCCCATTCGAAGGCCGGATCGGCGTCGTCGTCGGAGCCGGACTTCCAGCGCGTGGCGCTGTCGCGTGCGAAGGAGTGGGCGTCGAGCACGATCACCGCGTCCTGGTCGTTGCGCTGGTCGTCTTGCCGCACCATCAGTTCGCCGTGCTTGGCCGTCGCCGGCCAGTGCACCCGGCGCATCGAGTCGCCCGGCAGGTACTTGCGGGCGATCACGTCCTGCTCCCCCGCCCCGACCAGTCGGCGCGAGACCTGCTCGGCGCCGTCTCCCGTCGACAGACGCAGATCGATGCGGGCCAGGTCGTAGACGGTCGGCGTCACCAGCACCGTGTCGGTGCCGCCGAATCGCACCCGGCGGATGGCGCAGCCGAACGGATCGGTCAGCGTCACTTCGAACGGGCCGATCTGGTGCGCCCCGCGGTAGGAGGTGTCGAGCCGGTACCGCAACTGGTGCAGGGCCGGCTCATCGAGGGTCGACGAGGTGTAGCCCGGCAGCGTCGGCAGCGCGGTCGGATCGCTCGAGCGCAGCGGCGCCTCGGCCTTCTCGACCCAGACCGCTGCGGGGCTGCGGAGGCTGCCCCAGTTCTGCACGAAGATCGTGGCCGTCACCGTCTGATTCACCGACCCGGATTCGGGCGAGAACCGCCGCCGCACCTTCAGGGCGACCCGGCGCAACGCCACCCAGGCGAGGGAGAACACCGGCACCGCGAGCAGGAAGCAGGCCAGGTAGGCGATCTCCTGCCGCCGGAACACCTGCGTGAGCACGAAGGCCACGATCGAGGCCGCGACGAGTCCCCACCCCCGCACCGTGAGGCGCGGAACGGTGCTGGTGGATCGCGGCCGGGCCATGCGATCAGACCGAGCGCGAACGGTTCAGCGGCACGGGGGTCGACGCCACGATCGCCCGCAGCGCATCCGCGATCGCCTGCGATCCGCCACCCCGGCTGTCGCTCGCCGCCCGCCGCGTGGCGACGATTCGATGCGCGAGCACCGGCACCACCAACTCGTTCACGTCGTCGGGCACCACGAATTCGCGACCGTTCAGCGCCGCCAGCACCTTCGCCGCCCGCACCAGGTGCAGCGTGCCGCGCGGGCTCGCACCGAGCCGGAACTCGGGGTGCACCCGCGTCGCCTGCACGATCGACACCACATACGACTCCACGGCCCGGCTGACGTAGACCGAGCGGGCCGTCTCGATCATGGCGTGCAACTGCTGCTTGTCGACGACGGCGGTCAGCTTGTCGAGAGGGCTGGCGAGTTCGCGCTGGTGCAGCATGGAGAGCTCGGCCGCGGCATCCGGATACCCCATCGAGATGCGGGCCATGAACCGATCGCGCTGCGCCTCGGGCAGGGCATAGGTGCCCTCCATCTCGATCGGGTTCTGCGTGGCCACCACGATGAACGGCCGGTCGAGCGGATGTGTCGTGCCGTCGAGCGAGACCTGCCCCTCCTCCATGCACTCCAGCAGCGCCGACTGGGTCTTCGGGGAGGCACGGTTGATCTCGTCGGCGATCACGATGTTCGCGAACACCGCACCGCGTTTGAACTCGAAGGCGTGGTCGACCTGGTTGTAGATCGAGACGCCCGTGACGTCGGAGGGCAGCAGATCGGGAGTGAACTGGATGCGCGCGACCGAGCATCCGACGCTCGTCGCCAGCGCCTTCGCCAGCGTTGTCTTGCCCACCCCGGGCACGTCTTCGACCAACAGGTGCCCCTCGGCGACCAGCACGATCAAGGCGAGGGTCGCCGCCTCGGTCTTGCCGTCGATCACGCTCTCGAGGTTCGACATGATGGCGCCGGCGTACTCGTCGAACTCGGCCAGACTGAGCGGCGCGTTCGAACTCGGCGCGCTCTGTGTGCCGGTGACGGCGGAGGCGGTGGATTCGGGGGTCATGGACGGTGCTCCCATCGGGTGGCGAGGAGGAAGAGGGTACCGATCAGGGTAGCCAGCCCGATCGCGACCAGCCAGGGGGCCAGCTGGGCGAAGAGGACGCCGACGATGTAATCGGTGGTCGGTCCGTACGACGAACTGCTGAAGCGGACCATCGCGTTGGTGACCCCGATCACACCGAACACGAGCAGACCCACTCCGATCGCCCAGAGAGCGATCACGAATCGGTCGACGAGCGGCCGGGCACGCGGGGCGGGTGACCCCTCGAGCGGCCCTGCGGTGGGTGGCGTCTCGACGCCCCGCGGGACCTCCGCGAAGCCGATGCCCGCCAGATCGTCGAACCCGGGCTGAAAGGCGGCGTCGAACCGGGAGTCGAACTCCCTGTCATCGGTCGTCTCGCGCACATCGCTCCTCGTTGATCCGCAGCTCTCGCCGTCGTTCCACGATAGGCTCACACACCGACATTTGCGATAGCCATGAAGGGCTGGTGCAGGATGACGAGGTTCGTGTTCGTGCCGGGTGCGGGAAGCGATTCCTGGTTCTGGCACCTCGTGACGCCGCGACTCGAGGCCGCCGGTCACGACGTGCTGGCAGTCGACTTGCCGTGGGCCGACGAACGCGCCGGGCTGCCGGAGTACGTCGACGTGATCGTCGAGGCGATCCGGGCTGCTGAAGCGGCCTCCTCGGATGCTCCTCCGCAGTCCCCCGTGCTGGTGGCCCAGTCGATGGGGGCGTTTCCCGCCGTGATGGTGTGCGAGCGGCTGCCCGTGGCCGAGCTCGTGCTCGTGGCGCCGATGATCCCCGCTCCCGGCGAATCGGCCGGCACCTGGTGGGAGAACACCGGTCAAGGGGCCGCCATGCGGGCCTTCGCGCGGGAAGAAGGGCGCGACCCCGACGCCCCGTTCGACGAGGTCGAGGTGTTCTTGCACGACCTGCCGGCGGCTCTCGTGGCCGAAGGCGCCGAGCATGAGGGCACCGTGCCGGCCGACGTGCCCTTCGCTTCGGTGTGGACGGCGGAGCGGTGGCCGGATGTGCCGACCCGCGTGATCGCGGGCCGCTACGACCGCCTCTTTCCGCTCGACTTCGTGCGCCGGATGTCGCGGGAGCGCCTCGGCGTCGAGCCCGCCGTCATCGACACGGGCCACATGACCGCGCTGGTGCGCCCCGACCAGCTCGCCGAGCTGCTGCTCGTGCCCTGATCGAGTGGGCACGTTTCGTCGCACCGCCGCGCGAGTTGCAACGAAACGTGCCCACTCGATGGCGGTTACCGCGCCATGCGGCGACGCAGGGCCGCGGGAGCCAGAGTGGCTGCGCCGAGGAGGAGCGCCAGCGTTGCCAGGACGAGTGCCGGGGCGGGCGCCGCTCCGGTGGCCGCGAGGGCACCCTTGCCGCCGGTGCCGGAGCCGGAGCCGGCCGTTGGCGAACCCGGGTCGGCGGGCACGACGGCCGCCGCGACGGTGATCGTCACCGTGGTGACGGTCTGCGTCGCAGGAAGCTTCGTCAGGTCGACCTCGAGGTACTCCCCCTGGTCTTGCGTGCCGTCGGCGTTGATCTTCGGATCGAGCACGAAGGGCGAGGTCGCGTCAGCGACCGTGCCCTTCAGGCCGAAGTCGCTGTCGTTGGAGATGAAGAGCTTGCTGCCGCCATCGATCGGGAACACACCCTCGACCTTGTCGTGCCCGAAGAAGGTGCCTTCGGGGCTGAGCTCCGCCAGGGTGTCGGTGAGGTTCAGGTAGTCCGACTTCGCGCCCGGCGTGATGCCGCGTGCGGTCAGTGCCGCTTGCGCCGCATCCGTCGTCACCGCTCCGACGAAGCTCTCGATCGTCTGGCCGCCCTGGTCGTCGAGCAGCAGGCCGCCGTTCGCCGCGTCGTAGGTGGAGTCGGCCAGGGTGGAGTCGGGGCCGACATCCGTTGCTCCGCTGATATCGACCTGGTAGATGAGCTTGCGGTTCGGCGCCGGAGGCAGGTTGCCGTCGCGCTCGAGCACGAGGAACTTCGTGGCCGAGAGGGCCGTGATCTCGCTGCTCGCGTCGGCGGTGGTGGCCGGATCGGTGGTGAGGTAGAGGTATTCGTGCACCGACTGATCGATCAGGCTGATGGTCACGATGCGGGTGGCCGGCACCTTCTTGGCGTTCACGGAGCCGAGGTCGGGCTGCTTCAGCGCGCTCTGCATCAGACCGACGAGGCTGGTGCCGTCGGGCGTGATGGTGAGGCCCTCCATTCCCTGGTTCGCGGTGCGGTTGCGGAGTTCTTGGGGCAGACTGCCGTCGAAAGGCGAGAACTGCCCGAGCCGCTTGCCGTCGGCGTCGAAGTGGGCGATGTAGGGGCCGTACTCGTCGGAGACGTAGAAGGTGCCGTCGGGCATGGCCACGAGACCCTCCGAGTCGAAACCGTAGGGCGAGGGCGGCAGCGGGTTGCCGTCGAGGTCGACGATGGTCTCACCGGTGGTGGCCTCGGTGCTGACTTGTCCGTTCAGGGGCGACCCGTCGGCATCCTTCAGCGGGATGTCGCGCACGAGCACCGCCTGGCCACCGACGAGTTGGAACTCGCCGATCGATGGGGTGAAGTCGGGCAGCGGTTCGACCTTCACACCATCGGCGCCGTCGACGTTCGGTCCGCGGTCGGTGAGACCGTAGACGAAGCCGGGCTTGCCGGGCACGGCGACCACGGAGGAGCCGTAGCCGTTGCCGGTGACCGGCACCCCACCGAACACACCGAGGTCGGCGCCTCCGGTCGTGTAGAGCTTCACAGCGTCGGAACTCGACACGGTGAAACTGTCGGTGCCGATGAATCCGGCCTTGGGTGTGTAGGAGTAGTCACCGTTCGGGCCGATCGAGAGCGTGCCGTTCGCCGGCTCGGTGTGACTGATGACCGCGTGCGCATACCCCTCGTTCGTGCCGAATGCGTTCGCGCTGAGCTCGCCGCCGGGCGTGACGGATGCGCCCGACCCACTGGGCGCTGAATCGGTCGGCGCAGCGGCCAGGGCCGGCTGGGCGCCGAGCAGGCACACACCCGCGAGGGCGCCGGCTACGGCGAGGGCCGCGGTGGTGCGGGCCGCCGGGGCGACACGGATTCGTCTGGTCACTTCGTTCTCCTCTGTCGACATCGCGGTCGCCGTCATCGGCGACCCGACTAGCGCACGCTAGGGCGCGGAGGAGGACACGAGTTGGCCTACCGGTTAACGAACGGCAACGACCGCGCCGGCGGGCGGGAGAGCGAGGAGATCAGTCGCTCCAGCGGGCCCTGACCGACGAAGAGTCGCCACAGGGTCGCGAACACCAGGCTGCATGCGCTGAGCGCGAGGAACGGGAACCAGGTCTCGAACCCTGGCGCGCCGAATCCGCGCCAGGTCGCCAGCGCCAGCACGTGGGCGGTGTAGATCGTGAGGGGCATCGATCCGACGGCGCGAAGGGGAAACAGAATGAAGCCGGCGATGCGGGCGACGGTACCCATCCCGCTCGTCACGAGGAGCAGACCGGCGATCAGTGCTACGGCGAAGCCGATCGCCGAGACGTGCACGAGCAGGTCGCCGAAGAAGGTGTCCGACGACCCCGGGGCCGAGGTGGTGAACGCCGCATCGACCACGGCGGCGAAAAGCACGACGCCGATCACCAGCAGCACGAGCTGCGTGCGGCGGCGCGACAGGTCGAGTCGCGAAATGGCGTAGCCGAAGCCGAGGAAGGCGAGCCAGATCAGCAGCGGGTAACTGCCGGTGGTGAGCCAGTCGAGGAGTTGCAGCAGCTCGGTGTGCAGCACCAGCACGGGATTCACGGCGGTGCCGACCCAGAGCTTCACCGCCGTTCCGACGAGGAGGAGAACGGTGGAGCCCGCGAGCAGCGGCACGTTGCGCACCCGCAGGAAGGGCAGGGCGATGAGGAAGAGCAGCCCCCAGGTGTCGAGCACGACGGAGACGCCGGATGCCATGGTCTGCAGGAACAGGCCGAGAGCGATCAGGAAGACGCCACGGATGGCGATGGTGCGCCGCAGTTCCCGGAGGTCGCCCCCGCGACGGAGTCCGGATGCGACGAACAGGCCGAGAGCGAGCCCGCCGGTGATCGCGAACAGTGTGCGCGGCCGTTCCCCGCCGCCCGCGATGGTGAGGAGGTGACCCCATCCGCTGGTCTGATCGGGTTGGGCGTGGGCGATGAACATCGTGAGCACCGCGTAGCCGCGGGCGATGTCGATCGCGGCGATGCGGTGGGCGTCGAAAACCCTCAAAGACCGTCCCCCTCATCGAGCAGAAATCGAGAAGCCCCCGTGGCGGCACATCCGTAGCATGGGACCGACCCCCGACGGAACGCGCATGAAGGAGCCTATCAATGAGCGACACCCCGACCGCCGCCCGGAAGACCGACAAGTACGACGGATTCACCGAGGAGGAACGGGAGGCGATGAAGGAGCGCGCCAAAGAGCTGAAGACGGCAGCCCGCCGCCCTGCGCGTTCGAAGAAGGTCGACGGCCTCACCGATCTGCTCGAGAAGATCGCCGAGATGCCTGACGAGGATCGCGCGATCGCCGAGCGGGTGCACGCCGTGATCATGGCCAGCGGGCCCGACCTCGAGCCGCGCACCTGGTACGGCCAGCCCGCCTACGCGAAGGACGGCCAGGTGGTGTGCTTCTTTCAAAGCGCGTCGAAGTTCAAGACCCGCTACTCGACGCTCGGCTTCAACGAAGCGGCGAAACTCGACGACGGGCCGATGTGGCCCACCTCCTTCGCCCTCGTCGACGTCACCCCGGGGGTCGAGAAGCAGATCGCCGCGCTGGTGCAGAAGTCCCTCGGCTGACGGATCGTCGGGGAATGTCGCCCGACCCGAAACCGTTCTGACCGATGCAACCCTGACCCAGGTGGAAAGAAGAACATCGTCATGACGGACACCGTGCTGCCCTACACACAGTCGAACACCGCCGAACTGCTCGAAGCGTGCGACGAAGGCCCGGCCAGCGGCGAATTCGTTCGCGACCTGGTGAGCAAAGTCGGCGACAAGTGGTCGATCTTGACCCTGTCGACCTTGGCACGCGGGTCATTGCGTTTCACCGAACTGCAGCACGCGATCCCGGGAATATCGCATCGGATGCTCTCCGTCACGCTGCAGTCCCTCGTCAGAGACGGACTCGTCGAGCGCGAGTCGTTCGGCGAGGTGCCCCCGCGCGTCGAGTATTCGTTGGCACCGCTCGGCGAGACACTCCTCGGCCCGATCCGGGCGCTCGTCGTCTGGGCGAACGAACACAGTGCCGACGTGGAGAGCACGCGCAGTTCGGACGCGAACCGCACCGCGTGAGGCAGGCACCCGGCAGACCGGCTGGTCTCCGCCAGCCGGTCGGTGCCGAGGTGCACAGCCCGTGAACGGGGTTCGCTCAGACGATCACCACGCGGTTGCGCCGCCGTCGACCGCGTAGTTGGCGCCCGTGATGTAGGAGGCGCGGTCGGATGCCAGGAACGCCGCCAACTCCACGATCTCCTCGGGTCGGGCGAATCGCTTCAGCAACGTCTTGCTGGTGATGGCGTCTCGAGCAGCTTGGTCGTCTCCGAGGTCCCGATCACTTGCTGGGGTCAGCACCGGGCCGGGGCTGATGGCGACCGCACGAATGCCGTGAGGTGCGCCCTCGAGCGCCATCTGCCGCGTCATCCCGATGACACCGGCATTGGCTGCCGTGTGCCCGACCATCGGTGGAACCTGGCCGGCGATCATGCCGGCCTCCGACGCGACGTTGAGGATGACCCCGCCGCCGCGCGCGATCAGGTGGCGCCAGGCGTACTTCGAGACGAAGAACGGGATGTCCAGTTCCCCGGCGATGGTCTTGCGCCAGTGCTCCACAGAGAAGTCCGACATCGGCCCGAAGTACTGGATGGCCGCGTTGTTGTAGACGACGTCGAGTGCGCCATAGGCAGCGACGGCGCGTTCGACGAGAGCTTCGGCCTGTTCAGGGTCGGTCAGGTCGATCGGTGCGATGCCGGTGATCTCGCCGCCCGCACGCCGCACCATGTCGATTGTTTCTTCGTTCGCGGCAGCGTTGATGTCCGAGCCGATCACCCTGGCGCCTTCGCGAGCGAAGACGCCGGCGGCGACGCGGCCTTGGCCGCCGCCGGTTCCGGTGATGAGAACGATCTTTCCGTCGAGAATTCCCATTGTGTTTTTCTCCTTGCTGTTCTTTTTCTTTGACTTCGACTAGCGGGCCGACGCCGCTGCGTCGCGATACGGCTTGAGTGCCTCCGACCAGCCCTCGATCTGGAGGAAGAGGTTGCTCAGGGCATCGTTGTGCTGCGGTCCGGGCGCGAAGGTCACGAAGTCCTTGTAGTCGGTGAAGAGCGAGAGCGCGACCTGCGAACGCACCGTGGCCATCTGGAGCTCGGCCGCGATCAACCGGAGGTGCTCCACAGCGCGGGTGCCGCCCACGCTTCCGTAACTCACGAACCCGGCTGCCTTGTTGTTCCACTCGGCGTAGAGGTAATCGATCGCGTTCTTGAGTGCCCCGGAGGTCGAGTGGTTGTATTCCGGGGTCACGAAGATGTAGCCGTCGTGCTTCGCGATCTCTGCGGCCCATTCCTTCGTGTGCGGGTTGGCGTACTGGCCCATGGCCGGTGGCATCGCCTCGTCGAGGAGCGGTAGCGGGAATTCGGCCAGATCGATGATGTCGTAGGTGACGCCGGGGCGTCCTGATGCGGCTTCCTGCACCCAGCGGGCGATTTCCTCACCCTTACGTCCGGGTCGAGTACTGCCGATGATGATTGCTATGGAGGTCATCTTCTTCTTTCGTCGTGCGGCAACGACTCGCCGAGAACCGGCGAATCACAGGTGCACAACGAACGAGAAACGGCAGTATTCCTACCGGTCCATACGCACTATTTCCTGCGTATCAACACGCACGTCGAGGTAATCGACGCTCGAAAAAGTAACAATCGTCAGAATGCGGGCAAGGCGGAGCCGTCCCGGTGAGAAGGTCTGTTCAGTAGGGCGGACGGGACTTGAACCCGTGACCGACGGATTATGAGTCCGCTGCTCTAACCAGCTGAGCTACCGCCCCGCGCATCCACCAGGCCCGCGAGCGGGCGGCGGTAAGAGCGCCTGACCACGATACCGCGGCTCGGCGTCGACGCAGGTCAGGCCCGTTCTTCGGCCGACGCGTCGACGTCGCTGAGCTCGGACTTCGGCACCACGACGACGGGCGCCGTCACCGGCTCGCCACGGTAGAGGTGCTCGAAGGTGTTCAGAGTGCGCTGGATGTCGTGCGCCGCCACGATGGTGAGCGACTCCCGCTTCAGCACGTCGAGCTCCTCCTGCGGCAGACGCAGGATGTGCTCCAGCCGATCGGCCAGCTGCTGCGCGTTCCCGGGCTCGAACAGGAAGCCGTTCTTGCCGTCGTGCACGAGGTGCGGCAACGCCATCGCGTCGGCGGCGACCACGGGCAGACCGCTGGCCATCGCCTCCATCGTGGCGATGCTCTGCAACTCGGCGATCGACGGCATCCCGAAGATCGTGGCGCGCGTGTAGGCCCGCCGCAGCTCTTCTTCGGTGACGTATCCGGTGAAGGTCGCGCGGTCGCCGATGCCCAGCTGGTGCGCCATCGCCTGCAGGTTGCGGAGTTGATCTCCACCGCCCACGATCTCGACCTTCGTGTCGAGATCGGCCGGCAGCAGCTGGATGGCCTTCAGCAGCACGTCGATCTGCTTCTCGCCCGCCACGCGACCCACGAAGAGGATGCGGTTCTCGGTGCGCGGGGTGAAGTCGGCGACGTAGTTGTCGACGTTGATGCCGCAGGAGATGGCATAGACGTTGTCGATGCCCGTGGCCTTCTCGAAGAAGTCGGCGGCACGGCGCGTGGGGGCGGTGACCGCATCCGCTCGGCTGAAGGAGCGGCGCGCGGCCGCCCAGGCCAACCCGATCGCCCAGTTCTGCAAGAACTTCGGGATGATCACGGTGAAGGCGAGAAGGTTCTCGGGCATCACGTGGTTGGTGCCCACGATGCGGATGCCGCGCTTCTTGGCCTCGGTGGAGACGCCGCGACCCACGATGATGTGCGACTGGAAGTGCACGACGTCGGGGTTCACCTCGTCGATGATCTTCGCGCTGTTCTGTTTGATGCGCCACGGCAACGCGAAGGTGAGCCAGTCGTGCGGATACCAGCGCCAGCTGTAGAGACGATGGACCGTGATCTTCTGGCCGTCGTAGACCTCGGTGTGCGTGCCCGTGGGCAGCTTCGCCGATGGCGCCACGACGTGCACGTCATGCCCGCGCGAGGCGAGGCCGGAAGCAAGGTGCTCGGCGAAGCGCGCAGACCCGTTCACGTCGGGCGAGAACGTGTCTGCGCCGATGAGTATCCGAAGAGGCCGGCTCGTCGTGCCGGGCGCGTCAGGCGCATCCGTGCGAGTGTGCGGATCTCGGGAGTCTGTCAAACCGTGTCTCTCCTGCTCGGGTTCCGGGGGCGTCGCTCGTGGCTCGGCGTCTCGGGGGCTGTGAAAGAACTTACCCTAGCGCTGGGCCTGAGGGTGGTAGCGCGCCAGGCCGAACACTCCCAGGATCGCGATCAGCCCCGAAGCGAGGAACGCGAACGTCGCCCAGAGTGGCGCCTGCGACGCCTCGCCGAGCACGATGATGCCGATCGCCACCGCCACCAAAGGATCGATCACGGTGAGCCCGGCGATCACGAGGTCAGGGGGCCCGGATGCGTAAGCGTTCTGCACGAAGTAGCCGCCGAGTGCCGCCGCGGCCAGCAGCCCCACCAGCGCGAGCACGGTGAGCCATTCGAATTGCGCCTGGAAGATGCGGCTGATCACCGCTTTCGCGAGGGTCGCCACGAATCCGTAGAGCACGCCCGCCCCGACGATGTAGGCGATGGCCTTGAACCGCTTGCGGAGGAAGGCGAAGGTCACCGCGAACAAGGCCAGCACGACGGCCAACACGATCAGGATGATGATGAGATCGGTGGTGCTGACCGGCTTGTCGACCGCCGTGAACGCCGCGACGAGCACGAAGAGGCCGACGCCACCCACGCAGAGCACGATCGAGATGATCGAGCTGCGGTTCAGCTTCACATGACTGATCCGCGAGTTCAGGATGGCGGTCATGACCAGTGCGACCGCGCCGAGCGGCTGCACCACGATGATCGGCGAGAAGCCGAGGCTGGTGAGCTGGAAGACGATGGCGAGCCCGAGCATCAGGGTGCCGATGACCCAGGAGGGCCGACTGAGCAGCGCCATCAGCTGACGAACGCTCAGGCCTTTGTCGGCGTCGTGCGTTTTCGCCTCGACCTTGGTGACCCCGCGATACTGGAACTGGGCACCCAGGCTCAAGAAGATGGCACCGACCAGAGCGAGCGGGATGCCGATGAATTGCTTCGGGTCGAGCGCGATCTGGTCGCTGAGCTCGAACAGTTCAGGAGGCACTCATCGACAGTACCCCGGAAGGCTCGCCGTTAGGCTTAGCGAATGGCTGTTCTCCCGATTCGAATCTCCGGAGATCCCGTTCTCCACTCCCCCGCCGCCCCGGTCGCCGTGATCGACGACGACGTGCGCCGACTGGTCGAGGACATGTTCGAGACGATGGATGCGGCCCCGGGCGTCGGTCTCGCCGGCCCGCAGGTGGGCGTGCCGCTCCGCCTCTTCGTCTACAGCTGGACCGACGACGACGAGGTGCTGCACCGCGGAGTGGCGATCAACCCCGAGCTCTTCATCACCCCCACTTCGATCGAACCGGCCGACCCCGAAACCTCGTCGGAGGGCTGCCTCTCCTTCCCCGGTCCGCGCTTCCCGCTGGCTCGTGGCGCTGCGGCGATCCTGCGCGCATCCGATCTCGACGGCAACCACTACGAGATCGAGGCCACCGGATGGCTGGCCCGCATCTTCCAGCACGAGTTCGACCACCTCGACGGCGTGCTCTACGTCGATCGGCTCGACCGGGAGTATTCGAAGGCCGTCGCGAAGATCATCCGCAAGCGGGGTTGGGGCGTCGACGGCAACGCCTGGCTCCCCGGGGTCGACGACCTCGACGCGTAGGGCGTGTCGCGGCCGGCCTAGGTGACGGCACGGATGAGGGCCGCGACCCCTGCGGCCACGATCACCACCACCACGAACGGCACGCGCAAGGCGTAGAGGCCCGCCGCCACGAGCACCGCCGGCACTCGCGCATCCACTTGGATGGACTGCCCGGCGCCGAGCGTCTGCACCGCGATGAGCGCGGCCAGCAGCGCGACCGTCATCAAGTTGGCGATGCGGGCGACCGTCGGGTGCTCGAAGGCGCGCGGCGGGATCAGGTAGCCGGCCACCTTGAGCCCCAAGCAGATGACCGACGCGAGAATGACGATGTTCCAGCTGCTCACGCGGCATCCCCTCGGCTACTCGATCGGCGGTCACGGCCCAGCAGATTGAACGCGCCGACCACGATGGCGACGACCGCGGCCACCAGCACGGGCAGGCCGGGCGTGAGGAACGGTGTCAGGAGGGCGGCGACGAAGGCGGCTCCCACCGCCACGGCCTGGGTCTGCCGCTCCTTCAGTCGCGGCCAGAGCAGCCCGAGGAACGCCGCAGCGGCCGCCGCATCCAGACCGTAGGCACTCACGTCGCCCAGCAGGTCGCCGATGAGGGCGCCGACGAGGGTGGTGAGGTTCCAGCCGAGGTAGATCAGGATGCCCGTGGCCCAGAACCCGACCCGCTCGGCGGCGGGCGTGCGCTGGGCGGCGGAGACGGCGACCGACTCATCGATGGTGAGCTGTGCGGCCGCGGCTCGTTTGAGGAATCCGGGGCCGATGACGGGCGACATCCGGATGGCGTAGAAGACGTTTCGCGTGCCGAGCAGCGCCGCACTCGTGACCGCGGCGGGCCCCGCCGCGAGACCACCCGACGCGAGCACGCCGATGAGGGCGAACTGGGAGCCGCCCGTGAACATCACGAGGCTGAGGAAGCAGGTCTGCCAGATGTCGAGACCGGAAAGGGTGGCGAGGGCACCGAAGGAGATGCCGTAGGCGGCGGTGGCGAGGCCGACCGCGAGGGCTGCCCGGATGGCGGCCGTCTCTTCGGGGGTTCGCCGGGATGCGCGGGGCATCATCCGATGATGGCAGAGCCCATTCGAAACTGGGAAAACAACCCCTTTCCACCAGGATGCGGTCGGCGTAGATTCTGACTCGACGCACAGTGGAAAGTAGACGGTCCATGCCGATTGAACACGAGTACAGCCGCGTGATCCACCACGGTGGACGCAGCTTCTTCGCCACGAGCACGATGGCGGACATCTTCATCGCTCACGCCCGCGACACCGCGGAGCGCGGCGACACCGAACTGGTTCCGCTCCTGCACAAGGGCGGCGTGGAACTGCTGCTGGTCGGCCCGCTGACACGGATCGCAATGAGCGAGATCGAGGTGGGCACGGCCCTCGACGAGGTTCCGCCCCCGAAGTCGCCCCGACGCCTTCCCGCGCCCGCTTCGGCGGGTTCGTCTTCGTCGTCTGCGCGCCGCCACCGCGTCGCCGGCTGACGAGTTCCTCACCGGCGATCCCTCGGGTCGCGGGCTTTTTTCGTGTGCCGCAAACGAAGAAAGGCCCCGCGGGTGGAGCCGCGAGGCCTTCGCTCCCCGACTTGGACTCGAACCAAGAACCTGCCGGTTAACAGCCGGCTGCTCTGCCAATTGAGCTATCGAGGAATGTTGCTGAAACAGCGTCAATACATTATCACTGTTTCGGCACCCGCTTTGACCACTCAGTAGCCCGCCTGGGGGTCGACCCGTCCGGCGAAGTCTCCTTCGCCGAGCAGAGCACGCACGTTGTGCCGAACGCGCGCCGCCAACAGCGGCGCCGTCATCTCGGGCGTGTCCGCCGTGTGGGGCGTGATGAGTGCGCGGGGCTCCGACCAGAGCGGATGCCCGTCGGGCAGGGGTTCCGGATCGGTGACGTCGAGCCCCGCACCGGCGATCTGTCCTGAGGCCAGTGCAGCGGCCAACGCGTCGGTGTCGACCAGTCCGCCGCGGGCGATGTTGATGAGATATGCCGTTTGCTTCATATGACCGAACTGGGCTTCGCCGAGGAGCTTCTCGGTTCCCGCGGTCAGGGCGGCGGCCACGACGACCACGTCAGCGGCGGGCAGCACCTCGTCGAGACGGTCGTTCGTCACCGTGCGGCCCGCTCCGGGCACAGCGAGCTCGGAACGGCGCACGATGGTCGACTCCACACCGAAGGGCTCCAGCAGCCGCAGGAGCTCCAGGGCGATGCCGCCGGCGCCGATGACCACCACGTCGAGACCGTAGAGCGACAGTCCCGTCTTCGCACCCCAGGTGGTGGCGCGAACACGCTCGGGCAGGTGGCGCAGCAGAGCCAGCATCAGCGTCAGCGCATGCTCGGCCACCGGCTGGGCGTAGGCGCCCTTGGCGCTGGTCCAGACCAGGCGGGGGCGATCGTGGCTGCGCAGCACCTCGGCGAAGGCGTCGACCCCGGCCCACGGCAGCTGCACCCATTCCACCTGCGGGTTCGCCTCGAGGGCGGCGGCGAAGTCGTCGGCGCCGCGCGAGCTCAACCAGACGATCCCTCGGGTCTCCGGCCCGAGTGGCGCCACGGCGCCGCCCGCCTCCTCGATCGCCTGCACGAAGAGTGGTTCAGCGGTGGGCAGCACCGCGATGGGCCCCGGGTGCGGCCGTTCATCGACCGGCAGGGATTCGGCGGGAACCGCGAGCACCTCGCGGTGGCGACTCGGGGTGGTAGCTCGGTGCATCAGCGATTCTCCTCGCGGCGAGCTTCGGCTCGGGCGCTGTCGGCGTCTTCGTTGGCTTCATATTCGGCTTCGGCCGAGGCGTCATCGTCGTCACCGCCGGCCTCATCCATCTCGTCGCCCTCGTCGCTCTCGTCCTCATCGGCGTAGGTCTCGCGCGCCAGCCCGGCCACGTAAGGGTGCCGCGGGTCGCCGAGCACCTCGTCGATCGGGCCGAGCCCCACCACCACGCCCTCGTGGATGACGGCGATGCGGTCGACCGCCCGGCCCAGCGCATCCAGGTCGTGGCTGACGATCAGTGCGCTCGCTCCGCGCGAGCGCTGCAGGCCGGCGATGACGTCGACGACGGCGCCCCGAACCGAGACGTCGACGCCCGCGGTGGGCTCGTCGGCGATCAGCAGCACCGGATCGAGGATGAGCCCGCGGGCGATCGCCACGCGCTGTCTCTGGCCGCTGGAGAGCTCGTGGGGCTGCTTCAGCATCGTTCCCACGGGCAGGAGCAGAGCATCCACCAGCGTGGCGGCTTTCAGCCCGGCCTCCTGACGGTTGAAGCGCTTGTCGCGGAGGAACAGCGGTTCGGCCACCAACTCGGCGACCGTCATGTTCGAGGTGAGGTTCGACCCGGCATCCTGTGCCACGTAGCCGACGCCGAGCGTCAGCTTGTTGAGATTCGCGCGCTTGAGCCCGCGCATCTGAAAGCCCAGAACGTCGAGACTGCCGCCGATGATACGGGGCGAGTTCTCTTTCGAGCCCCGGATGGCGGCCTGGCCCGACGCCACCTGGGCGAGCGTCGATTTGCCCGACCCGCTCGATCCGACGAGCCCGACGATTTCGCCGGGTTCGATCACCAGGGTGAAGCCCTTCACCGCCGTGAACGCCGAGCTCACGCTGTGTGCCGGGTATTCGATGGTGACGTCGGAGGCGGTGAGTACGTTTCGGTCAGCCATAGGATTCGAGCCTAGGCGTTCGCCGCTACTCCGCCTGCAAGGCGCGGCGGTCGGCCTCGAGTTGCACCAGTTCGCGCTGGATCTCGCGGTAGATTTCGGGATTCTCGACCGCGTCGGTGCGCTGCAACCGCCCTTTGACATCTTCTTTGCGGCGCAGAAGGTGCCGCTGGATGAGGTCGCGGGTGATGCGGCGCAGATAGATCTGCGGCTCGCGATCGGGTCGCTCCGGCAACGGCGCCACGGCGATCTCCTCGACCAGCCGGCGATACTCCTCGGGCACATCGGCCTGGATCACCGTCACCCAGTCCTGGCGTTCGAAGGAGTCGACGTTGCGGCCGATCGCGTCGCGGATCGCCGCGAGCGGCGCATTGCTGAACCCGCAGCCGCTCGCCTGCAACAGCAGGTCTCGACCGACGACGGTCGGAGCCTGCAGCATCGCCATCAGTGCGTCGCGCTCGGTGCGGGCGGCGGTCGTGGCGGGAAGCTGGGTGATGGTGACGCTCGGGCGCACCACCGGGGCCTCTTGGAGGGAGGTGACGGAAGCCACCAGCGGATCGCCGGCCGGGTCGATCGAGCGCGGACGCTCGGCGACCACCACGGCCGCAGCGCCGCGCTCCGGGCCACCCCGGTCGGACGCACCCCGGTCGAGGGCTCCGCGGTCGAGAGTGCCGCGGTCGCTTCCGGATGCGCCGCGCGAGCGGGACCCGCTGCTCTCCACAGCACGCTGCACGTCGTCGAGCTCCATGGCCAGCATCTTGGCGAGCTGGCGGGTGTACGCCGGTCGCAGCGCCGAATCCCGGATGTCGGACACGATCGGTGCCGCATCCCGCAGGGCCGCGACGCGGCCCTCGACGGTCTCGAGGTCGTAGGCCGAGAGCTTCTGCTTGATCACGAACTCGAACATCGGCTTCTTGCCCTTGATCAGCCGTCGCACGGCGTCGTCGCCCTTCGCGAGCCGGAGGTCGCAGGGGTCGAGACCGTCGGGCGCCACCGCCACGTAGGTCTGGGCGGCGAAGCGCTGCTCCTCGCTGAAGGCGCGCAGGGCGGCTTTCTGGCCGGCCGCATCCGGATCGAAGGTGAAAATGACCTCACCGAGACCGGCACTGTCGTCGGAGAGCACCCGACGCATGATCTTGATGTGCTCAACGCCGAAGGAGGTGCCGCAGGTGGCGACCGCGGTGGTGACACCCGCGAGGTGGCACGCCATCACATCGGTGTAGCCCTCCACCACCACGACCTGCCGGCCGCGCGCGATGTCGCGCTTGGCGAGATCGAGCCCGTAGAGCACCTGCGCCTTGTGATAGACGAGCGTCTCAGGGGTGTTGAGATATTTCGGGCCCTTGTCGTCGTCGAAGAGCCGACGAGCGCCGAAACCGACGGTCTGCCCCGTCTGATCGCGGATCGGCCAGATCAACCGGCCCCGGAAGCGGTCGTAGCTTCCCCGGTCGCCCGAACTGAGGAGACCGGCTTCGCTGAGCTCCTTCTCGGTGAAGCCCCGGCTCTTGAGGTGCTTGCCCAGGTTGTCCCACCCCTGCGGTGCGTAGCCGACACCGAAGTGCGCGGCGACAGAGGCATCGAAGCCGCGTTCGCCGAGGAAGGCCCGCGCGGTGTCGGCCCCCGGCATCGTGAGCTGCTCGGCGAAGTACTCGCGCGCCGCCTCGTTGGCGGCGAGCAGGCGAGCCCGATTGCCTTGATCGACCGCGGCGCCGCCGTCTTCGTAGTGCAGCTGGAAGCCGATCTTCGCCGCGAGGCGCTCGACCGCTTCAGCGAAGGTCACGTGATCCATCTGCTGCAGGAACTTGTAGACGTCGCCGCCCTCCCCACAGCCGAAGCAGTGGTAGAAGCCGACCCCCGGCCGCACGTGGAAGCTCGGGGAGCGCTCGTCGTGGAACGGGCAGAGCCCTTTCATCGACCCGGAGCCTGCGCTCTTCAGCGTGACGTAGTCGCCCACCACATCGGCGATGTTGACCCGGGAACGGACTTCGTCGATGTCGCTTCGACGTATCAGCCCTGCCATGTCTCTAGGATACGTTCCGGCTACCGACACGCAGCCCGGTGGAGTGGGGTTCGACCAACCGGGTGTGCCAGGCGTCGGCCGTCTGATCGGTGAGGCTCGCCACCTGGTCGACCACGATGCGCTTGCGTTCGGCGTCGCCGGCGGCCAGGCGCCAGTCTTCTGCGAACGCCGTGTCGAGCGCCCGGCCGTCGGACTCCCAGAGGGCGTCGGCCAACTCGAGCAGCTGCGTTCGCTGGGTCTGGTAGATCGGCTGCCGGGCGTCGTTGCTCATCACGAACACCGACACGATGCCCTTGAGCGTCGCGATCTCGGCCTCGACCCAGGGCGGCACCACGACATCGGCCCCATAGCGCGTGATGCTGGTGGCCGGGAAGGACTCCCGGGTGGCGCGGGTGGCTGCGCCGGCGAATCGGCCGATCAACTGGCTGGTGAGGTTCTTCAGGCGAGCGTGCGCCTGGCGCGAGTCATCCCACTCCGACAGCCAGACCTGCAGCGAGTCGAGCCGTTCGAAGGCCTCCGTCAGATCGTCGAGGCTGAACGCCCCGCCGGCCCGCGAGTGGATGCTGCGGATGAGCGCCGCGTGATCGGCACGCGCACCGAGCACCGAGACGTCGATGTAGCCGTTCAGCACCGCGTCTTCGAAGTCGTGCACCGAATAGGCGATGTCGTCGGACAGGTCCATCACCTGGGCCTCGACGCAGAGCTTTCGATCGGGCGCACCGTGCCGGAGCCACTCGAAGACCGGCGCGTCGTCGTCGTACACCCCGTATTTCAGCCGACCGCTCGCATCCGGAACCGGGGCGGACACCGTCCACGGATACTTGCAACTCGCATCGAGGCTCGCCCGCGTGAGGTTGAGGCCCACACTGCGGCCCTCGCCGTCGAACACCTTCGGTTCGAGCCGGGTCAGGATGCGCAGACTCTGCGCGTTGCCCTCGAACCCGCCGATGTCGCGGGCCCAGTCGTTGAGGGCCCGCTCGCCGTTGTGCCCGAACGGCGGATGCCCGAGGTCGTGCGCGAGGCACGCGCTGTCGACCACATCGGGATCGAGATCGAGGCTGTTGGCGAGCTCGCGGCCGACCTGGGCCACCTCGAGCGAGTGCGTGAGGCGGTTGCGGGCGAAGTCGGCCACCACGGCCGGGCTCAGCACCTGCGTCTTGGCCGCGAGTCGCCGCAGCGACGAGGAGTGCAAGAGGCGCGCCCGGTCGCGCGCGAAGTCGCTGCGACGGGTGTAGTGCTCCTCGGGGAGGAATCTCTCGGCGTCGGCTTCGGAGTAGCCCTTCGTGGGCGTCGCGGTCGACAGGTTGTGCAGGGGCTCAGCCACCACTGTGACTCAGTTCTGCCTCGGCGAGGTCGACCCGCCCGGCGCTCTCGAGCGAACGGGACTTCAGCCATCCGTCGGGCAGCGCCGGGTTCTTCGGGCTGCCGGCCCGGCCGCGCGGGCCCTCGGCGTCGGCGCCCGGGTAGGGCTCCGACCAGTCGAGGGTGGCGAGGATCTCATCCATCTGGGCCAGGCTCGTGACGGTGCTGAGCGCGGCCCGCACCTCGTGGCCGGCCGGGTAGCCCTTCAGATACCACGCGACGTGCTTGCGGATGTCGCGGCAGGCGCGATTCTCGTCTCCGAAGAACTCCACCAGCAGCTCGGTGTGCCGGCGGAGCGTGCGCGCCACGTCGCCGAGCGACGGGGCGGCCCGCAGCGCTGCCGCCTCGTCGGCCGTGAGCTCACCGGCGCGCACCCGGAACGCCGCCGCGAGGTCGCCGAACAGCCACGGGCGGCCGAGGCAACCGCGCCCCACGACGACCCCGTCGCATCCGGTCTCGTCGACCATGCGCAGCGCGTCTTCGCCCGACCAGATGTCGCCGTTGCCGAGCACCGGAATGCTCGTGATGGTCTCTTTCAGCCGCGCGATGGCCGACCAGTCGGCCTGACCGCTGTAGAAATCGGCCGCCGTGCGCGCGTGCAGCGCGATGGCCTTCACACCGGCACCCTCGGCGGCGCGGGCCGCTTCGAGGTAGGTGAGGTGGTCGGTGTCGATGCCCTTGCGCATCTTGACGGTGACCGGGATGTCTCCGGCCGCGTCGACCACCGACTCGACGATCTCGCGGAAGAGATCGAGCTTCCAGGGCAGTGCTGCACCCCCACCCTTGCGCGTGACCTTGGGCACCGGGCAGCCGAAGTTCATGTCGATGTGATCGGTGCGGTCTTCGTCGACCAGGATGCGCGCCGCCTCGGCCATCGTGGCCGGATCGACCCCGTAGAGCTGGATGGAACGAGGCGTCTCGGACGGGTGGTGGGTGATGAGCCGCATCGTCTCGGGCGTGCGCTCGACGAGGGCCCGGCTCGTGATCATCTCGCTCACGTAGAGGCCGGCGCCGAACTCGCGGCAGAGCCGTCGGAACGCAGTGTTCGTGATGCCCGCCATGGGCGCCAGAACGACGGGCACGTCGAGCCGGATGGGCCCGATGGCGAGCTTGTCGTCGACGGAGGTCAGCGCGTCGCCGACGGCCTTCGGTGCGGGGGCGGTGAGTGTTGGAGTGGACATCGTGGTCAATTCTCCCAGACTGGCGCCGGGGGTGTGTCGGGATCGGGAATCCTGTGGAGAGTCGGGCTGTTGAACACGATTGTGAGTGACAAGAACGGTATCGACAGAGTGCTCCATGACGCCGAGGCCCGGGGCATCCCGGTGGAGGTCGTCGAGCGGCCCGCCGCCGACTCGCTGGAGGCGGCTGCCGCGCTGCTCGGGCTCGCACCCGGCGACGTGATGAAGAGCCTCGTGGTGAAGCGTCACGACGGCGGCTTCCTGTTCGCCCTCATCCCGGGCGACCGTCAGATCAGCTGGCCGAAGCTCCGCACCCTGGTCGGGGTGAACAGGCTCTCGATGCCGCATCAGGATGTCGCGCACGAGGCCACGGGCTACGAACGCGGCACGATCACCCCGCTCGGCTCGACCACGGCCTGGCCCGTCTATCTCGACGCCTCGTTCGTGGGCAAGCGCGTCGCGATGGGCGCCGGCGCCCATGGGCACAGCGCTTTCGTCGACGCCGACACCCTGGCAACGGGGCTGGATGCGGTGGTCGCCGACATCTCCGACCCGATCCCCGCGCGCGACTGACATCGAGTGGGCACGAATCGTCGCCCAAGCCCAGGGGAACCGACGAATTGTGCCCACTCGATGATGCCGAGGGCGCCTGAGCGTCAGATCGCGCAGGCGTCGCCCTCGCAGGCGGCACCCGGGTCGCCCACGAGGGTGAGGGTCAGCGGTGCGCGAGGCAGGATCTGTACGGGCTGAGGGGGCGTCGCGGCGGGAGCAGCCTCGCCTGCGGCATCGGCGGTCACGCGCCGACCTCCGTCTTCTCGTCGGTCACCTGGCGCAGCACCTGCGCGAAGGTCGCCGGGTCTTGCGCGCCCGAGACGCCGTACTTCCCGTCGATCACGAAGAACGGCACGCCCTGGATGCCGTAGGCGATCGCGGTCTGCTGATCGGCGCGCACGTCGGCCAGGTACTCGTTCGAGCTCAGCGAGCGCACGACGTCGTCGCGGTCGAAGCCGAGTTCGGCACCGAGATCGGCGAGTCCGTCGATCGTGCCCACCTGACGGCCCTCGACGAAGTAGGCCTTCAACAGCCGTTCCTTGGCCTCGAGCTGCACTCCCCGAGCTTTGGCGTAGTGGATGAGTTGGTGCGCGAGCACGGTGTTCGCGTGCTTGAGGTTGCCGTAGTCGTAGTCGAGACCCACCGAGGCGGCGATGCCGGTCACCCGCTCGATCATCGGCCCGATCTGCTCGACCGGGAAACCCTTCGTGGCCAAGAACTCCTCGTGGCTGCCGTCGAAGTCGACCGGCGTATCGGGCGAGAGCTCGAAGCTGTGGTATTCGATCTCGACGGGTGCAGCGCCCTCGTCGCCTTCGTATTCGGCGATGCCGTATTCCAGTTTGCGTTTTCCGATGTAACACCACGGGCAGGCGATGTCGGACCAGATGTCGATTTTGATGGCTTCAGTCACGAAGAAGCCAACGCGGGCATCCGCGATCTCATTCCGCGACGGAAGGGCGTCAGACCCCGATCTCGTCTTCGGTCGGGTCAGGCGCATCCACGGCCCCGCCGAACCGCCGGTTGCGTCCGGCGTAGTGCTCGATCGCCTGCCACAGGTCGACGCGCGTGAAATCGGGCCAGAGCCGGTCGAGGAACACCATCTCGGCGTACACCGACTGCCAGGGCAGGAAGTTCGAGGTGCGCTGCTCCCCCGAACTCCGCACGAAGAGATCGACGTCGGGCAGCTCGGGCACGTAGAGACGCTTCTGGATCAGCTTCTCCGACACGGCCGAAGGGCGGAGGCGCCCGGCCGCGACGTCGTCGGCGATGGTGCGCACCGCATCCGTGATCTCGTTGCGGCCGCCGTAATTCACGCACATGGTGAGGGTGAGGGTCGAGTTGGCGGCCGTGAGGCGTTCGGCGAACTGCAGTTCCTTGATGACCGAGGCCCAGAGCCGCGGCTTGCGGCCGGCCCAGCGGATGCGCACACCCCACTCGTTCAGCTGGTCGCGCCGGCGGTGCAGCACCTCCCGGTTGAACCCCATCAAGAACCGCACTTCGTCGGGAGAGCGTTTCCAGTTCTCGGTGGAGAAGGCGTAGACGCTGATGTGCTTCACCCCGATCTGGATGGCGCCGGCCACGACGTCCAAAAGCGCCGCCTCGCCCGCGCGGTGCCCCTCGATGCGGGTGAGACCACGCTGGTTGGCCCACCGCCCATTGCCGTCCATGACGATCGCCACGTGCTTCGGAACGGCGCCGGCAGGAATCGACGGCGGGTGGATGCCCGTCCAGTCGAGGGGCCGGAACGGCTCCGCCAACGGGGAGGTCTTCTGAACGGGACTCACTGCGGTTGAACCTTCTTCGTCTGCGACCGTTCGACGTGCTCGAGCGATCGGAGCCCGCGTTCCAGGTGCCATTGGGTGTACGCCGCCACGATACCGCTCGCGCGTGAACGGGTGCCCGACTCCGCGGCGTCGGCCGCCGCCCAATCACCCGTGAGCAGGGCGCCGAGCAGGCCCAGGGTGGCGGTGTCGAGTCGCGGCGTGCCGGGCGGGGCCACCTCGTCGCTCACCACGCCGCCGAGCTGCACCACGAAGGCGGAATGCGGCCCCGCCTCACCGGTGACCGCGCAGTCATGGAAGCTCGGCGCCCAGCCCGCCATCGAGAGGGCGCGCAGCAAGTAGGAGTCGAGCGTCATGGTGGGTCCGTGCTCGCCGCGAGCGAGCGAGCGCAGGGCGCCGACGAGCAGCAGGTACTGCTGCAGCGAGGGCTCCTCCTCGGTGAGCTTGTCGGCGGTCTCCACCATCGCGCTCGCGGCCGTGTAGCTGGCGTAGTCGGCGGTGATCTCGGCCCCGTACGACCCGATCGTGACCGCCTGGGTGATGGTGTCGAGGCTTCGGCCCTCGTAGAACTGCACGTCGGCCACCATGAAGGGTTCGAGCCGTGCCCCGAACTTCGAGGCCGTGCGTCGCACCCCCCGGGCGACGGCGCGCACCTTTCCGTGCTGCCGGGTCAGCAGCGTGACGATGCGATCGGCCTCACCCAGCTTGTGGGTGCGCAGCACGACGGCTTCATCTCGGTAAACGGGCACCCGTCAAGTATCCCGCCGACCGCTGACAGGATGCCGGAGCGACCCGGATCGCCCGACCAGAACGCGATCAGAACGCCTCGAATGCCCGCCCGAGCTGGAGGGCGCCCAGGATGACGAACAGCACCGCCATGATGACGTTGTTGTGCCGGATGAGCCCCGACTTCGCCGAGGCCAGAGCATCCGCCACTGTCCGCGACCCGGAGCCGCCGACGATGGTGAGCACGATGAGGCCGAGGCACGAGGTGGCGGCGAACACCGCCGCGCAGAGGAACACGAGCGACCACGCCATGTCGGCGGAACCGATCGTCGCACCGGCCGCGATGGCAATCGGCACGTTCTTGATGTTGGCCACGCCGAGCAGCAGACCGAGTCCGGCCGACTTCACGACACCGAAGGAGTCCATCGCAGCGAGCCATTTCGGTTCGACCGGTGCGACATCCTTCTTCGGCCGCTTCTGCCAGCTGCGGAACGCGAGGTAGAAGAACAGCGCCGCGAACGCGAAGCCGATCACGATGTGGAACACCGTGGCGAAGAAGGAGTCGTTCTCGGTGGTGCCCTTCGACCCGGAGGCGAGCCCCAGGGTCAGCGCGAAGAACGACACTGCGAAGGCGACCGTGAAGGCGACGGCGTTTCCCCGGCCGCGCGGCCCGAGCAGCAGCGTGATCACGGCCACCAACGGCATCGGAGAGATGATGACCGCGAACGCAAGAGGAACGACCTCCCCCAAGGCTTGCCAGAACATACCCCGAGCCTAGCGAGCCGCAACATGCCCGACATATTCGCCGTATACCCTCTTTCGAGTGCCACTCCCGCTACAACGCTCCCGGGCCGGAGTGTCCTTTCTCCTCGCGCTCGGCGCGGTCGTTCTGATCGCTGTCGCACTCCTGGGGGGCACGAGCAGCTTCCTGGCCGGTTCGACGCTGCAGGCCATGCGCACCACGTTGGCCGACGCTCCCCCGACCGAGGCCGCCCTGCGCGTCTCGAGCTCGTTCGACCCCGCGACCGCTGGCGCTCAGGATGCCGCGACCCGCGTGGTGGTCGACGACGCGTTCCCTGGAGTGCCGCTCGCGGTGTGGCGCACCGTGCGCACGGCGCCGGTTCCCCTGCAGATCCTCGACCCGAAGGCGCCTCCGGCCGGAGCCGACGGTGGCTCCGGTCTGCCCGCCGTCGTGCTGCAATCCGACGACCGGTCCGATACGGGCATCACGACCGTGACCGGCACCTGGCCGACCGCGCCGGGCGAGGCCGCGCTCGAGGAGCGCGCCGCTGCCGCTCTCGGTGTCGACGCCGGCGACCGTGTGCTCGTGGGCCCGGACACCGGCCGCAGCGAATTCCTGGTCACCGCCCTCTGGCACGCCGACGACCCGACCGGCGCGCGGTGGTTCGCCGACCCCGCAGTGGCCTCCGGACACGCCGGCGACGCGGTCGGACCCCTCCTCGTCTCCGACGCCGACCTGGCGGGCGTGACCGCTGCCGCCACCACGCGATGGGTGATCCAACCGGATGCCGCCACCCTCACCTCCGCGGACTGGACCGCGGTCGAGGCCGCCTCGCGCGACGGCGCTCTCGCCGAGCTGCTGGCCCGGGCGGACGTCTTCGGCGCCCAATCGGTGACCGTCGAGGGCGACCTGCACGCCGAGACCGCGCGTGTGACGCAGGAGGCCTCGGCCGCCCAGGCCGTGACGCTCGTGCCCGCGGTGCTCGTCGCCACACTCGCGGTGATCGCTCTGCTCCAGCTCGCCACCTTGCTCGCGGGCAGCCGCTCCGCCGACACCCATCTGCTGCGCGCCCGGGGCGCATCCGTCACCCAGGTGACTCTGTGGACGGCCGCCGAGACCGCGGTCGTGGCGGTGGCCTCGGCCGTCGTCGGCGGCACCCTGGGGGCTGTTGCGGGATGGGTGCTCGCCGGCGGTGTCGGCGGCCTCGCCGAAGCGTTCGCTGCCGGCGGCGTGATCGCGGCCGCCGCCGCCGTGGTGACCGTGATCGTGGTGACGGCACGAGGAAGTGCCGCGGCCTGGGCAGCCGGGCGGCGCGCACTCGCACCGCGGTCATCCGGAGCGCCGGCGCTCGTCGCTGCGCTGTTCACGGCGGCTCTGGCCGCGTTCGCGGGGTGGCAGCTCCTCGCTGCGGGCTCTCCCCTGATCGCGGGCGGATCGGTCGGTGGGCCCGGCGGAGCCGACGTGAATCCGATCGCGGTGCTGGCCCCGGGTGTCGGGATGCTCGCGCTCGCCTTGTTCGCGGTGGCCGGGATCTCCCCCATCACCCGTCTCCTCGGTGCCGGTGCCGCGCGCGGCCGCTCCCTCACCCGACTGCTCGCGGTGCGCACGCTCACCCGGCGCGCCTCTCTCTTCACGGTCGCCGTTCTCGTCACCACCCTCGCCGCGGGCGGAGCCGTGTTCGCCGCCGCCGTGTCAGGTTCGCTCCACGAGACCGACCTGCGCACGGCCGCACTCCAGACCGGCGCCGACGTGCGCGCCCAGGTCGCGGTGCCCGCCAACGTCGACCTCGATGGCCCCCGGGTGTCCTCGCTGCTCGCGGCCGGGGCACCGGGGACGTCCGCCGCCGCCACCGCGCTGTCGACGACCGCGACCCTCGGCACCGACGACATCGGCCTCATCGGACTTCCGGTCGCGAGCGTGCCGCAGGTACTCCCGGGCACGCAGCTGGCCGGCGCGGTCGGCGATCTCGGTGCCGCCTCCGGCGCAGCACCCGGTCTCGGAGTAATCCCTGAACAGTCCACCTCACTCACCCTCACGGTGACTCTGACCGGAACGGACTCGGCGGAGCTCACCGACACCGCGGGAACCGTCACCGTCGCCGCCTGGCTCGCGGACAGCAGCGGCGCGATCTCGGAGATCTCCCTGGGCGAGATCGACGCCGCGACGACCGCGAACGGGGCCGGCTTCAGCGCACCGCTCCCTTCCGCCGTCGGCGAACTCACCCTGCTCGGGCTCGATGTCGCACGGGTCGGGTCGGCCGAAGGCTCCCGCTCCGCCCTCGTGCTCGACGCCGCGGCCGTCGCGAACGCTGACGGTCAGACGGTGCCGGTCGAACTCGTGGCAGGCGGCAGCTCCGGAGCCCTCTCGACCACCGTGACGCGCCAGAACCCGCGCGGACGTATCCTCGCGCCCGCCGCCCAGGAGCGCGTGCCCGTGCTGTTCACCGCCGCCCTCGCCGAGCGGTTGGGGGTGAACGCCGGTGCCACGTTGACCCTCATCCCGTCGACGGGGCGACCCGTCGAGATCGTGCTCGCCGCGACCGTCGACGCGGTGCCCGGCTCCGGCCGCGAACTGGTCGCCTTCGCTGACACGACGGCGCTCGCCCAGGGCATCCTGCAGGCGGGCGGGGCTGTTCCCCTTCCCGCTGAGGTCTGGGTCGCGACATCCGATCCCGCCGGCACCGCCACGACGATCACGACCGCGTCGGCCACGGCGGTGACCGTGACGACGCGGGCGAACTCCTCCGCCGCACCGATCTTCGAGCCGGCGGTGGCCGCGGTTCGGGCCGGGGTGGCCGGAGGGGTCGTCGTCGCGCTGGTCTGCCTCGTCGCGGTGACGGCGGCACTGCTGGGCGCCCGCCGCGGCGAATCCACCGTGCTCGGAGCGCTCGGCAGCGTGCGCCGCGACGACGTGGCCGAGCGTCGTGGCGAAGCGGGCGCGGCGGTCGTCTACGGTCTGCTCGCCGGGGTGGTCGCGGGCGCGGTCGTGGCGACGGCCTTCGCGGGTGTGTTCGCCCGAGCCGCCGTTCCAGGGGCCGATGTCGTCGAGGCACTGGCCGGCTTCGATCTGCCGCAGGCAGCCATCGCCTTGGCTGCGCTGACCGTCGGTGCAGCCGCGGTCGTCGGGGCCTACGGATCGCTCGTCAGGAGGTCGCGATGAAGGCTCGTCATGTGCCGACAGGGCACGGTCGCGCGCTTGCCACGGGCGGGCTGCTCCGCCGCTCCATCCTTGCGGGTCCGGCAGCCACGATCGCGCTGGCGGTCGTGGTGGGGTTGACGGCGGGGCTCGCCGCGGCCGCACCGGATCTCCTCTCCCGCTCGGCGACCGCAGCCGTGCGGTACGACGTCGCGACGGATGCGCCGGCCGATCAGGCCGACGTCATCGCCCAGGCCACCGGTGGGCCCATCACGGGAGCATCGGCCGGCGGCGCGGCATCCACCGGGCTGGCGCCCGATGTCGACCCCATCTGGGGTGCTCAGGAAGACGCTCTGCGCGAACTCCGCGACAGTCTCCCGCAGCCGCTCGACGAAGCGCTCGGCGACCCGGAGATCACCGTGACGAGCGACCGGCTTCCGCTCACCGAACTCCCGGGCCTGCCGCCGACGCGCCATGCCCAGCTCGGCTTCGGGTTCGACCCCCGCTACAGCGACCGGATCGAACTCGTCTCCGGCGCTTGGCCCGGCCCTGGCGACGACTTCTTGTCAACCGGCTCTCCGATCGAGGTCGTGCTTTCGCAACCGGTGAGCGACGCGATGGAGTGGGCAGCCGGCGAGACACGCCAGGTCGTCTTCGGAGACGGGCAGACGCATCCCGTCATCCCCACCGGCATCATCCGGGCGATCGACCCGGACGCCCCGTACTGGTTGCACAGTCCGACCATCGTGGAGCCAGGGCTCGTGCAAGACGGCTCCGGTGGCACCAGCGTGGTGGCCGAGGCCTTCGTCAATCCCGCCGCGTGGGTCGCCGCAGCCCGCTTGCCCGTGCACGAGCAGACCCGGATGTGGTTCCCGGCGATCCCGGATGCGCTCACCGTGTCATCGGCACCGGTCGTGAGTCGCCAGCTCCGCGAGTTCGTGAGTTCGCCGCATCCGATCGCTCCCGCCTCTGCAGCCTCGAACCTGCCGCCCCTGCCCACCGAGCCGGGCGCGCCACCCGCCCCGCTTCCGGCGTTCGAGCCCGGCGTGACCTCACTCTCGTTCGGCTCTCGACTGCCGACCCTGATCGACGACTCGCTGGCGCGCAACGCCGCCACGAACGAGGTGATCGCCATGGCCGTGAGCGGTCCGGTCGGGGTGCTCGCCGGCGTGGTGCTGCTCGGTGCATCCCTGCTCCTGCGGCGGCGGGGCAGCACTCTCGCGCTGCTCGGCGCCCGCGGCGGGTCTCCCGGCCAGCTCCGCGGCCTGCTCGCGGTCGAAGGAGCGGCCATCGGGCTCGCCGGGGCCGCGATCGGCACGGCGGCGGGGCTCGCCGTCTCCGCCGCCCTCGTCGGGCCGAGCACGTTCACCATCACTCGTGTGCTCACCGTTGTGGGCATCGGCCTCCTGCTGGCGGTGATCCCGGTCGTCGTTCTGGTGCTGCAGGGAGGGCGGAGCCGCGGCGGGCGGTTGGTCGGAGTCGGAGCCGCGACGGAGCCGGGGGCGAACGGGTCGGGAGCGAACGGGTCGGGAGCGCGCCGCATCCGCTGGATCGCCGACGGCGTCATCCTGCTCGCGACGGCGGCGTCGATCGTCGTGCTCGCCGTCGGTGGGTCGGCCTCCTCCTCCTCGTCCTCCTCCGGGGCGTCGTTCGACCCGGTGCCCGCCGCAGCACCGCTCCTCATCGCCCTCGCCGTCTGCGCCATCACGGTGCGCGCCTACCCCTCGATCCTTCGCTGGACCGCCGCCTGGGCGCGATCCCGATCCGGTGTCGTGGCCTTCGTCGGGGCGACCCGAGCCCGCCGCCGCCCGCCCGGCGGCACGGTGCTCGTGTTCGCTGTCGTGATCGGCGTGGGCATCGCCCTGTTCTCGACGGTGTTCCTCAGCACGGTGCGGTCGGGCATCGAGTCCGCGGCGGTCGCCGATCTGGGCGCCGACATCTCGATCCGCGGACAGGGCATCCCGGAGGCGGTGCTCGACGACGTGGCCGAGGTGCCCGGGGTCGAAGCGACCGCGGCTGTCTTCGCCGACCAGCCCGTCGTGGTCATCGTCGGCGGCTCGCGCACGCGCATCCGCGCCGTCGTGGTCGACACCGACCGGCTCGCCGAGGTGCAGCGCGGCCGTCCGGGCGCCATCGCCGTTCCGCCGGGCCTCGCCGCCGACACCGGCGACGGCCAGGACTCCGTCATCCCCGTGTTCGCCTCCGCACCGGCGGTCGCCGATCTCGGCGGCGCCGAACCGCGCCTGAACGGGCATCCGCTCGACGTGCTCGCGACCTCGGCCACCGCTGCTCTGCCGTTCACCACCGCGACCTCGTGGCTTCTGGTCGACCGCGAGAACGGCGCGTCGGTGGTGGGCGACATCACCTCGGCCGAGCGGGTGCTCGTGCGCGTCGCCGCCGATGCCGACACGGCCGAGGTGGCGAAGGCCGCACAGGCGGTCGTGGACGACGCCACCGGCACCAGCTCCGTGGTCACCACCGCCCAGGACATGGCTCGCTCGACCGCCGCGAATCCGCGGATCGCCACGTTGCAGACCGCGCTCCTGTTCGCGATCGGCTTCGCACTGCTGCTGTGCCTCGGCGCGGTCGTGATGACCCTCGCGCTCGGCCGGAGCGCTCGCGCCCGACTGACCGGACTGATGTCGGCTCTCGGCGCGGATGCCCGTCAGAATCGCGCCCTCGCCGTGTGGGAGATGGCTCCGACCATCCTGATCGCGACCGTGGGCGGCGTCGTCGCCGGTGCCGCCGCCTCGGCCCTGGTGCTCACGCTCGCGGATCTCACCGCGTTCACGGGAGGCACGGAGAGACCGGGCGTGACAGTCGACCCGTTGACCGCCGCGAGAGCGGTGGCCGGGTTCCTGGTGGTGGCCGTTGCAACACTCTTGATCAGCACGGTGCGCCGGTCGCGGTCTGCGATCCCTCGTTCGCCCGGTGAGGAAGGATGACCAGATGACCGTCGAGAGCACCGCATCCGTCGACCCGCACATCCTGTGCGTCGACCTGGTGCGCATCTTCAGCACCCGCGGGGTCGAGGTGCAGGCGCTGCAGGGCCTCAACCTGCGCGTGGAACCGGGCGAGATCGTTGCCGTGATCGGAGCCTCGGGCTCGGGCAAGTCGACCCTGCTCTCCATTCTGTCGGGGCTCGACACGCCGACCGCCGGCTCCGCCAGCGTGGCCGGCCACGACCTGCTCAGCATGGGCGGCCGCGAGCGGGTGCAGTTCCAGCGTGGCAGCGTGGGATTCGTGTGGCAGCAGACCTCGAAGAACCTGCTCCCCTACCTCACCGCGGCCGAGAACATCGAGGCGGTCACCGCGATCGCCCGGAGCGGTGCCGCCCGCGACCGCCGCCGGCGCACCGACGAGCTGGTGGAGTTGCTCGAGCTCGGCGACATCCGGAACCGGCGACCGGATCAGCTCTCGGGCGGACAGCAGCAGCGCGTGGCCATCGCGGTCGCCATCGCCAACGAGCCGCGCGTGCTGCTCGCCGACGAGCCGACCGGTGAGCTCGACGAGGCGTCGAGCGTCGACGTTCTCGACGCCCTGCGTTCGGTCAACGAGTCGCGCGGCGTCACCACGCTCATCGTGACGCACGACCCGTCGGTGTCGTCGCACGTTCGGCGTACCGTGCAGATCCGCGACGGCCGCACCTCGACCGAGGTGCTGCGCAGCACCCGCATCGCCGACGACGGGTCGGAGCACGCCGTCGCCGAGGAGTTCGCCGTTCTCGACCGGGTGGGCCGCTTGCAGCTGCCCGAGAACTTCACCACCGAGCTGGGCCTCCGCGATCGGGTGCGCCTGGCGCTCGAGAGCGATCACGTCGGGGTGTACTCGGGTGATTCCGCCGCCCCGCCCCGGGCTCTGAACCGCACCACCCGGCCCCGCTCGACGGTCGAGACCGTGCCAACACCCGCGCCCGCCGTCGAGGCCTCTGCGTCGCCCGGCTACCCCACGGAACCGGCCTCCGTGCCACGCCGGCGCGCGCGCCACGCCGGGCCGTTGGAGCAGCCCGCCACCCCACAGGAGGAGACCCCGTGACCGATCCGACAGCGAACACGGCGCCGCATCCGCCGACTACAGCACGAACGGCGCCGGCCCGCGCGCGCAGCGCAACCGGCTCAGCATCCGGGCCCGCCACCACCCCGCCCGTGCTCAGCGCGCGCGGCCTCACCCGCGTGTTCACCACCCCCGCCGGTGAGGTGCGCGCCTGCGACGACATCTCGTTCGACGTCGCCCCCGGCGAACTGGTGGTGGTGCGCGGCCCCTCAGGGGCGGGCAAGACGACACTGCTCAACCTGGTGGGCACCCTCGACCAACCCACCTCGGGCTCGATCGAGATCGACGGAGTGGCCGTCGCAGGCCTCGACGCCGACAGCGTCGCCCGGTTGCGGCGCGACGCCCTGGGCTTCGTGTTCCAGGGCTTCGGCCTGCTCGACGTGCTCACGGCCGCCGAGAACGTCGAGGTGCCGCTGCGGCTGCGTCGAACGGATGCCGCCGAGCGCGACGCCCGGGTGCGCGAAGCCCTCCGCACGGTCGGTCTCGCGGATCACGCCGATCAGCTGCCCGACGAGCTCTCCGGCGGTCAGCAGCAGCGGGTCGGCATCGCGCGAGCACTCGTCGCGAATCCGCGCCTGCTCCTCGCCGACGAGCCCACCGGTCAGCTGGACAGTCAGAACGCGCAGATCGTGATGGATCTCATCGCCGAGCTGGTGCACCAGCGCGGGGTCGCTGCCGTCGTGGCGACGCACGACCCCGTGTTCGCGGCGCGTGCCGACCGCGTCATCGAGCTCCGCGACGGCCGTCAGCAGCCGCGCAAGAACGACGTGAAGTAGCGCAAAGTCGCCCTTACGAAGCCCGCAAAGGCGACTTTGCGCGACCTGGCGAGCACCCGCGGGTGCTCGAGATCAGACCGCGGCGAGCTCGCGGTCGGCGTCACGCACGCGGATGGCGCGGTTCACGGCCGAGACCACGGCCTTCAGGCTCGCCGTCGAGATGTCCGCGTCGATGCCGACACCCCAGAGGCGCGTGCCGTCGACCTGCAGCTCCACGTAGGCGGCCGCCAGCGCGTCACCGGAAGCGCTCAAGGCATGCTCGACGTAGTCGTACAGTTTGATCTCGATGCCCTGCTCGCTCATCACGTTCAGGAACGCGGCGATCGGGCCGTTGCCCGTTGCGCCCGTCTCGATCACCTCGTCGCCCACCCGCAGCTCGACCTCGAGCGAGACCGACCCGGAGAGGTCGCTCGCCGTGCGGGTGCGCGTGAGCTCGAACCGGCCCCACTTGTCTTCGGCCCGGTCGGCCGGAGCGGGCAGGTACTCGTCGTTGAAGATCGACCAGATCTCGTCGCTCGTGACCTCGCCGCCCTCGGCATCCGTCTTCGTCTGCACGACCCCCGAGAACTCGATCTGGAGCTTCCGCGGCAGGTCGAGCGCGTGGTCGGTCTTCAGCAGGTAGGCGACGCCACCCTTGCCCGACTGCGAGTTCACGCGAATGACCGCCTCGTAGCTGCGCCCCACGTCTTTCGGGTCGATCGGCAGGTAGGGCACTGCCCAGACCAGCTCGTCGACTGTGACGCCCTGGCGGGCGGCATCGGCCTCCATCGCCTCGAAGCCCTTCTTGATGGCGTCTTGGTGCGATCCGCTGAACGCCGTGTAGACGAGGTCACCGGCCCACGGGCTGCGCTCCGGCACCTTCAGCTGGTTGCAGTATTCCGCGGTGCGGCGGATGTCGTCGAGATCGGAGAAGTCGATCTGCGGGTCGATGCCCTGGGTGAAGAGGTTGAGGCCGAGCGCCACCAGGTCGACGTTGCCGGTGCGCTCCCCGTTTCCGAAGAGGCACCCCTCGATGCGGTCGGCGCCGGCCAGGTAGCCCAGCTCGGCTGCCGCGACGGCGGTGCCGCGGTCGTTGTGCGGATGCAGCGACAGGATGATGTTCTCGCGGTGGGCGAGACGGCGGCTCATCCACTCGATCGAGTCGGCGTAGACGTTCGGCGTGGCCATCTCGACGGTGGCGGGCAGGTTGATGATGACCTTGCGCTCGGCCGTGGGCTCGAACACCTCGATCACCTGGTTGCAGATGTCGACCGCGAACGCCAGCTCGGTGCCGGTGTAGCTCTCGGGCGAATACTCGTAGTAGACGGCGGTCTCGGGAATCGTCTTCTCGAACTCGCGGCACAGGCGCGCGCCCTCGAGGGCGATGTCGACGATGCCCTGCTGGTCGGTGCGGAACACGACGTCGCGCTGCAGGATGCTCGTGGAGTTGTAGAGGTGCACGATCGCCTGCTTGGCACCGGCGATCGACTCGTAGGTGCGGCGGATGAGGTGCTCACGCGCCTGGGTCAGCACCTGGATGGTGACGTCATCCGGAATCGCGTTCTCTTCGATCAGCGACCGCACGAAGTCGAAGTCGGTCTGCGACGCGCTCGGAAAGCCGACCTCGATCTCCTTGTAGCCCATGCGCACGAGCAGGTCGAACATGATGCGCTTGCGCTCGGGGCTCATCGGGTCGATGAGCGCCTGGTTGCCGTCGCGCAGGTCGACGGCGCACCAGCGCGGTGCCACCTCGATGCGCTTGGTGGGCCAGGTGCGGTCGGGCAGCTCGACGTCGATCTGCTCGTGATAGGGCCGATACTTGTGGATCGGCATGGCCGAAGCGGCCTGATTGTTCTTCATCGGTGCGTTCCCTCGTGAATTGGTGTGGTGGTCAGCCGACAGCGAACTCCGCGACGAGGGAGGCCTGAGAACTAGGACTCGTCGCGGCAGCTAAGAAGGAGCAGACCGAAAAGCACGGGGTCAGCGTATCACGGAGCCCTACGGGGCCACCCGCCCGTTGGCGTCGAAAGCCGCTGCCGTCAGAGGCATCAACTCGGCCCAAACGGCCTCCATCTTCTCGGCGCACATCTCGATCTCGCGCTGCGGGAAGCTCGGAAAGTGTGTGTCGGCGCGCTTCGTGCGCAGCGACAAGAAGTTCATCAGCGAGCGGGCGTTCATCGTGACGTACATCGACGAGTAGATGTTCAGCGGCAGCACGATGCGCGCGACCTCGCGGGCGATGCCGGCTTCGAGCATCCGTTCGTACGACTCGAAGGCGGCGGTGCAGACGGCACGCACCTCCTCGGTCACGAGCTCGGTCTGCGACGGCGTGCCGGGCAGGAAGTCGTAGGCGCCGGGCTTGCCCACCTGCACGAGGTTGCGCGACGCGCCGGGCACATAGAACACCGGACGCAGCTCCCGGTAGCGGCCCGATTCCTCGTTGTAGCTCGCGATGCGGTGCCGCATGAACTCACGGAACACGAAGATCGGCGCCTGCACGTAGAAGGTCATCGAGTTGTGCTCGAACGGCGAACCGTGCCGGTCGCGCATCAGGTAGTTGATGAGACCCCGGTCGCGCTTCGGGTCGGCCTCCTCCCCGGATTCGGCCGACGAGAGCGTCTGCTCGCCCTGCGTCGACACACGCGCCGCGAACAGCACATCGGAATCGTGGGCACTCGAGCGCACCAGCTCGACGGTCACATCGCTTCGGAACTCGATCACACTTGACCATAGCTGCCGGAGGGCCCGTGCTTCGCGCGGGCTCTCCGGGCGTCGCCGGTCCCTGCCCGGCGCCGCGCGACATGTTCCGGTGAGGTCGCTTCGCGGCCTCGCCGTCACCCTGGGTCGTTGAGTAAGGCCTGTTGCGTTCGAATTTCGTTTCGCTCTTCCTCCCTTTCCTCTGCTCTGCTGTGCTCTGGTCGTAACAATCGTCATGAACGGATGCGACGGGGCGGGGCCGCCTACGCTGCGATCACCATGAATCTTCTCGTCGTCATCGCGTTCCTCATCGGCCTCGTCGCCGTGAGCACCCTCGTGGGCTTCGCATGGAAGTCGCGGCAGGGCGCCGCTCGCGCCGTGGCGGCACAGCCATCCGTGCCACCCGAGCTCTTCGACGCCGCCGCCGGAACCACACCACCCCGATTCGGCGAGCGGGCGACCCTGGTGCAGTTCTCCACCGAGTTCTGCTCGGGCTGCCCCGCCACCCGCCGCGTTCTCGCCGAGATCTCGACCCGCACGAGCGGTGTCTCCTACCTCGACGTCGACGTCACCCACCGGCCCGATCTGGTGCAGCGCTTCAGCATCCTGCAGACCCCGACCACGCTCATCCTCGACCGCGACGGAGTGGTTCGCACCCGCATCGGCGGCGCGGTGCGCCGGGCCGTGGTGGAGACCCGATTGAAGGAGCTCGCATGATCGACCCCCGCGCCCCACGGTTCACGGCCGGCATCACCGCCGTTCTGCTGCTGGTCACGATCGTGCTGAGTTTCGCCTATCCCACCGATACGCAGTTAGCGCCGGTGGCACGCATCCTCTCCCCCGCCTTCCTGCTGCTGGCCGCCCTCAGCCTCCTCTTCCTCTGGGGCGCCACCGCCGGCGTCAAGCGGCACCCCTTCGGCTGGTTGTTCCGCACGCTGGTGCGACCGAGGCTGGCCCCTCCGGCCGAACTCGAAGACCCGAAGCCGCCGACCTTCGCGCAGCTCGTCGGCTTCATCGTGACGCTCGCCGGTCTCGTGCTCGGAGCGCTCGGCGTGCCGTTCGCCATCACCATCTTCGCCTCGCTCGCCTTCGTGGCGGCCTTCCTCAACTCCGTCTTCGGCTACTGCATCGGCTGCCAGCTCTACCTGCTTCTCATCCGGGTGAGGCCGGTTTCGCCCCGCACCTGAGGAAATGGCCTGACGCTTCGGGCGAAAGCGAATAGTCTGGACGCACCGACGGAGAGGTATGTCCCATGACTGTCACCAGCGAGTCCACGACCGTATGGCGCGGAGATCTGCTCACCGGGTCGGGAACGACCACGCTCGACACCTCGAAGGCCGGCACCTTCGCCGTGAACTGGAAGGCGCGTTCCGAAGGAGAGGGGGCCGACAGCGTCACCACACCCGAGGAGTTGCTCGGCGCGGCGCACGCCTCCTGCTTCTCGATGGCGTTCGCGAACGCCCTGGCCCGCTTCGGGTCGAGGCCGGAGTCGTTGCAGACCACGGCCGCCGTCACCTTCGACCCCGCCGAAGGCGTCACCGGAAGCCACCTGCTGGTGAGCGCGGTCGTTCCCGGCATCTCGGAGACCGACTTCCAACGCATCGCCGAGGAGGCGAAGGCCGGCTGCCCGATCTCGCGTGCCCTGGCGGGCATCCCGATCACCCTCGAAGCGAGCCTCGCGTAGTGATCGCACCGGGGATCGTCACGGCGGCGAGGACGAGCTGATGACCGAACCGCGCACCGTGCTCATCGCCGGTGGTTCGGGCTTCATCGGAACCGAGCTCGCCGCCCAGCTCCGCGCCGACGGGCACACCGTGCTGATCCTCGTGCGCCGCCCGGCGCGCACCCCGCTGGAGCGCACCTGGGACCCGGAGGCCCGCTGGATCAAGTCCAGCATCATCGACGGCGCAGATGCCGTGGTGAACCTCTCCGGCGCTTCCATCGCGAGATTGCCGTGGACGCTGTCGTACAAGCGGGAGATCCTGCAGTCGCGCATCCAGGCCACCTCGACGCTCGCCGATGCGATCCTGCGTTCGGAATCGCCGCCCGACGTCTTCATCAGCGGCTCGGCCGTCGGCTTCTACGGAGACCGGCCCGGTGAGTTGCTGACCGAGGCCGCGCCGGCCGGCGATGGCTTCCTCGCCAAAGTCGCGGATGCCTGGGAGCGCGCGGCAGCACCGGCCGCGGCTCGCACACGGGTCGTCGTCGTGCGCACCGGACTGGTGGTGGGAGCGGGCGGTGGCGCCCTGAAGCCCCTGAGACTGATGGCCAAGGCCGGCCTCGCCGGGCCGCTCGGCACGGGCGATCAGGTCTGGCCGTGGATCGGCCTCTACGACGAAGCCGCCGCCATCCGGCACCTGCTGAACTCGTCGCTCGACGGCCCGGTGAACCTCGTAGGCCCGGAGCCCGCCGCCGCGAGTCTGGTGGTGCGCGAACTGGCCGAGCAGCTGCACCGGCCGTACTGGCTCCGCGCGCCGGCCTGGGCGCTGAAGGCGGCTCTGGCTGACGCGGGCAAAGACCTCCTACTGTCCGATCAGGATGTCTCGAGCCAGCGCCTCGCGGCCGACGGCTTCACCTTCCGCGACGACACCCTCGAGAAGGCCCTGGCCGCCGTCTAGAGCAGCTAACGCCCCTTGCGTTCCAGGGCGATCGCCGTGCGCAGAGCCCCGCGCGCACGACGGCGGTCGCCGCTGGCGTCGTAGGCGAGGCCCAGTCGGAACCAGGCGCGCCAGTCGGTCTCGTCGGCCTCGACGGCGTCGCGGTACTGCGGGAACTCCTCGTCGGCGGCCGCGCGGAGTGGCCTCCCGCTCGCTTTCTTCGGCAGGTCGTCGACCGGCAGCTCGCCTTCCCTCTCGAGCTGCTCGACGAGGCGCTGGGTGCGCATCCCGAACATCAGCTCGCGCACGAGCGCCCAAGCGCCGACGATCGGCAGGATGATGAGTGCCACCCCGATCCCGATCGCGATCGGCACCCCCGTCAGCACGAACTGCACGGCGCGCACCCCGACGAGCACGATGTAGACGGCCAGCAGCACCGCCATCAGGAGGGCGGCGAAGCGGTTCTTCACGGATGCACACTCGTGGCGGTGGCCGCCTGTCCGGACACGTTCTCGGGGTCGGGGTCGGTCGGCAACGATGCGGAATCGGTCGACGCGGCATCCGTCGCCCCGGCGCCGGCGACGGGATGGCCGCCCTGGGCCGACCCGGAATCGAGGCCGAGCAACTGGTCGAGCCCCAGGATCACGCCGCGTGCAGTGGCCGCCGCTGCGAGAGCCAGCGTGATTCCGGCCGCGTAGGCGCTCGGCGAGATGGTCTCATGGGTGATCGTGAGCACTTCGCCGGTGCCGCCGAACACGACGTCCTGCTTGGCCACGATCCCGTTCAGGCGCAGGCTGTGGATGGGGATGCTCGCCACCTGCTGCCCGCGCGCCCGCTGGTCGGTGTGAGGAGCGGCGACCGGTCCGATGGCGGCCCGCGCCGCACCCATCAGTTCGGCGGTGCGCACGGCGGTGCCCGAGGGCGAATCGACCTTCGTGGAAGCATGCGTCTCGACGATCTCGATCGAGTCGAAGTACCGCGCCGCCATCGCGGCGAACGACGTGGCGAGAACGGAGCCGAGCGAGAAGTTCGGAATCACCACGATGCCCGACGTGGGCTCGTCGCCGAGGCTGCGACGGAGGCCCGCGATGCGGTCGGCCGACCATCCGGACGTGCCGATCAGAAGGTTCTTGCCGTTCGCCACCGCGAACTCGACGACCCTCTGGGTGACACCAGGCACCGTGACGTCCACCACGAGCTCGGCCACCAACATGTCGTCGAGGGAGCTCCGCGAATCCAGCGAGGCGACGAGTTCGAACTCGGGCGACTCCTCCACGAGACCCGAGATCAGTCGGCCCATCTTCCCTGTCGCACCGACGACGGCAACCTTCGTAGTCATTGTTCCAGCTTATTGCGCGCCGCCGCCGCTGCGGCGCGCCTTGCGAAGTGGTCGTGGGAGCCCACGCACCGGGCGCTCTCACCGCAGAACGCGCCGTCACGCCGCCGCGTTCCGCCGACCCCATTTCGTTGACCGCGCTTCGTTGACCCCATTTCGTTGACCGCGCTTCGTTGACCGCGTTTCGCCGACCGCGTTACCCCGACCCCACTTCGCCGACCGCGTTACCCCGACCCCACTTCGCCGACCGCGTTCCGCCGGCCCCGTTCCGCCCGGGCCCGTTTCGCCGGGCCCGCTTCGTCGTGCCCGCTCGGTCGGCCGGCGGCTCGTAGGCTGGGGGCATGCGCATCCGAACCGGCGACGTCACCGGCGGCCCCGAACGAGCTCTTCTCGACGACTACTTCGCGTTCCGTGCCGGGGCGTTTCCGCAGTCCGGCGGGCCGTACACCGTGTCGTACCCGTCTCCCGTGGACTTCGACGGCGTGAACGGCGTCTTCCTCGTGGTCGAAGACGACGAGGGAACCCCGGTGGGCTGCGGCGGCATCCGGATGCTCGCCGACGCGGATGCGGGCGTCGTGCGCTTCGAGGTCAAGCACGTCTGGCTCTCTCCCGCCATGCGGGGGCGCGGTTGGGCCGGGCTGCTCATGGCAGACCTGGAGCACCGGGCGCGCACCTTCGGCGCCACCGAACTCGTGCTCGACACCCACGACACGCTCGACGGGGCGGCCCGCCTCTACGCACGCCTCGGCTACGAGCAGATCCCGCCCTACAACGACAACCCCAACGCGACCCGCTGGTACCGCAAGCTCCTTTAGAACTTGAACCGGGAATGTGGGTACCGCTTCGCCCCTTCCCGCGCTCGCCCGGCCTTCGGCTGGTCGGGCGCTCATTGCTCGCGCCGCCGCTGCTGCGGCGCGAGGCGACATGTTCGCGAGCGGTCGCTGACGCGGCCGCGCGCTCACCTTGGGTCATCGAGCGCGGCCCGCAGCCTGCGCTCTCGTTCCCAAGTCAGAGGGCGGTGGGATGTGGCGGCAAGCTAATACGGCTGCGGGTCGTTCACACCGGTACGCAACTCCACCGGCAAGTGGCCCAGGTCGTTGTAGGCCACGAGCTCAGGCAGGCGGCCGGCCTTGAATCGGATGATCGTGAGACCCGCGTGCGCCTGGTTCAGCCCGGCCCAGCGCCACTCCGGCGCATCCATCGCCTCCCGCACGAACCAGGCGATCACGAAGTTGTGCGTGATCAGCAGGTCGTGGGTGGTGGCGCGTGACGGGGTCAGGAATTCGGCCACCGCATCCGACATCTGGGCGCGTCCGGCCTCCACCTCGTCTTCGGTGACGGAGTTGAAGAAGGGCTCGAAGTTGTGGGGCATCTGCGGCGAGTATCCGGTCGGCACACAGTCGAAGAGCAGGGCGCTCGGCTTGGGGTCGAGGGCCGGCAGGTGCTCGCTCATGATGAGCGCGGTCTGCTCGGCGCGCTGCAGGGGCGAATGCCAGACGTTGTCGAAGGGCACACCGCCGAGCCGATCCGCGATCAGCCGTGCCTGGCGTTGGCCGCGCGGGGAGAGGGGTCCGTCGTCGACGCCGTGCTCGGCGTCGAGCTGCTCCCCGTGACGCACGAGGTAGAGGGTGTGGGCCATCAGATGTTCACCACTTGGCGAAAGGCGTCGTCATCGACCGGGCCGACCGCGGCGATGCTCACCGGATGCGCAGCCAGCTCCTGCGCGAGTTCCTGCACGTCGTCGCGCGTCACGGCCATCAGGCGGCGCACACTCTCGTCGAGGTCGACGAACTCGCCCAGGGTGAGTTCGGAGCGGCCGAGCCGCGACATGCGCGTGTCGGAGTCTTCGAGTGCGAGGGCGGCAGAGCCCGAGAGCTGGCCGTGGGCGCGATCGAGTTCGTCGGCCGAGATGCCGTCGGCAGCGAGGCGGCGCAGCTCGCTCAGCATGAGTTCGCTGACCGTGCCCGAGCGCTCGGGGGTGCAGCCGGCGTACATCGTGAACACGCCCGCATCCGAGTAGCTGGCCGCGTAGGAGTAGACGGAATAGGCGAGGCCGCGCTTCTCACGCACCTCCTGGAACAGTCGCGACGACATTCCGCCGCCGAACGCGGAGTTCAGCACGGCCATCGTGGTGCGACGGTCGTCGGTGGCGACGAGTCCGGGCATGCCCACCATCACACTCGCCTGTTCGGTGGGTTTGGCGACCACGCTGACCGGGCGAGGGCGACCGAGCACGGCCGGCTCGACGGATCGGCGGGGGCGCGGGGCAGCGATGATCGAGAGGTCCCAACCCGACGCATCCAGAGCCGCCGTCACGGCCGCCACGATGGCATCGTGATCGACGGCACCGGCTGCCGAGACCACGAGGTCGTTGGGCCGGTAGGAGGCGGTGTAATGCTCCCACACGGCGTCGCGAGTGACGGCGCGGATGGTCTCCGGCGTTCCGCCGACCGGGCGGCCCAACGGATGCTCGCCGAGCACGGCTTCGAACAGACGCTCCCCCACGAGATCCGACGGGTCGTCTTCGGCCATGGCGAGCTCTTCGAGGATGACGCCGCGCTCGGTTTCGAACTCACCGTGCTCGAGGAGCGAGGAGGTCAGCATGTCGGCGATGACCGTGACGGCCATCGGCAGGTCGGCGTCGCGAACCTTCGCGTAGTAGCAGGTGTACTCCTTGGCCGTGACGGCGTTGTGCTCACCGCCGACCGAGTCGAACGAGATCGCGATGTCGAGTGCGGTGCGACTCGGCGTGCCCTTGAAGAGCAGGTGCTCGAGGAAGTGCGTCGACCCGAATCGCGACGGCACACCGGCAACGGCGCCCAGCTCGTCGCGCGAGCCGGCGGCCACCCAGTAGCCGATGGTGGCGCTGCGACTGCCCGGGATGTGCTCGGTGAGGATGCGCACCCCGCTCGGCAGGATCGTTCGCCGCACCAGCCCTTCGGCGACGGTGCCGATCGAGAGTTCCGGAAGGTCAAGGGGTAGTGGCACGGCGTTGTTCATCAGGGGCAAGCCTACCTTCCCTCGCTCCGGGAACGTGGGTACCGCTTCGCCGCTTTACCGCGGGCGTCGAGTAGGGCCCGTTGCGTGCCGCGCCGCATTCGAGTGTGCGAAACGACGGAGTTTCGCGCCCCAGACCGGAAACGACGGAGCCTCAGCCCGCAGTTCCGCGCCCCCTCCGTCGTTTCGCTCTCGTTTCCCAAGTCGTGGGGAACGAGACCGCAGGCCGCGGGCCGCGCTCGACGCCCCAGGGTGAGCGCGAGGCCGCGAAGCGACCTCACGCGAACATGTCGCCTCGCGCCGCAGCAGCGGCGGCGCGAGCAATAAGGGCCCGCCCAGCCGAAGGCCGGGCGAGCCCGAGGGGCGGCGGGTCGGCACCCGCGAATCTGGCGGCCCTCCGGCAGGCGGCACCCCCGCTCACCCCCACAAACGACGGATGCCCGCCCCGACGAATCGGGACGGGCATCCGGTGCTGCAGTGAGACCTAGCCTTCGGCCGGGTCGGTCGGGCCCTCGCTGTGCGCGGCGGAACCCTCGGTGTCTGCAAGCTCGGCGAGCACCGGAGCGAGCGACAGCTTTCCGCGGTCGTCGATCTTCGTGATCTCCACGAGGATCTTCTGGCCGACGCCGAGCACGTCTTCGACGTTCTCGACACGCTTGCCACCGGAGAGCTTGCGCACCTCGGAGATGTGCAGCAGGCCGTCCTTGCCCGGGAGCAGCGAGATGAACGCACCGAAGGTCGCGAGCTTGACGACGGTTCCGAGGAACTGCTCGCCGATCTCGGGGTTCTGCGGGTTCGCGATGGCGTTGACCTGCTGGCGGGCAGCCTCGGCCGAGGGGCCGTCGACGGCGCCGATGTACACGGTGCCGTCTTCCTCGATCGAGATGTCGGCGCCGGTCTCGTCCTGGATCGCGTTGATCGTCTTGCCCTTCGGGCCGATCAGCTCGCCGATCTTGTCGACCGGGATCTGAACCGAGATCACGCGGGGCGCGGTCGGGGCCATCTCGTCGGGCGCGTCGATCGCGGCGTTGATCACGTTGAGGATCGCGTCGCGAGCGGCCTTGGCCTGCTTGAGGGCACCATCCAGAACCGAGGTCGGGATGCCGTCGAGCTTGGTGTCGAGCTGGATCGCGGTGATGAACTCAGACGTGCCGGCGACCTTGAAGTCCATGTCACCGAGGGCGTCTTCGGCGCCGAGGATGTCGGTGAGAGCCGCGTAACGCGTCTCGCCGTCGACCTCGTCCGACACCAGACCCATAGCGATACCGGCGACCGGGGCGCGCAGCGGCACACCGGCGTTCAGCAACGACAGGGTCGAGGCGCAGACGGAACCCATCGAGGTGGAGCCGTTGGACCCGAGGGCCTCCGACACCTGACGGATCGCGTAGGGGAACTCCTCGCGGCTCGGCAGCACCGGCACGAGCGCGCGCTCGGCCAGGAAGCCGTGCCCGATCTCGCGACGCTTCGGCGAACCCACGCGGCCGGTCTCACCGGTCGAGTAGGGCGGGAAGTTGTAGTGGTGCAGGTAGCGCTTCTTCGTGATCGGGCTCAGGGAGTCGATCTGCTGCTCCATCTTGAGCATGTTCAGCGTGGTGACACCCAGGATCTGGGTCTCGCCGCGCTGGAAGATCGCCGAGCCGTGCACGCGCGGGATGACCGCGACCTCGGCGTCGAGCGGCCGGATGTCGGCCAGTCCACGGCCGTCGATGCGCACGCCCTCTTTCAGGATGCGACCACGCACGACCACCTTGGTGACCGACTTGTAGGCGGCGGAGACCATGGGCGGCACGTCGCCACCCAGCTCACCGGCGTCGACCTTGACCTGAACGGCGGCCTTGACGCGCTCCTTGAGGGCGTCGTCGGCGTTCTGGCGCTCGATCTTGTCGGCGATCTGGTAGATGTCGACGAGCTCGGCGTAGGCCAGCTCGGCGACCGCGTCGTAAGCAGCCTGCGAGTAGGGCAGGAACACGGGGTACTCCTGCACCGCCTTGTTCGCCTGCTGAGCCATCGAAGCCTGAGCCTCGACGAGCTGCTTGATGAAGGGCTTGGCGGCCTCGAGGCCCTCGGCCACGATGGCCTCGTTCGGCTTGGTGGCGCCGCCCTTGATCAGGTTCCAGCTGTTCTCGGTGGCTTCGGCCTCGACCATCATGATCGCGACATCCTGGTTGCCGTTCTTGTCGGTCACGACACGGCCGGCCACGACGAGGTCGAACACGGCCTCTTCGAGCTGCGAGTACTTCGGGAACGCGATCCACTGGTCGGGCTCTGAGCCGTAACCCGGCATGAGCGCGAGGCGCACACCACCGATCGGACCCGAGAACGGGATGCCCGAGATCTGCGACGACGCGGAAGCGGCGTTGATCGCGAGCGAGTCGTAGAACTCGTCGGGAGCGATGCTCAGAACGGTGATGACGACCTGGACCTCGTTGCGGAGGCCGTTGACGAACGACGGACGCAGCGGGCGGTCGATCAGACGGCAGACCAGGATGGCCTCGGTCGAGGGGCGACCCTCGCGGCGGAAGAACGAACCGGGGATCTTGCCGGCGGCGTAGGAACGCTCTTCGACGTCGATCGTCAGCGGGAAGAAGTCGAAGTTGTCTTTCGGGTGCTTGCTCACGCTCGTGGCGGAGAGCAGCATGGTCTCTTCGTCGAGGTAAGCGGCAACGGCGCCCTGGGCCTGCTGCGCGAGGCGGCCGGTCTCGAAGCGAACCGTGCGGGTGCCGTACTTGCCGTTGTCGAGAACGGCTTCGGCGAATTTGATCTCAGGACCTTCCAAGAGGTCTGTCTCCTTTGTTTAGCGTCGCAACCCCGTGTGGGTCGCGACTCCTCGCGTGGGAGCAGGCGTGACGGCAGCGAAAACGAGCCGTTACGTGTGTCGATGGGCGACGCTGTGAATGAACACATGCTGGCCACCAGTAGAAGACCTCCGCGACGCGTCTGCATGATGCAGAACGCGATTCGGAAAACCACCACCGAGGACCAGCTTCCTGCCAGCCTGCTCTCAACCTCTTTATCCTAACAGGCGGGGGGCGGAGAACCGAGGAACGCTCGCCGTGGGTCCAGCGGGCACTCAGGCCGGGATTTCGCCGAGGCCGAAGTCGACGGTGAACGGGCGCGCCGACCCGTGGATCGTGACCGGCACGACGACGGCAGCCCGGCGTGCCGCCAGGCGCCGGAGAGCGGCGCCCAGCTCGAGATCGACCTCAGGCGGTACGAACCCGGCGCGGTAGATCTGGCCGTCTCCCCCGATCAGGTCGACGGCCACGCGCAGCTCGCGGCCGAGCCAGCGACTCGCATCCGGCGTCAGCACCGCTGTCACGGGGCCTGAGGTCTTCGCCTGCGCGGCGTCGATCGCGTTCTGCCGGCGATCGGAATCGACCACCCGCAGCGTCTTCGTCGGGTCGACCTCGAGGAGTTCGACGCCCTCGAGGCTCTTCCGGGTGTTCTCACTGTCTCGGCCGTTGGGGAGGAACAGCGGCAGCACGAGCAGCACGGCGATGCCGACGGCCCCGACGAGCAGCACGATCGCAAAGATCGGACCCAGCACCGGCCAGTCGGCCCGGGTCACGAAGTTGGCGGCGATCGCCAGAACGAGAACCATCGCGAAGAGGAAGGCCTCCCACCGCCAGAACGGCTTCCATCTGCGTGTGTAGTTCATAGGGGTATTCTGCCGTGTCGGTACCGCTTCGCCGGTTCCCGCGATGCGCGGCCGGCGGTCGCGCGTCGCTTATTGCTCGCGCCGCCGCTGCTGCGGCGCGAGGCGACATGTTCGGCTTCGGTCGCTCGCGCGGCCGAGGCCTCACCCTGGGTCGTCGAGCGCGGCCCGCGGCCTGCGATCGCGAACCGCACCTTCTGCAAGTGACCTGCCGCTTCGGCTCAGCCCAGCATCAGCGCGTCGCGGTCGGTGGGGCTCACGCGGAACGGGTACATCGCCCCGGGCTGCCAATTCGGCAGCGCCGCCTGCGCGATCACGGTCTTGTAGACGGTGCGGTAGGGCTCCGCGCCCGGCAGCGTGACGTCGAGGTCGACCGCGAAGATCACGTCGCCGCCGATGCGTCCGCCGGTGTCATGCAACGCGACGACCGTGCCCGAGCCCTGGATCATCGACGCGTACATGCTCAGGTTCGTGAACGGATTCGCCGTCGCGGCGCCGTGCGTGCCAAGTGGTGCGTTCGGGTCCTTCCCGGCGAACTGCTCGGCGAGATCCGCCGACTGCCGCAGGTTCTCGGCATAATCGGTCTGCGCCGTCTGCTTGGCTCCCGCCTTCACGAGACGCCACACGTCGTTGAAGACACCCATTGGTGCGTCGGTTCAGCTCGTGAGGGCGATGGCCTGCGGGTTCGCCGGGTCGACGGCCACGGTGTGCGTGGTGCCCTCGGCGTAGTTCGCGAGGAACTGCGGCGGCACCATCTCGCGTTTGGAGACCGTGTACGGAGTCTGGCCGGGAAGCGTCACCTCGATCTCCAGCTGGTACCAGGGGTTGCCCGAGGTGCGCTCCCCCGTGTCGACCGAACTGCGGATGACGGATGCCCCGGGTGCGCCGACCGCGATGATGCGGTTGAGCTCCTGGCCGTAGGCGTTCAGTACGTCGTGGTCGGCCGACATCTGCGCGCCGACCGATCCGGCGTTCGCCATCGTGACCGGGGCGCCGTCGGTGTATCCCGCGTCGCGCATGGCCTGGTCGGCCATCTGCTGCGCTGCGGCCGCCTGGGCCGCCATGTCTCCCCCACCGAACGCGTTCTTCGCTTTGCCGAACAGACCCATGACCATCCCTTGTCTCGCCTTGTCGCTCAGTGTGCCAGAGCCGGAACCTCCGAACAAGGCACACCTCGACACCTGTCGCACTCGGCGATCCTCAGAACCGATTCAAGGAATCCTGACGGTGGACTGCCGCGGAACGGCCGAGGAGTCGTCCGACCAGGTGACCAGTATTCGTTTCGCAGCGAGTGTCGACCGGGGGGATGTCCGGACGACGAAGGCCGCACCCGGAATCAGGGTGGGGTGCTCCGCATCGGAGACCAGAAGTCCCGCGTGCTCGGGCGGGTCGGTGCTGAGGGTGACGTCACGCGCCTCGATCGATCCGACGTTCCGGAGACGGAAGGAGTTGGGTTGGTCGCGTTCTTCGACGATCCACTCCACGCCGGACTCCAGCACCAGCGCGTCAAGATCGTCATCGAGCGCTTCCGCGAGGAGGGTGCCGGCCTTGGCGCCCGATCGTTGAGCCGCGATCAGTTCGACGGCGGTCGCAATGCGCTCGGTGGCTTCGGCGCTCTTCACCAGGGCCGCTGAGGCATCCGCTTGAGCATCCGCGGCCGCGGCCTCGGCCGCATTCGCGCGTCGACGGGCGAACACCGAAACGACGAAACCGATCGCACCGCCCGCCAGACCGATGCTCGAAAGGATCAGGCTGGCAAACTCGAACGGAGTCATGGCCGAAGCCTAGCGAGGTGTTTCACGCGCCAGAAGCCCGATTGGGCCAGTAGTCCGGTTCACTCAGGTAGTCCGATTCACTCAGAGGGAGTGCATCGTGAAGGCACGCGCCAGGCGGTCGTGCAGCGCAGGAGTCGACGCCGCCCGCACCACCAGGCGGCGGGCCGCGAATCCGAGCCGTGTGGTCGGCCGGCCCATGACCATGTTGAACTCCGCCGTGCGCGATGCCCGGGCCGCCGAACCGAGGCGACCCCGTTCGAACTCGCGCACCAGGGCCGATGCCCGGGCGCCCGCGTTCCGCTCGGCGGCCAGCAGGTCGGGAACGATGCCGGCCAGCGCCTCCGCGTCGAGCCAGCCGAGGTTCATGCCTTGCCCGCCGATCGGGCTCACCTCGTGCGCGGCGTCGCCGATCAGCAGCATCCTGCCGTCGCCCATCCGCGGCACCGTGCGCCGGCGCACCCCGAACACGCTCGTCATGGTCGATGTGCGGGCGTCGGTACGCACCCCCGTGCGCTCGAAGATCAGCCGAGAGAGTTCGGCCGCCACGACCGGGTCGTTGGTCTCCCCGGAATCCGGCGCGGCCGCGTTCGCCAGCGCTCCCCCGTTCGGCAGATGCGTCACCCAGCGCCGCCGCCCCCCGGGCAGCGGGAACGATTCCACGATCCCCTTCGGGTGCAGGTGCAGCACTGCCACCGGGCCCTCGGCGGTCTCGTCGAGCACGTCTCCCATGACGTAGCGGTAGGGATACGGATACACGGTGTCGCGGATGCGGGCCGCCGACCGAACCGCACTGAGCGGGCCGTCCGCACCCACCACGAGACGCGCTTCGACGCGCAGATCATCGCCGCGTGCCGTGTGACCGAGCACCCCGACACCCCGTGCCCGGCGCTCGAAGCGCTCGACCTGCACGCCGCCACGCAGCGCATCCGGTGCCCGCGTCGCCAACTGCGACCTCAGGATGCGCTCGGTCGCCACCTGCGGCAACGACACGACGAACGGAAACGGCTCCGGCACCCCGCTGAAGTCGAGCTCGGCCACCATCTCGCCGTCGATCCGCACGATGCCGCGATCGATGCGCACCCCCGCCGCCAGAACCGGCTCGAGCACACCGAGTCGGTCGAGCGCCGCCAGGGAAGGCGGGTGGATGCCGATGGCGCGGGAATGCAGGCGCGGGCCACCGCGCCGCTCCAGCACCACCACGTCGATGCCGCGCTCGGCGAGTGCGGCGGCCAGGAAGAGCCCGGCCGGGCCCGCGCCCACCACGGCCACGTCATGCATCCGGTTCTGGTCCTCCGCTCCGGGCGGCGCTGCTCGCCGCATAACTCAGCAGGTTGCGAAACGGGAACAGCGCCTCGACGGTCCAGCCACGACGCGCCGCCACGCGGAGTTCGGCCGTCGTGTAGCTGCGACGGATGGACGTGAGTCCGTCGACGCGGATGTACGAGCGACGGAAGAACGGCAGCGTGCCGGCCGAGAAGGCACCGTAGGCGACGGCGCTGCGACGGATGTCGCCGTGCAACGCCAGCCCACGGCAGAGCAGCTCGCTGTCGATCTGCAGGTCGGCGAGCTGCTCGGAGCTCAGGTGGTGCAGCACGTGGTTCGAGATCACGAAGTCGAAGCGCTGCGCGGCATCCACCAGTTCGCTGCTCTCGGCGAGCAGGAACCGCACGCCGTCGGGGTTCGGGGTACGCCGGGCGAACTCGAGGGCGCGGGCATCCGGGTCGATCCCGGTCACCTGCAGCTGCAAGCCGTCGGCCGCCGCCCAGCGGGCGAGGGCGCGGGCGATGTCGCCGCCGCCGCAGCCGATGTCGAGCAGGGTCGACGGCAGCATCGGCGATAGCAGGGGGCGGATGCGGTCACGGTAGATGCCGTGCCAGCCCGAGACGAGCGAGTTCACGATGCGGAACTGATCGTAGGTGCGGGCGAGGAGCACCGGATCGCAGTCCGGATCGTCCATCAACTCGTGCGCGTCGATGGCGCGCCGCCGGAGAGTCGATCGGGCCACGACTACGCCTCCGACACCTCGGCCAGCACCCTCGCCGGAGTCGTCGCGGGAGAAGGGGTCGGTGCAGGAGAAGGAGCCGGTGCGAGAACCGGAACCGATGCCGTTGCAGGCACCTCGACCAGCGCGTCTGCCGCCACCGCTGCCGTCGCGTCGGCCGGCACCGCGCGCACCGTCATCAGTCCGGTTTCGACGGTGAGTCCGGGCCCGAAGGCCATGGCGCACACACGATCGCCGTCGCTCGGCGGGGTCTCCGATTCGAGGATGGCCTTCAAGACGAACAGGATCGTGGCGCTCGACATGTTGCCGTAGTCGTGGAGCACCGCGCGCGACTGCGCCATCTGCGCCTCGGAGAGGCCGAGCTTCGACTCCACCTTGTCGAGGATGCTGCGCCCGCCGGGGTGCACCGCCCAGTGGGCGATCGACTCGTGCGGAGCGGAGACCAGCTCAGGTTGACGCGCGAGCAACGGCTCGAGCGCACCCGCAATGTGCTCGTCGATGATCTTCGGCACATAGGAACTGAGGATCATCTCGAATCCCTCGTCGCCGATCTTCCAGGCCATGTCCTGCTCCCCCACCGGGGTGAGCACGCTCTCGAAGAAGTCGAGGTCGAGCACGAATCCGTCCTCCGCACCGGCGGGCATCGGCTTCGCCGTGATGACCGCCGCGGCGGCGCCGTCGGCGAACACCGAGGAGGCCACGATCTGGTCGGGCTCGTTCGAGGAGCGCACGTGCAGGGTGCAGAGTTCCGCGCTGACGACCAGCACGACGGCATCCGGATCGGCCTCGCAGAACGACTTCGCCATCCGGAGCGCGGGGAAGGCGGCGTAGCAGCCCATGAAGCCGACGTGGTAGCGCAGGGTGCTCGGCGCGAGGCCGAGCTCGCGCACCAGCACGTAGTCGGGTCCGGGCGCGAAGAACCCGGTGCACGACACGGTGACGACGTGGGTGACGTCGGCCGCTGTGAGCCCCGGCACGGCGTCGAGTGCCTTGCGGGCGGCTTCGGTGTAGAGCAGGGAGGCGCGCTCGATGTAGAGCTCGTTGCGCACCCGGGTCGAGGGCGCCAGCAGGGCCCCGGATGCGAGGTCGAAGAACTGCGGATCGTCGAACTGCCGATCGAGCGTCAGCTCGTCGATCACGGAGTACCGCGTCTCGATGGCCGATCCGTCGAAGGAGGCCGTCACGAGTCGTTGACCCAAGCGGGTGAGCCCCTCTTGGCTGGCGAACACGTCACGCACTTCGTGCTGGGTCAACACGGTTGCCGGAATCGCGGTCTGGATGGTGCGAACAGTCACTGCCATAGGCCCATGTAAGCACGATCATGTGCTTGCATGGGCCCAACTCAGCAATGTCGGATGCGTCGCGCCGCTGCTCCGCCGCTACTGCGCTCCGTAGCCGCCGACCGGGCTGAACGAGGCGTCGAGCGCGAAGGGGTCCACGACGCGGCTCGAGCGCTCGGAACGCTGCACCGAGTCGGCGAGTTCGCTCGCGGCGCGGTGGATGCGATCGGGCAGCGAGGCGACGCCATCGGCCCCTGAACCCCAGTCTTCCGACGAAGCGTAGACGCTCGTCGGCATGACGGGTGCGCGCAGGTAGCTGAACAGTGGTCGAACGGCGTGCTCGAGCGCCAGGGAGTGGCGCGGAGTGCCGCCGGTGGCCGCGATCAGTGTCGGCAGACCGGTGAGAGCAGTGTTGTCGATCACGTCGAAGAACGACTTGAACAGGCCGCTGTAGCTGGCGGTGAAGATCGGGGTGACCGCGATCAGCCCGTCGGCTCCGGCGACCGCGTCCAGCGCGCTCTGCAGCTTGGCGCTCGGGAACCCGGTGACCAGGTTGTTCGTGATGTCCTGGGCGATGTCGCGGAGCTCGATCGTGCGGAGCTCCACGTCGACGCCGCGGTCGCGGAGATCGGCGACCGTCGCATCCGCGAGCCGGTCGGTCAGCAGTCGGGTCGACGACGGCTGGCTGAGGCCCGAGGAGATGGCGACGAGCTGCTTGGGGGCGGTGTTCGTGGTGTCGGTCATGATCAGGCTCCCTTGATGCCGAAGGCTGCGCCGGTGTGGGCGGAGGAGCCCCCGGCACGCGTGGCTTCGTCGGCGACGGCGGACCGGCCGTCGACGTCGGCGACCTGACGGGCGGCCTCGCGGGCACGCATCCGCTCGATCTCGGAGGCGTGCGTCGGGCCGTCGGGCACGTGGGCGGGGCGCTTGGCGTCGAGCTCCTTGCGGAGCGTGGGCACCACGAGCTCGCCGAGCATGTCGAGCTGCTCGAGCACGGTCTTGAGGGGCAGGCCGGCGTGATCCATCAGGAACAACTGGCGCTGGTAGTCGCCGAACGTCTCACGGAAGGTGAGGGTGCGGTCGATCACCTGCTGCGGGCTGCCGACGGTGAGCGGGGTCTGCTCGGTGAAGTCTTCGAGGCTCGGGCCGTGTCCGTAGACGGGCGCGTTGTCGAAGTAGGGGCGGAACTGCTTGATCGCGTCCTGCGAGTTCTTGGCCATGAAGACCTGGCCGCCGAGGCCCACGTAGGCCTGGTCGGCCTTGCCGTGGCCGTAGTGCTCGAAGCGCTGACGGTAGTAGTTCACCAGGCGCTGGAAGTGCTCCTTGGGCCAGAAGATGTGGTTGGCGAAGAATCCGTCGCCGTAGTAGGCCGCCTGCTCGGCGATCTCGGGGCTGCGGATGCTGCCGTGCCAGACGAACGGCGAGACGTCGTCGAGCGGGCGCGGGGTGCTGGTGTAGCCCTGCAGCGGAGTGCGGAACTGGCCCTCCCAGTCGACCACCTCTTCGTCCCAGAGGCGGCGGAGGAGCGCGTAGTTCTCGATGGCGAGCGGGATGCCCTGACGGATGTCCTTGCCGAACCACGGATACACGGGGCCGGTGTTGCCGCGGCCCATCATGAGGTCGACGCGGCCGTCGGCGATGTGCTGGAGCATCGCGAAGTCTTCGGCGATCTTCAGCGGGTCGTTGGTGGTGATGAGGGTCGTGGCGGTGCTGAGGATGAGCTTCTCGGTCTTGGCCGCGACGTAGCCGAGCATCGTGGTGGGGCTCGACGGCACGAACGGCGGGTTGTGATGCTCGCCCGTGGCGAAGACGTCGAGTCCGACCTCTTCGGCCTTCTGCGCGATCGTCAGGATCGCCTTGATGCGCTCGCCCTCGGTGGGGGTGGTGTTGTTGGTGGGGTCGGTGGTGACGTCTCCGACGGTGAAGATTCCGAACTGCATGTCGACCTCGCTGCTGTCTCTCTGCTGCTGTCTCAAGTTCAATGCGTTTGCATGAATATTACTCTCAACAGCCGGGCGTCGAAACTATTCCCTCCCCAGATTGCGGCGTCGAGCCGTCTGCGCCGCATCGCTCGACTTGACTGCTTCCATGAGCGAGCAAGGGGAATCTTTCGGTCGGGCAGCCACGCGGCGATACCAACTTCGTCTCCTCGTCGACGAGGTCGCCGCGATCGATGGGTTGCTCGAACTGCTGGAGATTCGCCGAGCCCGCGTGCACCTGGAGGTCCGCCTGCTCCTCGATACCCCACTCCATCCAGTGTCGGTGGCTGGTGATTGAATTATTCTCATGAACGAGAGCGGGATGCGCATCGACGTCATCCTCGACGAATTGGTCGCCGAGGAAGCGATTCGGGCTGCGTCGTCGGCGCGCACCGCCGTGCTGCTGGCCGAGGCGACGACGCTTCGGCTGGCGGAATCGCGGTCGGATCAGCACGGACTGGCGATGCGCTCGCTCGCCGCAGAGATCTCGTGCGCGACCCGTCTTCCGGAGGGGACGGTGATCCGATTCCTCAACGAGGCGGAGATCCTCGTCAACACCCTTCCCGCCACGCTCGAGGCGCTGACTGCCGGCGCGATCAGCTACCGACACGCCCAGGTCATGGCTTCCGCTGCCGGCTCGCTGCCGCGGGAGGCTCGCGGTGCCTTCGAGCGCGAACTTCTGCCGGTCGCTGCGTCTGCGACAGCCGCACGGTTCGAGCGCACGGCGCGGCACGAACGCGAACGCCTGCACCCGGAGACGATCGAGACCCGAACGGCCACCGCGGTCGCCGAGCGTAGCGTCGAACTCACTCCGGATGCGGATGGCATGGCGTAGCTCACGTGCCACCTCCCCGCGGTCGCCGCGGTGGCGATCGACACCCGCCTCACCCGGATCGCGCGCGCCGCCCACACGAGTGCAGAACCGCGGACGCACACGCAGCTCCGTGCCGACGCGCTCACGACCCTGCTGCTCGGCGATGGCGTGCGGTCCAGGCATGCCGAGGCATCATCTCGCGGAGACCAGGCGCGGAATGGCCGCTCGCTCGACGACTCCCCCCTCGGATCAGCATCCGCCGCAGGCAGGCTCGCCGACGCGCTGCCGGCCGACCACGCACCCTCAAGCCCTGTGGCCGCTGACGTCGCCGTCGACGCCGACGACTCGGCCGGCCTCGAACCGGGCGACTATTCGCTTGCCGCGACGCCACCGGTTGCGAGTCAGGATGAGCGATTCGAGATCGATGACGCATTCCTCGGGATCGTGCCGACCGTCGTGGTGACCGTGCCGGCGCTATCGTTGCTCGGGCACGACGCCGGTGCGGCTGAGCTGCACGGGTTCGGGCCGATCGACATCCGCACCGCCCGGAGGCTCGCCGCGCGGGCGCCGAGCTTCGTGCGCATCCTCACCCACCCCGACACCGGGGAGACGATCTCCGTGGGGCGCACACGATACCGGCCGCCGCCCGACCTGCGGCTCGCGCTACTGCTCGACGACGAGAGCTGCCGGTTCCCGAACTGCAACCGGCGGGCCGAATCCTGCGAGCTCGACCACACCGCCGACTGGGCCCACGGGGGTGAGACGGGGCGCGCCAACCTGCACCACCTGTGCCCCAAGCACCACCACCTGAAACACGACTCGACAGGGTGGAGCGTCGCCGCGCGACCAGGCCGCACTCTCGAGTGGAGGTCGCCCACCGGGCGGCACTACGTAACTGCGCCGCGAGACCGAGCGAGCAAGCCAGCACGCCCGACCTTCGTGCCTGCGGGCGATCCTCAGGGGGTGGTCGCCTGATAGCGCGAACGACGAAGGCCGCCACCCCGCAGGGTGACGGCCTTCTGAAGTAGATCGTGTCAGCGGCGAAGAGCTGCCGGTGTCATCGATGCCACGGTGTCGCCTGGAGGGCGAACAGTCAATACTGTGCCCAGAGGGCGGACCATTGGCTCAGCGGCGCAGGCCGAGTCGCTCGATGAGCGAACGGTAGCGGTCGATGTCGATGTCCTGCAGGTAACCCAGCAGGCGGCGACGCTGGCCCACGAGCAGCAACAGACCACGACGTGAGTGGTGGTCGTGCTTGTGCTCCTTGAGGTGCTCGGTGAGATCCTTGATCCGCTTGGTCAGGATCGCAACCTGAACTTCGGGGGATCCGGTGTCACCGGGGTGGGTTGCGTACTCTTCGATGATCGCCTTCTTGACGTCTGCTTCGAGTGCCATAGATGGGATCCCCTTTCTCTCGTTGCGCGGTGCCAATCAGCCGGATGCTGTGGCTCTCTTTATCCGCGGCCGTCTTCACGGCAACCTGTAGAGACTACCAGAAACACACCCGTAACATTCAGGCCGCCGAATCGACTCCGGAACGGGAACACTCCATAGTGGGAAGTCGTTAGTAGTTCGCGGAACGGAAATACTTATGACTCTCAGCACCCCCGGCACGGCGACCCTTCCCGTGCTCGACTTCTCGCGGCTCGCCGAGGGCGACGCAGAAGCCGCGGCCTTCCGCACCGAACTGCGCGAGGCCACTCACGACTACGGCTTCTTCTCCCTCGTGGGCCACGGAGTCCCCCAGGAGCTGATCGACCGCATCATGCTCACCGCCCGCCGCTTCTTCGACCTTCCCGAAGCCGACAAACTGGCCATCGAAAACCTGAAGAGCCCGCATTTCCGCGGTTACACCCGGGTGGGCGGCGAACTCACGCAGGGCAAGGTCGACTGGCGCGAACAGATCGACATCGGCACCGAACGCGAACCGGTCGCGATCACCCCCGAAACCCCTGACTACCTCCGCCTCGAGGGCCCGAACCAGTGGCCCGCCGCATTGCCCGAGCTGCGGGAAGTCGTGACCGAATGGCACGACGAGCTCACCCGCGTGAGTCTGACGCTGTTGCGCGAATGGGCGCTCTCGCTCGGCGCCGATGAGCACGTCTTCGACGCCGCCTTCGCGGAGCGCCCCTCGACCCTGATCAAGATCGTGCGCTACCCGGGCAAGAGCGACCCGGAACCGAAGCAGGGTGTCGGCGCCCACAAGGACTCCGGCGTGCTGACACTTCTCCTCGTCGAACCCGGTAAGGGCGGCCTGCAGGTGGAGAAGGATGGCGAGTGGATCGACGCTCCCCCCATCCCGGGCGCCTTCGTGGTGAACATCGGCGAGCTCCTCGAGGTGGCGACGAACGGCTACCTCAAGGCCACCGTGCACCGGGTGATCTCGCCGCGCATCGGCGACGACCGCATCTCCATCCCCTTTTTCTACAGCCCGGCATTGGATGCGACGATCCCCGTGCTTCCGCTGCCCCCCGCGCTCGCGGCGCAAGCACGCGGTGTCACCACCGACCCCGACAACCCGATCTTCACCACCTATGGGGAGAACGCGCTGAAGAGCCGCCTGCGGGCGCATCCTGACGTCGCAGCCATCCACCACGCCGACCTCGTGTCGAAAGCGGTCACCCCCGCATCCGTCGACGAGTGAGCGACCAACCCGCAGCAGCACCGGGGCCGGTACCGGAGGCCGACGCCGACGAGCCGGCCCGGCGGCGCAACCCCTTCGCCGACCTGACCCCCCTCCGTGCGAGCCCCGCGTTCGCGCGCCTGTGGGCCGGTCAGGCGATCTCGGGAATCGGCAGCCAGATGACAATCGTGGCCGTAGGGCTCGACATCTACCGCCTCACCGAATCGACGCTCGCGGTCGCCGGCGTCGCGCTCTTCGCACTGGTTCCGATGATCGTGTTCGGTCTCTACGGCGGCATGCTGGCGGATGCGTTCGACCGGCGAGCCGTCGCCCTGATCGCGGCCATCGTGGCCTGGTCGTCGACGGCGGCCATCGCGATCCTGGCCTGGTCGGGCGCCGACAGCGTCGTTGCCCTCTACGCGCTCTCCACGGTGAACGCCGTAGCCGCGACCGTCATCACGACCACGCGCTCGGCGATCTTCCCGCGCCTGCTCCCCCGCGAGCTGCTGCCCGCGGCGGCGGCTCTGAACGGCATCACCTTCGGCATCATGGTGACCGTGGGCCCGGCTTTGGCGGGCGTACTCGTGGCGACGGTCGGCTTCGGCTGGACCTATTCGGTCGACGTCGTGCTCTTCGTCGCCGCGTTCCTCGGCATCGCGAGCCTCCCGCGCATCCTGCCCGAAGGCGAGGTGCAGCGACCCGGCTTGGCGTCACTGCGGTACGGATTCGCGTTCCTGAAGCGAGCCCCGAACATCCGGGCGTCGTTCCTGATCGACATCTTCGCGATGACCTTCGGTCAACCCCGCGTACTCTTCCCGGCGATCGGGGTGCTGGTGCTGGGCGGCGGAGCGATCACGGTCGGCATCCTCACCGCCGCGTACGCGATCGGCTCGACGCTCACGGGCGTGTTCTCGGGGCGACTCGGCCACGTGCGGATGCAGGGCCAGGCGATCGCGCACGCCGTGCAGGTCTACGGCGGGTTCATCGCGGCCTTCGGCGGGGTGGTGCTCATCGCATCCACCGCCGGAGCACCGGTGTCGCAGGATCTCGGCGACGCGAACGTGCCGGCCCTGGTTCTGGCCGCTGTCGCGCTGATCGGCGCCGGCGCCGCCGACGAGGTGAGCGCCATCTACCGAGGCACGATGCTGCAGACCGCCGTGCCCGACAACATGCGCGGACGCCTGCAGGGCGTGTTCACGGTGGTGGTGACCGGTGGGCCACGGGTCGGCGACCTCTACGTCGGAGCTCTCTCGGTCTTCGCCGCGCTCTGGTTCCCGCCGCTGTTCGGCGGCGTCGTGATCGTGGTGGCGGTCACGATCATCCTGCGTCTGGTGCACTCCTTCCGCGCCTATGACGCGGTCGACCCCCGGCCCTAGGAGCCGGCGGCCCCAGGGAACCTCGGCCTCAGCAACCCTCAGCCCCCCACGAACGCTCGCCTCAGAGCCCCGCGGGTGGCTCCTCGCCGGGCGCCAAGAGGAGCGCGAGACGCTGAGTGGGGCGCGTCATCGCAACGTAGAGAGCCGAGGCGCCGCGGGTGTTCTCGGCCACGATCCCGGCCGGTGAGACCACGACCACCGAGTCGAACTCGAGGCCCTTCGCTTCGGCCGGCTCGAGCAGGGCTACCCGGCGCGAGAGGCCGGCGACACCGACGCCGACACCGGAACCGAACGCATCCGTCAGCACTCGCGTCAACGACGGGATCAGTGAGACGGGCGCGATCACGGCGACCGTTCCGCCCGCGGCGGCCATCGCGGAAGCCTCGTCGGCTGCATCCGCGACGAGCGACGCCTCCGAGTCGCTCGACCTCGCCGTCACCGGCCATTCCGTCGTGCGCACCGAACGCGAGCGTGTGACCGTCAGTCCGCTGGCGTGCGCCACCCGCTCGGCCGCATCCACGATCTGTGAGGGCGTTCGGTAGTTCACCGTCAACTCCTCGAGCCGCCAGTTCTCGCCGATCAGCGGTTCGAGAGTCGATGACCAACTCGTCGACGAGGCCGCCGAACTCGCCTGCGCGACATCCCCCACGATCGTGAAGGAGCGCAGCGGCGACTTGCGCAGCAGCACACGCCACTGCATCGGCGAGAGCTCCTGCGCTTCGTCGACCACGATGTGCCCGTACGTCCACGAGCGATCGGATGCCGCACGCTCCGCCGTGGTGAGGCGCACCGTCGACTCCTCGAAACCGGCCACCACCGACTCGGCCGAGACCAGACCGCCGACCTCCATGTTGCGGATGGCGTTCTTCGCGTTCTCGAGATCGCGCTTGCGTTGCGCCTTCTCGGCACGTTTCACGGCGGCGTTCCCCGGGTCGTATTCGCCGAGCAGTTCGGCCGCCTCGTCGAGCAGCGGAACATCCGAGACCGTGAAGGCGCTTCCCCGCTCTCGGCTCAGCAGCTCGCGCTTCGCCTTCGACCAGTGCCCCGTGATCGTCGCGAGCCATTGCGGGCGGGCGTAGAGGTCTTCGACCAACTTCTCGGGGGTCAGGGGCAGCCAGGCCGTGTTGAGCGCGACGCGCACGTCGTAGGCGGTGCGGATATCCTCCCGGAGGTAAGCGAGATCGGAATCGTCGACCGTGCTCCCCCGCCGCCGCAACTGGTCGGCCAGCTGACGCGTCAGCTGCGCCAGCACGTTCTTCACGAACTGCACGCGCCCCTCGTTGTAGGGCTTGCCCGACTCGCGCGCCTTCGCCATCGCGTCGGCGATCACCGCGGGTTGGAGCAGCAGCTTCTCGCCGTTGATCTCGAGGGCGATCGCTTCTTCGGGCACGCGCTGCCGCGATCGCACCGCGCGACGCACCAGCGCCGCCATCTCGGCCGATCCTTTCAGCGCGGCGACGGCGGGCGCATCCTCCTCGAGCGCTTCGAGGCCGGGGTACAACTGCCCGAGACTCGACAACACGACGCCGGTCTCGCCGAGGCTCGGCAGCACCGCATTGATGTATTGCAGGAACGCCGGGCTGGGGCCGACCACGAGCACACCGCTCGACCCGAGCCGCTCCCGGTAGGTGTAGAGCAGGTAGGCGGCGCGGTGCAGCGCCACCGCCGTCTTGCCCGTTCCGGGGCCGCCCTGCACCACGAGCACGCCACCCAGTTCCGACCGGATGACGCGATCCTGCTCGGCCTGAATGGTGGAGACGATGTCGTGCATCTGTCCGGTGCGCTGTGCGGAGAGGGCCGCGAGCAGGGCGCCCTCGCCCTGGAGCTGGGTGCCCTCCTCGTCGAGCAGGGTGGAGTCGAAGACCTCGTCCTCGATGCGAACGACCTCACGGCCGCGCGTGGTGAGGTGGCGACGGGCCCGGGCGCCGAGCGGTGTGGCCGCCGTGGCCTGGTAGAAAGCCCGGGCCTGCGGGGCACGCCAGTCGAGCAGCAGCGGTTCGAGGTCTTCGTCACGCAGGCCGATGCGTCCGATGTAGCGCAGCCGGGAGCCGTCGGTGTCGGGATCGATCAGTTCGAGCCGGCCGAACGCTAGTCGTTCTCCGACCTCGCGAAGCTGGTGGATGCGATCTTCATACGCACGGGCGAAGGCATCGCGCTCCGAACGGCTCTGGTGATTGCCACCGACATTCTCGCGCCGCACGGCGGCGAGTTCTTGCTCGGCCTCGCTGCGCAGATGATCGAGGCGAGCATAGAGTCCTTCGACGTAGTCACGCTCGCGCGCCAGTTCTTCCTCCGCCACGGCACCTCCCGGATTCGGCAAGCAAGTCTACGCCGCGAATGCCGGGAAGATGCCGAGGCGAAGGTTTCCGGAGGGTGAATCCGAGGTGTTAGGGAACGTCGACCAGGTCGATCACGAAGATCAACGTCTTCCCGGCGAGGAAGTGGCCGCTGCCCTCGGGGCCGTAGGCCAGGTGCGGCGGGATGGTGAGCTTGCGACGACCGCCGGCCTTCATGCCCGGGATGCCTTCCTGCCAGCCGGCGATCAGGCCGTTCAGCGGGAAGGTGATGGTCTCGCCGCGGTTCCAGGAAGAGTCGAACTCCTCGCCGGTCTCATATTCGACGCCGAGGTAGTGAACCTCGACGGTCGCGCCGGGAGTGGCCTCCGCGCCGGTGCCCTCGACGACGTCGACGATCTCGAGAGCGGTGGGGGCCGGGCCCTCGGGGAATTCGATTTCGGGCTTGGTGCCGATGGGATCTGTCATGTCTCCATCCAATCCCACCCCGGGGGTCAGGTCAAAGCGGACGCCGCGGCCAGCGCGACCCTGTCGGCCAGGATCGCGTCGAGCAGCTCCGCCTCGTCGTGCTTCGGCGCGATGTTCGCGCGGTCGACGAGAAGCCGTTGCCGCACGAACGCCAAACGGGTGGAGTCGCGGATGAACGACTTCAGTGCGGCGGGACCGTTGCCGCCCGGCAGCGTGCGCGCCCAGCGCCGCGCCTGCCGCCTTCCCGCTCCCGACGAGAGCATGTCGACCTCGGCGGGGCTGAACCAACCGGCCTCCGCGTATTCGCCGAGCCTCGCCCGGGTGAGTCGCGCCTCTGATTTGCGCAGCAGCACAACGAACACCACGGCCAGGGCGAAGAGCGGCACCTGCACCACGAAGTAGATGAGGAAGAAGCCGTCGAGGCCCTCGACCACGAAGGTCGAGCCGTTCCAGAGCGCGTGCAGCGCGATGGCCAGCAGGAGGCCGGCGAAGAAGATGCCCACGCCCTTCAGCCAGCCCTTGCGTCGAGCGGCGAAGCCCAGCGCGACACCGGTGCAGGCCGTGAACATCACGTGCGCGAACGGCGACATGATGCCGCGCAGCACGAAGGTGAAGCCGAGCCCCACCCCGCCCGACTCGATCAGCGCCTGACCGAAGTAGAGGATGTTCTCGGTGAAGGCGAACCCGGCGGCCACTGTGGAGCCGTAGACCAGTCCGTCGACCGGACCATCGAACTGCTTGCGGAAGAACAGCAGCAGGATCAGGACGCCGACGGCTTTCGCCCCCTCTTCGACGATGGGAGCCTGGATCACCGACCCCCACAGCTCGCTCGTCGTGCTCTGGCCGTCGCTTGCGATGGCGACGGCCACCTGCACCCCGAAATCGACGATCAGGGCGATGGCGATGGATGCCGCAGCCCCCCAGAGGAACGCGAACCAGAGTGCGGGCCGGGGTTCGGGTTCCCATCGGTCGATCACCGTGATCGCGGTGACGACGACGGCAAGCGGCACCAGGGCGAGGATGGCGCAGATGACGAACGCCGCCGGCCCGAGCCCGAGCACGAGATAGCCCACGACGGCGAGGAAGACGAAGCCCAAAAGGATGAAGCCCACGATCGCCAGCGCGAACACCGCGGTGCGGGTGCGGCGCGGTGGGGGGCCGGGCGCGATGACGGGCATCGGTGGCAACGCGACCGTGGGCGGCTGCACCGCTCCGGGTGCGGATTCGGGGGCAGCGCCGTTCTGCGGCTCCGCGGACACGGGATCGAACATCGTCAAGAGCAATCCTCACCTTCGCAACACTCGACAGCGTAGCGGACCGGGGCCCCGCACCGCAGCTTCTGACTGCCGCCGAGCTGCCATCCGGTACACCGGTCGTGCCCGATAGCCTGGGCAGGTGAGATTCGCGCACCTGTCCCCCCGTTCCACAGCCGGAAGGGAGCCCGCAGGCTTCTACGTCGTCGACGGGCACCGAGTGCTTCCGGTCGGAGCGGTCGCCGACGATGCTCCGCGAGACCTCCAAGAGCTGATCGAGCGGGGAGACGGCGAACTGCAGCGCCTCCGTGCCGCCGTCGCCGCTCACGGATGGAACGACGCCGCCGACCTCTCGGGGTTCGAACACGCTCCCGCGGTCTCCCGGCCGCCCTCGATCATCGCCATCGGGCTGAACTACGGCGCGCACGCCTCCGAACTCAACCTCGACATGGCGGCGGCGCCCACCGTCTTCGCCTTCTGGCCGAGCTCGCTCGCGCCGCACGAGGGCACCACGAGCTGGCCAGAGTCGCTCAGCAGCGAGGTCGACTACGAGGCCGAACTGGGCGTCATCATCGGCAAGCCGGCCAAAGACGTCAGCATCGCGGATGCCCTCGACCACGTCTTCGGATACACGATCGTCAACGACATCACGGCGCGCAACGTGCAGTTCAGCGAAGCCCAATGGATCCGTTGCAAGAGCTTCGACGGTTTCACCCCGGTGGGGCCCGTGGTGGTCACCGCAGACGAAGTGCCCGATCCGCAAGATCTGCGACTGGGCACGGTGCTCGACGGTCGCACGGTGCAGGACTCCTCGACGAGCGAGATGATCCACAGCGTCGCGAAGCTGATCAGCGTGCTCTCGCAGTCGACCACGCTGCTGCCCGGCACGCTGATCTCCACCGGTTCACCGGCCGGCGCCGGCTACTCGCGGAAGCCCCAGATCTTCTTGAAGAACCACTCCACGGTCACCATCTGGATCGACGGCATCGGCCAGCTCACGACGCACTGCCGGGTGATCGGGGAGTAGCGCTCGCTGGGGTTGACCTGGAGTGGGGTCCAGGTTGCAGCATGGGGGTATGCCTCCTGTCCCGCTTCCCCGTCTCGACGTACCGGTGCCGGCCGACGGACTGTCAATCGGCGATGTCGCACACGCGACCGGGCTGAGCATCGACACCCTGCGGTACTACGAAAGCGCCGGGCTGATGCTCGACCCCACGCCGCGTGATCCCGGCGGTCGCCGCCGCTACACACGCAACGACCTCGACTGGATCGCCGGGCTGATCATGCTCCGCGAGACCGGCATGTCGATCGCCGACGTGCGACGGATGGCCGAGCTCAGCCGCGAGGCCGGCACCGAGGCCGACCGTCTCGTCGTGCTCGAGGGCCACCGCGCCCGCGTGCTCGCCGACCTCGCCCGAACGCGGGCGCACCTCACCGCCCTGGAGAAGAAGATCACGTCGTATCGCGCGGCAATAGAGGCAGATACGAACGCAGATACGAACGAGACCGAAAGCCGCGGGCCGCACTCACCCACCCCGGGGTGAGCGCGCGGCCGCGTCAGCGACCGCACGCGAACATGTCGCCTCGCGCCGCAGAAGCGGCGGCGCGAGCAATAAGGGCCCGCCCAGCCGAAGGCCGGGCGAGCCCGGAAAGCGGCGATTCGGCACCCCCACCCACCCGAAAGGACCCCGCATGACCACCCCCACATCCCCCCTAGGCGACGGCCTCTCCGTGTCGGCCATCGGACTCGGCGCCATGGGCATGAGCGCCTTCTACGGCGCGAGCGACGAGACCGAATCGATCGCCACCCTGCGCCACGCCCTCGACCTCGGTGTCACGTTCATCGACACCGCAGAGGCGTACGGCCCGTTCGAGAACGAGAAGCTGATCGCGCGTGCGCTCGGCGACCGCCGCGACGAGGTGACGCTCGCCACGAAGGCGTCGGCCGAGACCGACGACGACGGCACCGTGCACGGTCGCAACGGCACCCCGGCCTACATCCGCAAGGCCGCCGAGCGCTCGCTGCGCCACCTCGGCACCGATGTGATCGACCTCTACTACCTGCACCGCGTCGATCCCGGCGTTCCGATCGAGGAGAGCGTCGGCGCCATGGCCGAGCTCGTGGCCGAGGGAAAAGTGCGGCACATCGGGCTGTCGGAAGCCTCGGCGACGACGATCCAGCGGGCGCACGCCGTGCATCCGCTCGCCGCCGTGCAATCGGAGTTCTCGCTGTTCGCGCGCGACGTGCTGCACAACGACGAGAAGGCCACCACCGACGAACTCGGCATCGGGTTCGTCGCGTTCTCGCCACTCGGACGCGGATTCCTCACCGGCGACATCCGCTCGGTCGACGACCTCGACCCCGACGACGCACGGCGGGGCCTGCCGCGGTTCCAGCCCGATGCCATCGCCGCGAATCTCGCACTCGTCGACCGGGTGAACGCGATCGCAGCCGAGAAGGGCGTCTCGAACGCCCAGATCGCCCTGGCCTGGCTGATGGCGCAGGGCGTGGTGCCGATCCCGGGCACACGCAGCCGCCGGCGGCTCGAGGAGAACGCTGCGGCGACGAGTATCCGCCTCGACGCCTCCGAGCTCGCACGCCTCGCCGACGCGCTGCCTGACGACGAGATCGTCGGCGGCCGCGACTTCGTCGAGCACGCCGCAGGCGTCGATCGCTGATGAGTTACTACGGATTCGAAGAGGAGTGGTGGCCTATAGGGCACCGGTCCCCTTCGAATCGGTAGTAACTAGTCACCACCCCGTGATGCGAGCTGGGGCGACGGATACGGCAACGGATTCGCGTGCCGCGGCAGCAGGCCGTCCAGCGCCAGCGCGAGGTAGCGACGCCAGAGGGCGGGCTCGCTGCGGGCCAGCGGCGCTGCCGTCTGGTAGATGCCGCTCAGCAGCAGGGCGATGTCGTCTCCCGTGACGTCGGCGCGGATGGCGCCGGCCTCCCGGGCGCGCGCCGTGAGTGCGCCGACGAGGGCGTGCAGCCGCTCGATCGACTCCTGAACCCGCTCGTTGTCGGCGGATGCTCCCGCCACGACCTCGCAGAACGCGCGGTCGTCGGCCTGCCGGTGAATCGCCTCAGTCATGAACTCCCGCAGCGCGTCGGCCGGCGGGAGCGTCGCCGCGAGCTCCTGGCCGCGAGCGAGCAGCGTCTCGAGCACGTCGCACACCACCTCAGCGACCAGCGCGTCCTTCGACGCGTAGTGGCGGAACACCGTGCCCTTGCCGACGCCCGCACGAGCGGCGATGTCGGCGACCGAGACCTCCGTTCCGTCGCGCGCCAGCAGTTCTCCCGCGGCGGTGAGCAGGCGCTCTCGATTGCGTCGGGCATCCCGTCGCAGGGCCGGTGCCTGCTCGGGCGCGGTGTTCGAAGCCTGTTCGCTCATGGCTCAAGGATAACCTGACCGCGTGGTCCGATTGCCGGGGGAAGTGCCATTACGATCAAACTGACCGAGCGGTCCGCTTAGAGGACCCGGGGATTCAAGGAGATCGATCAGTGACCGACATGTCGAAGACCAGCCAGACGATGAGCGGAAAGGTCGTGCTCGTCACGGGCGCGTCATCCGGGATCGGGGAGGCGGTGGCACTGTCGCTCTCTGCAGCCGGCGCGAAAGTGGCCGTCGGAGCGCGACGGGTCGACCGGCTCGACGCGCTGGCGCAGCGAGCGGAGGGCGAGGTGTTGCCGCTCGAGCTCGACGTGGCCGATCAGGCCTCCGTGCGTGCCGCCGTCGCGGCCACCCTCGAGCGGTTCGGGCACCTCGACGTGCTCGTGAACAACGCCGGCCTCATGCTGAGTGGCCTGATCGACGGCGCCGACACCACGGAGTGGGATCGGATGGTGGGCACCAACCTGCTGGGCACCCTGTACATGACCCACGCGGCGCTGCCCCACCTGCTGGAGAGCAAGGGCACGATCGTGCAGCTCTCCTCGACCTCGGGGCGCATCGCGAACGCCGGCGGAGGCGTGTACGCGGCCACGAAGTTCGGGGTGAACGCGTTCTCCGAGGCCCTGCGCCAGGAGGTCACCACGCGGGGCGTGCGGGTCGTCGTGGTGGAGCCGGGGTTCACCTCGACCGAGCTCACCACCCACATCTCCGACCCGGTGTCGCGCGCGATGGCCGCGCAGCTGGCGACGCAGATGCGCACCCTGCAGCCCGCCGACATCGCCGCTGCCGTGCTCTACGCGGCCTCGCAGCCGGCGCACGTCGCGGTGAACGAGATCCTCATCCGTCCGACCGATCAGACGCAATGACCTGAGGTCGTCACGGATGGCGGGTGCATCCGGTCGGAGTTCGTGAGGGCCGAGCAGCACACGTCTGGCCGGTCTAGCTGCGCCGCCAGCGGTACGGGGTGGTCGTCGAGACCTTCTGCAGACCCGAACGCTCGAGGATCGGTCGCGAGTACTCGGTCGAATCGCTGTGGATGAGCGACTTCCCCGCGGAGATGGCTGACTGCGCCCGCGCGGCGGTGAGCGCGCGGTAGAGGCCACGACCCCGCCACTCCGCGCGCGTCGCCCCGCCCCAGATGCCGGCGAACGACGTGCCGGCAACGGGTTCGAGGCGACCCGCGGACACGATCTCGCCCTCCACTTCGACCACCCAGAGCTCCATCCCGTCACCGAACCCGAGTCGACGAAGCAGCGCGTTCGCCATCTCATCGGAGGGTGCGTCTCCGAAAACCTCGTCCTGCATGGCGCTCATCGCTCGAACGTCGGCTTCCACGCTCACCTGGCGCAGCGTCGCGCCGGCGGGCAGCGGAATATCGACCGCGAGCGCCTCCGCCGAGCCGATCATGATGGACTCCTGCTCGTCGGGGGTGAACCCGTGGTCGAGGAGTGCCTCATGGAGGCCGGGTGCGATGTCGTGCCCGCGAGTCTTCCACTCCACCCGGGTGATCTCCGGGTCGGCGCGGTAGTGCGCCAGGGCCTCGGCGACGAGTCGTCGGATCTCGCCCGCATCGGCTCCCCCGAGGTCGCGGTAGGTCACGAATCCGCGGCCGTTCGCGAAGGTCACGAGGCGCAACGGCCCCAGAAGGGCGACTTCGATGGCGCTCGGCGTCTCGGCGTCGGTGCGCAGTTGGTCGTCGTAGGCGGCAAGGAGTTCAGCAGTGCTCATGGATCACCATGATGCCGGATGATCGCCCGCCCTTGCCGACCCGAGCCCGGTGCGGCGACCGCCGTCGGGCATGCCGGATCGGCTTCCACGGTTGGAACCATCATGAGTACCTTCTTGATTCTCGGTGGCACCGGCAAGACCGGGCGCCGCCTCGCCCAGCAGCTCCGCATCGCGGGCCACGCTCCTCGACTGGCGAGCCGCGGGCCTCGCGGCGACGTGGTCTTCGACTGGCGAAACCCCTCGACCTACCCCGAGGCCCTCCGCGGCGTGGAGGGCGTCTTCGTGGTGGGCCCGGGATCGGCGACCGACTGGACACCGCAGCTCACCGAGTTCCTCCGCGTCGCCGATGCCGCCGGGGTGGCACGCGTCGTGCTGCTCTCGGCCCGGGGCGTCGAGTTCCTGCCCACCGGGATCGTCGCCCGGGCAGAGGATGCCTTGCGCTCGGGGCCTGTGCCGAGCACCATCCTCCGGCCCTCGCATTTCGCCCAGAACTTCACCGAGGCGATGTTCGTTCCCGTCGACGGGCGGGTCATCGCGCCGGTAGGCGACGGCGCCGAGCCGTTCATCGACGTGGCCGACATCGCCGAGGTGGCTGCCGTCGTGCTGGCCGACGACGGCTTCGACGGCGAGGTGCTCGAGCTCTCGGGACCCGAGGCGATCACCTTCGATCAGGCCGTCGGCGCTCTCAACGCTGTCACCGGTCACAGCGTCGTCTTCGTCGACGAGAGCGACGATGACCACATCGCGAGACTGCGAGCCGCGGGCACGCCCGAGGCCTACGTGACATGGCGGATGGCGATGCTCAGGGGCATCCGGAGCGGCGCGGATGCCCGGGTCAGCGACGGCGTGCAGCGTGCGCTGCACCGGGCGCCGACCTCCTTCGCCGACTGGGCTGCCCGAGAGGCCGCTTGACTTTTGTTGACCGATCGTCTATGAATGTCTCATCAGTAGTTGACTGATCGTCTACCAACATCGGAAGAGAACGGAATCATGAGCACACAGAAGAAGGTCGTCGTCGTCACCGGAGCATCCCAGGGCATCGGAGCGGGTGTCGTGGAGGGCTTCAGGAAGCGCGGCTTCGCGGTCGTCGCGACCTCTCGATCGATCACACCCTCGAACGACCCCGACGTCGTCACCATCGCCGGCGACATCAGCGATCCCGAGACCGCCCGGCGCGTGGTCGCAGCAGCCGTGGAGAATTTCGGCCGCATCGACACCCTCGTCAACAACGCCGGAGTCTTCGCCTCCAAGCCGTTCACGGAGTGGACGCAGGAGGACTTCGAATCCACCCAGGCCGTGAACGTCGGCGGCGTCTTCCACGTCACGCAGGCCGTCGTCGCCCGCCTGCTCGAGCAGGGTGAGGGCGGCCACGTGGTGAGCATCACCACCGCGCTCGTCGACCAGCCCGATGCCCGCGTTCCCGCCGCCCTGGCGTCGATCACCAAGGGCGGTCTCAACGCCCTCACCAAGGGTCTCGCCATCGAATACGCGAGCCGCGGCATCCGGGTCAACGCCGTCGCCCCTGGCTTGATCAAGACACCGATGAACCCCGAGGCCTACCACGAGACCCTGGCCGGCATGCACCCGTTGAACCGGATGGGCGAGATCGACGACATCGTCGACGCCATCCTCTTCCTCGACTCCGCGACCTTCGTGACGGGTGAGATCCTGCACGTCGACGGTGGCCAGAACGCCGGGCACTGAGATCATGGCCCAAAGCGAAAGCGAGACCGACACCATGAGCGACACCGAACGCACGGTCGCAGCCGTGCTCGACGGCTGGAAGGCCGCCATCGAGAACCACGAGCCGGAGAAGGTCGCCACCTTCTTCACCGAGGACGCCCTGTTCCAGGGCTTCCGCCCGACCCATTCGATCGGTCGCGCCGGAGTCACGGAATACTATGCGTCGCAGCCGCTCGGCCTCACCGCCGACTACCGCATCCTCGACGCCCGGCAGCTGGCCGACGACGTGATCGTGGGCTACCAGACCGTGGACTTCGGGTTCACCGATCGCCCCACCATCGCGGTGCACCTCACGGTGGTGCTGCGGAAGGTCGGCGGGGAGTGGCTGATCAGCCATTACCAGGTGTCACGGATCGACTGAGACAGCACCCCGATCGAGGCCGCCGCGACTGAGCGCAGTCGTCAGGAGAGGGCGGGGATGACCCGTTCCTCGAGCAGACGGATGCCCGAGAGGTCGTAGGCGGCCTCCGGTGCGTAGAAGATGCTGTAATCCAAGCCGCGCGCGGCCATGTCGGCGAGGCGTTCGGTGACCTGCTCGACCGTTCCGACTCCGAGGGCGTTGGGGCCGCGGTAGGCCTGCATGAAGGTCTCGGTGGTCTTCTCGCCGAGGTGGGGCGCGACGCGCTCTTCGATGATCCGGAGGCGGTCCTCCACCTCCGACTCGGTCTCCCCCACGACCGCACCGTAGTTGGTGGTGCGGGTGATGGTGCCGAAATCGCGCCCGAGGCGGTCGCAATGCGCGCGCAGCACGGCACTCTTGTGGTCGAACTCCTCCGGCGTGCCCCCGAAGTTCGTGTAGTCGGCGTACTGGGCGGCGATCCGCAGAGTCACCTTCTCGCCGCCACCCGCGACCCAGATCGGGATGCCGCCCGGCTGCAGCGGCAGGGGGCGGACGATCGCACCGTCGAGGGTGAAGTGCGCGCCCTGGTGCGAGACGACACCGTCGGTCCAGGCCGCGCGGAAGATCTGCACCGTCTCGTCGAGCATGCCGAGCCGGTCGCCGATGGCGGGGAATCCGTAGCCGTAGGCACGCCATTCGTGCTCGTACCAGCCACCGCCGATGCCCATCTCGACGCGGCCACCCGAGATCGCGTCAACGGTGGCGGCCACCTTCGCGAGGTAGGCCGGATTGCGGTAGCCCGCGCAGGTGCACATCTGCCCGAGCCGCACACGGGAGGTGGATGCCGCGAGCGCGCTCATCAGCGTCCAGGCCTCGTGCGTGGCCTCCTCACTCGGCACCGGGGTGGTGTGGAAGTGGTCGTAGACCCAGACCGACTCCCACACACCGGCATCGGCGTGTGCGGCGATCGACCGCATCGTGCTCCAATGATCCTCGGTGGGGATGCCCACCAGATCGAAACGCCAACCTTGGGGAACGAAGAGACCGAAGCGCATGGGCCGAGCGTAGCGCGGTCACCCCGCGAATCCGGGACCCCACTTCGTTAACGTGTGGCAAATAAATGCGGGTGACCCATTAGAGGGGCTCAGTGCACCAGGATCTTCAGCAGCACCGCCATGAGACCGAGGCACGCGGTCGCGAGCGCTCCCCCGACCCGCCAGTACCAGCGGTTACCCCGCCCTTCGAAAGCGATCCAGCCGATCACGGCGAGAGACGCGACCCCCACCCAGAGCGCCGCCCAATAGGCGACGATGCCCTCGTTGACACCGAACAGCCCGATCACGAGGAAGACGGTCGGCAGGATCGCGGCGAACAGGAAGCCCCGCGATTTCGCCAGGGCGATCCGGAGGGACTTGCCGAGGTCGACGGAGTCGTCCGACGTGCGTCGACGCTGCTCCGCCACGGTGTGCGAGAAGACTTCGGTGAACCAGAAGACGAGCACGCTCACCACGGTGATGGCGAAGACGTCGAGCACACCGTCGTTCTGGTCGGCCACGGCCACGAAGACGCTGACCAGAACGATGCCGGAGACCAGCTCGGGCGTGACGAGGGTCTGACGCAGGGTTCGCTCCGACACCATCCGCACTGACTCCATCCGCACTGACAGCATCCGCGCTGACAGCATACGCACTCACACCATCCGTGCTGACACCATCACCTAGCTGTTCGCCGTGATCCGCCCCGACTCGGCCGCCGCCCGCACACTCTCGTAGTCCGCGTCGTTCTGATCAGCGTAGCGGTCAGCGAACTCCGCAACAGCCTGATCGAACACGTCTCGGGCGCCCAGGTAGGCGCTGATCTCGAGCCGGCTTCCGGCTCGGGCGTGCGCCCGGGCGAGGGTCTCCCCGCAGAGCCGGGCGTAGATCAGCGCACCCGCAGGCCGAGCCCGCTCCATGTCGACGGATGCCTTGCCGTCACTGAGCTGACGGATGTAGTAGTCCCGCGACGTGCCGTCGACCCGATCCACCCGTTGCCAGCCGAGGAACGAGTCGCTCGCAGCCTGCATCAGCCGCTGGCCCCGCACCACCCGTTCGCCGTGGTTCTCGTACTCCGGCGCATCCATTCCGAACTCGAGAACCGATCGCTGGGCTTGCTTCGCCTGCAGCAGCAGCGGATCGCCCGCATCCGTGCCCTGCAACAGAATCACCCATGCCCGGGTGCCGACGCTCCCGACTCCCACCACCTTCCGGGCGAGATGGTAATAGCTGAACTCCCGCAACGGATGCGGCTGGTCGAGCAGCGTGGACTGGTAGCTGCGCAACAGGGCCGGGATGGCCACACGGTCGTCGACCAGGTCGCCGCCGCCGAACCCGCCCTCGTCGGGGGGCAGCTCCTCGACCGGCACGATCAGCGGCGGCGTGGAGACGAACTTCAGTCGGCCGTCGACCTCGCGCACCAACTTCGAGAAGGCCCGGGCACTGTCGTGCTCGTTGGCCGACGCGATCGTCGACTCGGTGACCTTCATCTGGTGCTGCTTGGCGGTGCCCTCGGCGGCGGCCTCGCGCAGCAGAGCGCGCACCTCGTTCGCCTCGAGGCGCTCGTACCAGCTGTCGAGAACCCTGCCTGAAGCGGCGCGGCGGATCGCACTGCGGTAGGCGCCCGCCACGGCCAGAACGGTCGCCCGCCGGTCGGCGTCGGAGAACCCCCGATGCCGCGCGGCGATCTCGAAACTGGCCGCGAGCCGCTTCACGTCCCACTCGAAGGGGCCTCGCGCGGTCTCGTCGAAGTCGTTGAGGTCGAAGATCAAGGATCGCTCGGGCGTCTTGAACAGGCCGAAGTTCGCCAGGTGGGCATCGCCGCAGAGTTGCGTGACGATGCCCGAGTCGGGCAGGGCGGCGAGATCGCCCGCCATGATGGCAGCGCCTCCCCGGTAGAAGGCGAACGGCGAGCTGAGCATCCGTTGGTAGCGCACCGGGATGAGGGAGCGCACTCGCGACTCCGCCTGCTTCTCGAGCGTGTCGACGACGTCGGTGCGGTCGTCGGCTGGTCGCCAGACGGCGTGGCTCCGCCGGGGAGAACGGGCTCGAGCGGAACGCCCCGCATCGGTACGCTCGGCGTTGCTGCGCGAGAGGGGCACCCCGCTGTCGGCCGCGATGGTGACGAGCGAGTTGGTGGTCATGATCGTTCCTCCTCAGAGCACCACGGGCTTCAGTGCGGGTGGATTCCAGGTGCCGTCGAGGGCCGACGGCTGGGGCGAGTAGAGCCGCATGATGATCCGCAAGGGTCCGGCCGGCGCCGGCAACCAGTTCGCGGTGCGGTCGCCGCCGGGGTCGGTGGCGCTGTAGTAGAGGTCGAGCGACCCGTCGGGGTTGTAGACCAGCGGATCGCGGTCGCCGAGCGCGAAGCGATCCAGCGGATTGGCTGCCTGGAAACTGTCCTTGTCGTACATGGTGACCGACCAGAAGGCGTCCACCGGGGGCAGCTCGGTCTTCTCGAAGTGCTGCAGATACGATTTCTCGCCCACGATCGGTGATCCGTCGGAATCGGCGACGACCATCGGGTACACCGCGTCCTCGGCGGGGTTCGCGCCGAGACCCACCATCGCCACGATGGCGCGTTTGAGGTAGAAGTTGCCGTACACCCCCATCGTGTCGGTGTTCATCACCCACCCGTTCGTGACGCGGGCCAGGGTCGGCAGCTCGGCCAGCTGGTGGGCGAGCGCATCCGCCTTGCCGGCTTCCAGCGCGGCCAGCCCGTCGGCATCGAGGCCGGAGGCATCGAACTCCTCCCCCGGCATGAAGCCGAGGCGGGCGATCCGGGCGAGCACCGAGAAGTCGGTGGCGTGCGGCGGATACTGCTGCACGAGCCGTGCCGCGTAGCCGAGGAAGTCGACCGCCGAGAGTCCGTTCACGATGTGCAGCGGCTCGCCCGTCAGGTCGACACCGGACGGGGCGACGGATGCCCGCACCTCGTGTGTGAGGTCGCCGCCGTCGAGCGCACTCAGCGTCAACCCGCTCTGAAAGCGGTGCACGGCGTCGTAGTCGGCCGGCCCGTCGGTCTGGGTGCGGCCGATCAGCCACACCACCGAGGTGGTCGCACGGATGAGGTGCGCGCCCGCCGGCACGTCGCCGCTCCAATCCGGCCCCGCGATGACGAAGGTTCCGGCGCCGGTGCCGGTGGTTCGTTTCCCCGGCACCGCGAACACGTCGGTCCACATGTCGAGCAGGGGGAGCAAGTAGTAGCGCCCGCCGGAATCCGCGACCCCGAGCACGATCGGGCCGTCTTCGAGGTCGAGCCAGACGACGCTGTACAGGGTGTCGAAGTTCGGCGCGACGACGCTCCGGAAGTCGGCCGGCGGAAACTGCTGCACGTGTGAGAACGCGTTCGGGGCGCTGTGCCCGACGGCGGTGGCGTCGGTGGTGTCGGTCAGCTGCATCCGGGTCACGTCCATGGTGACGATCGGGTACAGATAGGAGAAGGCCTCAGCGGCCAATTCGCGGATCTCGCCCGCGTCAATCGTGCTCATCGTCGTTCCTCCGGGGTCGCTGCTGCGAGTCAAGCGGAGCCCGGTAGCACTGTCGTCATCCCACTCGGGTGATCCCGACAGGGGCACATCCGCCTCAGAGTCGCGTGATCCCGTCGCCGATGACGACCACGCCGATGATCAGCAGGATGAGCGTCGTGACGGTCGCGTTGTTCTTCTCGATCCAATGGCGCATCGCCTGCAGCCAGCTCTGCGCGTGCTGCGGCGAGGCCGCGGCGATCACGATCGGGGCGATCACGGTGGAGGTGGCGAGAAGGGTGAACACGAGCACCAGCACGGTCAATTCGCCCGGGGAGAGCCGGTCGCCGCGCACCGACAGCCCGGCGGCCGCGCAGATCAGAATCGACTTCGGTCGGAAGCAGAGCAGCAGGCCCAGCCCCGCGGAGCGCAACGGGCCGAATCGCGTCACGATGTTCATCCACTTCGGCACGCCCGGTGATTGGTTGTGCATCGCCTGCACACCCGACACCACCGCGAGCACGACGAGGGCAGCGCCGATCACGATCAAGGCGATCCCGAGCGCGGATTGCGGATGCTTCACGACCGGTGTCGGAATCACCTGGGCCAAGGCGATGCATCCGGTGAACACGCCGGCGACCCCCACCACGAACCCGATCAGAAAGGGGAACGCCGAGCGCCGCGAATTCGGCGAGAGCAGGATGAGGATCGTCACGAGGATCGGCACCGAACTGATCGCCAGCGCGACCGCCAGTGGGAGCACTCGTCCCAGCGCATCGGCCATCGTCACTCCAGGGCGGAGGTGAGGCGGGCGACTCCGTCGAACACCGTCCGGCTGAGCGGCTCCCGCTCCCACTCCTCCCGGGTCAGCTCGTGCCCGATCGCCCGGTAGTGCTCCTCGACCGCGCGCATGCCGTCGACGAACGAGCTGCCGCGCACCAGCAGCGAGATCTCGAGATCGAGGTTGAACGACCGGATGTCCATGTTGCTCGATCCGATCACCGCGAGATCGTCGTCGATCGACAGGTGCTTCGCGTGCAGGATGAACGGGGCCGGGTACTGGAAGATGCGCACCCCCACCTCGAGCAGCGCGCCGTAGTACGAACGCTGGGCGTGGAACACCGGCCCCTGGTCGCCGATCTCCGAGACGAACAGCTGCACCTCGAGCCCACGCTGGCAGGCCGCCGTGATGGCGTACATCATCGCCTCGTCGGGAACGAAGTAGGGACTCGTGATGATGACCTTGCGTTCGGCCCCGTAGATGAGGCCGAGGAACATGCGCAGGTTGTTCTCGAAGGCGTACCCGGGGCCGCTCGGCACGAGCTGGCATTCCAGGGCGTCGGGCCCGGAGGCGCGGGGCTGGAGAGCCGCGGGAACGTTCTCTTCGGTGATCAGCTCGCCGGTCTCGGTGAACCAGTCGCCGAGGAAGATCGCGTTCACACTGGCCACGACCGGTCCGCTCAGCCGTGTCACCAGTTCCTGCCATTTGAGACCCCGTTTGAGGTTCTTGGGCGTGTTGTAGGTGCGGTCGATGAGGTTCTGCGACCCCATGAACGCCACCCGGCCGTCGACCACGACGAGTTTGCGGTGATTGCGCAGATCCGGTCGCTGGATCTCGCCTTTGAACGGGCGCACCGGCAGCATGTACGACCAGATGACCCCGATCCGGTCGAGTTCGGCGAACGTCTCCTTGCTGTGCACGGCACGGGTGGACGAGAGGTGGTCGGCGAGCAGGCGCACGGTGACACCGCGCTTCACGGCCGCCTCCATCGCGGCGAAGAAGTCCTTGGTGGTGGCGTCGAAGGAGACGATGAAGTACTCGACGTGCACGAAGGTGGTGGCCAGCTCGATCTCCGCCGTCATCGCGGCGATCGAGCCCTCGTAGTCGCCGTAGAGCGTGGCGGTGTTGCCGTCGGTCGGCGGGATGCGCGTCAGCCGCTCGTTCTGGATCACCAGATTGTCGAACCACACCGGCCATGACGATCGCCGCGGCGTGAGGTCGAGGCCCGCGGCCTTCTCGGCGATCATCCCGTCGACCGTGTCCTGCAGGGCGAGGCGCTTCTTCGGCAGCTTCGTGCGGCCGATCACGAGGAAGAGCAGGATGCCGATGAACGGGATGAGGAAGATCGCGAGCAGCCAGGCCATGGCCGCGGTGGGCTTGCGACCACGGGGCACGATGATGAGCGCCGCGATCCGGATGGCCAGATCCGCCGCGACGACGACGATCCAGATGAGGTTGGTGAACAGGACGTCGCTCATGAGGGGAACCTAGCGAACCGCGCCGCCGCGCTGCATCACCCTGACGGGATGACGACAGCCGCGCGGCCGCCCGCCTACCGTGAGGGCATCTGAACGAGCGGGAGCACGCCGATGACCGACAGCACCGAGTCACGATCGCCGTATCCGCGCGGGGCCATCATCCTGGTCGGGCTCGCCTCAGCCGTCGTCGTGGCCATCGGGATCAGCTCGCTGCGGGGCATCCTGGCGCCGGTTCTGCTCACCTTGATCCTCACGATCTGCGCGAGCCCGGTGCGCACGGGCCTCGAGAAGCACGGAGTGCCGCGGGGCCTGGCCACGGGAGCGGTCATCCTGGTGGTGTTCGGCCTGCTGGCCGCGTTCACCTACACGATCCTGATCGCGTTCTCGCAGTTCGTCTCGATGCTCCCCGACTACGCGTCGCAGTTCCAGCAGATCGGGCAGGCGATCGGCAGCTGGCTGACCGGTCTCGGCATCGACCAGGCCCAGATCCAGGACATCGTGAAGGGCATCGACCCCGGCAACATCGCGGCCGCGGTGAGCGGCGCCCTCGGCAGCGTCGCCGGCATCACGGGCGCGCTGGTGATCGTGCTGACGATGATGATCCTGATGGCCGCCGATGCCGTGTACGCCAAGACGATCCTCGGTCAGCTGAAGACCCGCAAACCCGCTCTCGTGGCCGCGATCACCTCCTACACCTCGAACGTGCGGCGCTACATGGTGGTGACGACGGTGCTGGGCATCGTGCAGGGCGTGCTCGACACGATCGCGTTGGTGATCCTGCAGGTGCCGGCCGCTCTGCTCTGG